>JBCDKX010000116.1:0-10332 GCA_038746055.1 Pseudomonadota bacterium
ATTGGTGATCTGGCGCTCTGAACCCGCAGCGCCGACCGAAACCGTATCGTTGCGGCTAGCTACCGATCCAGCGCCCAATGCCACAGAATTGGTGACATTGATTGAAACGCTGGCGCCATTGCCGATCGCGATGCTGTTGGTTGCACCCGAACTCACCAAAGCTCCTTGGCCAATAGCGATCCCATCAGTACCCGTCGCGACCGCACCCGACCCGGTTGAGTTGACGTCAAAATAGGCCAGCTCGGCGGCGTTGGCATCGGCATCTGCTTGAGCGTCGGCTGCATCGAGCAGGGCCTGGTCGGCGTCTGCCTGCGCGTTGGAGGCGTCGGTGATTGCATCATTGGCAAGGCTAGCGGCGCTAGTGGCATCTGTTTGCGCCGTCGCGGCGTTTGTGAGGGCCTGGGTTGCATCGCTCTGGGCAGCATCAGCTGCATCCGACACAGCATTGAGCTGCCCAAGGTTCACCGCGTCAGTCGTCCCTGTACCAGAGGCTACGTTTGTGATCCGGCGCTGTGTGCTCGAAGAACCGACCGAGACCGTGTTGGCAATGGTGGCGGTGGATCCCGCACCCAAGGCAACCGAATTGTCCGCGCTGGCGCTTGCGGCTCCACCGATTGCCACTGCGTCTGCGCCGGTTGTTGTTGGAACTGCACCGGTTGAACTGGATACGAAATTGGGATCACCGCCCGCCGATACGCCTGAAATGGCGGTATTGAGCTGCGAGACGTTTACCGCATCGTTGGCCCCTGTGCCATCGGCTACATTGACGATCCGGCGTTGCGCAGAAGTGGTGCCGACTGAGACCGTGTTCGCGATTGTAGCAGAGGAGCCCGCGCCCAGTGCCACGGCGTTGTTAGCGCTTGCCTGCGCCGAAGCCCCCAGTGCAAGCGAATCTTGATTGCTGGCGCGGCTTGAATTGCCCACCGCGACGCCTCTTAATCCGTTTGCCTGAGCCACATTACCGATTGCGACACCGTTATTTTGCGTCACAAGCGCCGCGCGTCCGACCGCTATTGCGTTGGTTGCGAGCGCTTGGGAGCTTGTGCCCAACGCTACAGCGCTGCCCGCGTTTGCGTCAGAGTCTGCACCAATAGAAACCGCTCTTACTGCTCCGGCGAAGCTGTCCGATCCAATGGCGATCGCGCGATCCTCCGATGCGTGTGCGCCATCGGTGTCCACGTCACCGGCCGTGTCGCTGCCAATGGCAATTGATCCTAACCCACCGGTTCTCGCAATCGATCCAATCGCAACCGACAAAACGCCGGCTCCGCGCACATTTTCGCCGATACCGATAACTTGATCGCCAATCGCCTGAGAGCTGTTGCCGATAGCGATGGCCCCGTCGCCGACCGCGAAATTGTCGGTGCCCAGCGCAACACTGCCAATCCCGCTCGCGTCGGCAGCTTGGCCAATCGCAATCGATTCGTTGTCCCGAGCGGTCGAGTCGTGACCGATGGCGATCGAGTCATCGCCCTGTGCCTCTGAAAAGGAGCCTAAAGCCATTGATCGCTCGCCGTCGGCATCAGAAGCGACACCGCAGGCAAGATTGTCATCATCGCCGCCATTGTCGCTCGCAACCGTGCCATCCTGCGGATCATCAGCGTCGCCATCCGCGTTTCTGTGGAGTTGATAGAAATTGCAAGCGGCGCAACCATCTGGACACAGACGTACAACCGACCTCTCGATGCTGCCAATCTTTTGCGTATTCAAGACGAGATAGTGAGCGCCATAGCCGTCGAGATGCTTGGGCGACTGCAGTCCCCGCCAGAAAGAGTGTCGACGCAATCCACCAAAGCATATGATCTCTATTTGCGCGCAGAGGCGTTCATGCGGATGAAATCCCCGGAAGCTTTGCAATCAGCAATTGAAAATCTGGACGCGGCCATAGTTGAGGACCCGGACTACGCCCTGGCTTACAGCGCTCTTGCTCAAGCCTACGATTTGACACGCCGATTTGGCGGAATGCCGCGCGATCGTTCACTTACGCTGATGGAAGAAAATGTCGCCATTGCGATGCGTCTTTCACCCGACGATCTAGAGGCTTTGATCGCTGCCGGGGCCGTCGCCTCCTATAACGCAAACCGGCAAAAAGCGATTGGACTGTTTCAACGCGCGCTTGCCGCTTCGCCGCAGAACTCGGACGCGCTATAGCGTCTGGCAGCCGCTTATGCCGGGTTGGGTCGCTATGAGGAAGAGCTTCATTTCTTGAGGCGTGCGGAGAAAGTCGACCCACTGGATCCCGCTGTCCTGGCTCGCCTCGCTGAAGCAGAATTCAAAACGGGAACCCTCGAAACCGCCACCGAAGTGGCCAAAACCAATATGCAATGGAATGGCGAAACGATCGTTGCTCAGCTCTCCATGGCGGAAATGGAAATACGATCGGGCAATTACAGCGCTGGGCACAGACTCTTGCTGACCGCTTCAAATATCAGCCCCGACAGCTTTGAACTGCAGTCCATTCTCTCGCAGTTTTACCTCGATGTCGGAATGGACGATGAAGCCTATCAATTAGCTAGCGGAAACCCGGTGTATAAAGCGTTTACCGATGCGCAATTTGGCGATCGGGAAGCTGTTGAGGATTTCCTTACCGAAGCGCCAACGTTCGATGGGTCTGGTGATGGTAGGGGAGCAATGTATTACTTTCTAGGCGATCTCGACGCTGCCCTACCACATGTGCAGAATGCAGTGGCAACTCTCGAAGTGACTGGACCCGCCGACTTAGGCATGCACGAGGCTACTTGGGCGCTGATTTGGGCGCATGTGTTAGTTAATGGCGATGATCCCGATGGTGAAGTTATCTTGCGCAAGATCGAGCGGCGTCTTGAGGGGCTGACACCTGACAACACCAAATCCCGCGATGCGTTTGTCGCAGGCGCAGGTGTCGAGCTGTTGCGCGGCAATCAGGATCGAGCGGTCGATTGGCTCGAGGCTGCATTTGAGAACGGCCACGTTTTCATGCGTCTGGTTCGCCGTCCGATATTCGCGCCATTAAACAATAATGCCAGGTTTCAAGCACTGAGTGCTGAGATGGAGGTGAGGGCGGCAGGGTATCGGTCAGAGTTCTCTGAGCAAATTCAAGCATCACTCAGTTGAGCAACATAAACCATGTTATCCGTCTGCGGAATGACCGCCAAGAATGTATGGCCGCTTTCACACCCCCAGCACCAGACGCAAGAAATGCATTTGGTAATCCCTAGAAGCCGACACGAAGTACGGGACCAAGTGTGCTCTACAAGGGACCAGTTTGATGATGATTGGAAACTCTTCGCAAAGAGTGGAGACTACGCAATAGCAGGCATATTGCGGAAGAATCTTTCAACAGATGAACCTAATGGAGCGACGCGCGTTATTATCTGCGAGCAGTTGGTAACCAAAGTTCGCCTTCGAACGTATTTATGACGGAGGATTTACCGCTATGGAGAAAACAGCAATGACGAAACGCTTCCAACCAGCAAAACTTGCAACTGCGCTTATGCTAGTAGGTGGCATCATCGCTGCGCCAGTTTCGCTTGTTGCAGCTGCTGGAGGCGGCGGTGGAGGCGGTGCTGCTCCAAGCGCCAGCGGTCCGCAATATGATCCCGCAGAAGAGTATCGTCAGGGTGTGGCCGCGTACAATGCAGGCGATTTTGATCAGGCCGTGCGCCATTTCAAGAAGGTCACCCGCGTTGCACGTCGCAATGGTGAGGCTCATTATCTGCTTGGCCTCTCATACATGCAGGCTGGAAATGCAAAACGAGCACGCAAGCCACTTGAAAATGCGGTGAAATATTCACCTGATCGGATCGAGGCGAAGCGCGATTTGGCGCTCGCCTACATCGAGCTCAAGCGCGTAGAGGATGCGCAGGAAATGCTTGTCGAACTGACTGCGCTTAAAGAGCAGTGCGGCGGTTCTTGCGCAGATAATGCTCTCCTCGCACAGTCCGTCGCCGCGGTGAAGAGCGCCATGGGAGGCGAAGCCCAAGCCAGCCTTGGTCCTTCGCTCAAAGCGTTCGCCGATTTAAGCGCCAAAGATGCCCTGTATTATCAGGCTGTCAGCGCGATCAACCGCGGCGAGCAAGAGGAGGGACTGCATCACCTTCGTAAGGCAGCTTTGGCCTTCGGTCCGCACCCGGATATCCTGACCTATCAAGGCTTCGCCAATCGCAAGCTGGGCCGATTTGATGTGGCACAAGCCTACTATGATCGGGCACTAGCGGTGGCACCTAATCACCTCGGCGCGCTCGAGTATTACGGCGAGTTGAAGGTCGAGCGCGGCGATATCGCCGGTGCCAAAGCCAACTTGGCGAAGCTTGATGCGCTTTGTGATTTTGGTTGCTTCGAGGCTGAGGAACTGCGCACTTGGATAGAAAAAGCGCAGTCCTGATAGCTTTTGCGGGTGCCATGCTTGGCCTTTCGGCATGCGGGGCAGGATCTTCGCAAGTCAATTTGCGTGAGACTGCCTGGCTCGTCGATAGTGGGCAGTTGGAGGCGCTTTCGGCAGAGCAATATGTTGATCGTGAAGCGCTCTTTACCGCAGCTTTGAGCAGCGATTTGTCGATAGGCTATGAGTCGCAAGAGGCATTGCGCGATGATTTGCTGGCAGGGGAGTTTCTTTTCAAAGCTCCGCTCTTGCTCGGAGGTCAGGCAGCTAAGGCGGGCATTTCGTGTCACTCATGCCATGTGAACGGAACCGATAATCCGCATTTCCTGTTTCCGGCCATTTCGGGTGAGCCAGGAACAGCTGATACAACACACAGCTTTTTCAGCGAGTCGCTAGGTAATAAGGTCTTTGATCCCATCACGATCCCCGATCTTACCAAGGCTGGGAAAATCGCCCACAACATGGAAAGCCGCGAGCTCGAGGCCTTCCTCGCCACGATCGTCGTAGGCGAATTCTCCGGAGAAGTGGTTTCGCCAAAGGTCATCTCTCTAATGGCCATTTATGTAAGGGCCCTACGCCTTTCGGGCAGCGATCAAGAGCAGCTCAGCATAGCGCGCAACCTGGAGAAGGACTTTGGCGACCTCCGAACGACCATTGACCAAGCCACGCACAGGATGAGCATCGGGGAGAGCGATGTAGCAGCGCTCCTCCTATCCAGCGGTCAGAGCCAAGCGCAGGTGATCTATGAACGGCTGCATCGGGCAAGCCACGAGGGCCTACGCAATTGGCTTGTCGCTCGTTCGCGCGAAATGGGTGATCTGCGACAAAGGATAAACGCTGGAGAGGCAGGGTTACGAAACGACCTTGTCGCATTGCAAGAGCATATGTACTCCGGCCCGAATTTCACTCATGCCTCACAGAACAGCCTCTACAACGCTAACGTGCTTGCCGACGCTCTCAAATAGGATTGTCGATGTGGCATATAGGACCCTCGGTTTAAAACTGCTCCCTCTCGCTAACCTCCGCCTTCATCTCCAGAAGCAGCCGTAACAAGGCTTGGCCGCAAGCACCGAAACCAAACTACAGGCTTGGCGTTGTACCGCTCTCCCAAGGATACTCAACCTGCCCGAGGGGAGCCAACTCACCGCTGGACAAAGGCGATTATTGGACGGCACAGGATCACATCTCCCGATACATAGGATGCCCGCTTTTGATAATCTGTAGGATGGGCAAGGCAAATTTGGGATCGGGTTCGTCCGAAGGCTGGTCATCCAACGGCACTCTCCATTCAAGAACGTATGTCCGCGCTGAAATCCGCCATTGCGGCGCCCCGGCTTCTTCGCGCCGCTCAAATGTGTCGAGATATCTCCCACCATACATATTGCCAGCCAACACCCCCTCGACATCAGGTTTCACTGCCGCTGCAATGCCATAGCTCTCAACCTCTGCGGTAGTGATATCTTTCAGGTCGATCGACGGCGGTGATAGCATATGCCAGCGCCGCACGCTGTCGCGTTCGATTTGCATGACAATAGGTAGGAATTCGGCGGCACTCCCTTTGAAGAAGCCGTAGTCGACATCGGCGTCGGGCCAGAAACATTGCGCCTGTCCCTCATCATCAAGCCAGTCGAGCGTCCGCGCGTAGCGCTGGAGCAGTTCGGTGATCTCCTGCTTCGCGAATAACGCAGCCAGCTTTTCGGCCTCAGTCACTTTCGCGCGCTCCACCAGGCCGGAACGCTAAGAGGGAAGAGCTCTTGCGCTGTCCTTTGATCATCGGTCGCGTCAGCTGGAAGCGGTGCATCCACTGTGGATGGTAACCCACCGCCTGCGTTTGAGACGGGATCCACATATTCCAGTTTGATATCCTCCAACACATCAGCAAAATCATGGCTTTCATGATGATCGGACATCTGATGGTGGTAGAATGCCAGCTTGTCCTTGAAAGACAGAAGGCAATAATAGCGGCGGTCTTCTTGACCTTTCCAATATTCGTATCGGATTACACCATCCTCGGTGGAGAAGGTCTGTGCCACCATATCTTCAATGACCGTTTCCCACTTTGCCTCTTTGCCCGGTTTGATCGTTATATGCGCAAGCAGTGTCGTCATCAGACATGCTCCTCTGGTGCTGTGGTTAGGTGAAGATACAGCGCATTGGTGCCGAGCATTATGCCAGGCTGGCGCTCAAATGAGTTGCCGGGGGCGTAGGCCATCGCATGAAAGCGATCGAGCAGGCGATTCCAGGCAATCATCTGCTCTATGCGGCTGAGATTGGCCCCGGGGCAGGATCGCAGGCCTTGTGAAAACGCAAGATGCCGGGTCGCCGCACGCCGATCGAGTTTGATTTCAAGCGGGTCGTCGAACTCATCTTCATCGATATTTGCCGCAGCCCAGCGCAGATGAAGCTGTGAGCCGGCTGGCACTTCCACACCCTGAAACACCTCGTCCTGGCTACACATACGCGTGGAGAGGCCTTGTGTGGGAGACCTCAGGCGCATCCCTTCTTCGATAAATGTGCGGATCAGCGAGCGATCCTGCTTGAGCGTTGAAAACAGGTCATGGTGCCCATGTGCACCGTTCTTATTTTGGACACCATCGCAGATGATTTGAGCCTGTTCCGCGATAGCATATTGGGTTGTTTCGAGCCCACCAATGACCATCGCGTAGACGATGCCATTGATCTCATCATCGGTGAGCTTGCGCTCCAGGGCTTCGTATTCGACCTCGCACAGAAAGCTTATCATCGCATCGTCAGGGCGTTTGCGTTTCTCCTTCACCTTATCCGCCACATATTGTTTGAAGCCCGCCAGAATTCGAAACTTCTCTTCTGTCTGCTCGGGAGTGAGAATGTTCCGGTGCGTCTTGCCGATAACATAGGACATGACCTGCGCGTTGCCCCATGTCTCTAGCTGGGGAATGTCCTCTTTAGGCAATCCAAGTATGCTCGCCATGACGCGCTGCGGCAAGGGACGAGCGAACTCGGCAACAAAATCCACCGCTTCACCTGCTGAGGCGCGATCAATCCAGCCAGCTATAAGATCGTCGATATGAGCAGTGATCATTTCGTTGTGCCGAATAGCGCCTGGGCCAACCCAGGGATCGGTCAGTTGTTTGCGATGTTGGCGCCATAAAACCTCATCGGGGCGCAAAGTCGCAATGGAAGCGATCATTGCATCAATATCAGGCATCGCAGTTGGCAACCGCCCAGACTGTTCGATCTGCTGAACCAAGAGTTTGAGCAACGGCGGAAAGCGTTCCGCATCGCGGACCACGCGTTTGATATCGGCGTGCTTAGTAAGAATGTATGCATCGGTCCCGGGTGTGATCCCTTCGTCGGGAATTTTGTGTACGGGCGCTTCGCGATGCAGGATTTCGTAGGCGGGATACCAATATGCCTGCGCACCCGACCCAAAAAGATCGACTTCGCCCAAGCTGCGTGGACATCCTACCGCCTCTGTTGCCGCGTTGCTGATATCTCCCATCAAGCCACCCTCTGACTGGCAATTTATGCATCAAAACTCATCGAAACTATGCATTTTTGACAATTGAAGTGTCCAGTAGACCTGCCGAATATGAAACAATTCATTTTGAGAGGTTTGGAAGAAAAACATGAGCCGGATCGAAAAACTTGAACCAAAGCAATGGGATGAGCGGATCCAAAAAATGCTCAATCCCAAGGAAATGACCGGCCTCGAACAAGGCCTTACACGCTTTTTTGCGCACTGCCCGGAACAGGCGATTGGACTGATGACCTTTGGCGGAGCGCTCAAGATGAACCGGAAATTGTCTGATCGGCTGGTAGAGTTGGTGCGTCTTAGGATCGCGTTCTTCAATCAATGCCGCTCTTGCATGGCTATTCGCTATTCGGACGGTGTCGAAGACGGAGTGACCGAAGGGCTCGTATGCTCGCTTGAACGTCCGCAGGAAGCCAAGGAGCTAACCGATGCGGAGAAGGCAGCGATCCGGTTTGGCGAGTTAATGGCAACCGATCATCTTTCGATCGACGATGCGATGTATGATGAATTGCGCCAGCATTTCAGTACCGAGCAGATCGTTGAGCTTGGCATGACATGCGCGTTCTTCGTTGGCTTCGGTCGCCTCGCAGCTACGTGGCAAATGACGGAAGAATTACCGGAGGCCTTCAAAAATGCGGAAGCGATCGCTCCATGGGGCGAAGAGATGATTGAGGTACGCTGATATGAGTGAACAGGCCGCCCCATCCGATAAAAGCATTGCTGTAAATCTGTTTGATCCTGAAGTGCAGCGCTGCCCCTATGATGCCTACAAACAGCTTCGCGATGAGGCACCGATCTACAACATCCCAGGCACACCTATGTATGTGGTGAGCCGCTATGACCATGTTCGCGAAGTACTGACCAACCCGGCCCGCTTTCCGAGCACTGCCAAAAGCGGGGCAATGCGCACAAGCCCAATCGACCAGGAGCGAGGGGAGAAAATCGCCGAACGGTTTGAGGAGAATGGCTGGTTACCAGCACCAACCCTCGCCGGGCGAGATGATCCTGAACACAAGCAAATGCGCGCAATGTTCAATCAGGCATTCAAGCCGTCCAAGATCAAAGAGATTGATCCGCACGTTGAAGGGCTGGCCTATGAGTTGATCGACGGCTTTCTAGACGATGGTCATTGCGATTGGGTGCGCCAGTTCGCGATTCCAATGCCGCTTTTCATCATTGGCGAACAGATGGGCGCCGCTCGTGAAGACATGTGGCGCATCAAAGGCTGGACGGATGCCTTCTTCCATCGCATTTCCATGATGCTGCCCGAAGACAAGCACATGGAAATGGTGGATCGCGAAATCGAGGCGCAACACTATTTTCAACCCATCTTCGAACGGTTGCGCGCCAACCCGGATGAGAGCTTGATCTCTGTGCTGGTCAACTCGGTCATTGCCGAATGGGGTCGCCCGCTGAACGATAACGAATTGCATGCTGAAATGATGGCGGATACTTTTGTTGGTGGCAGCGAGACGACTACGAATGCGCTCGCAGCTGGCATGAAATTGCTGATAGAGAACAAGGACGTTTGGCATCAGCTCAAAAGCGATCCGGATCGCTATATGAAGACCTTTGTCGAGGAGGTTCTGCGGTTGGAAAGCCCGGTGCAAAGCCTCATGCGGTTCGTGCACGAGGATGTAGAGTTGGGCGGGGAAACGATCCCAGCAGGAGCGATCATCAATATCCGTTATGCTGCGGCCAATCGCGATGAACGCGCCTTTGAGTGTCCTGAGAGACTGGATCTGGATCGCAAGAAGGCGGGAGCACACATGGCATTCGGTTCCGGAACTCACCATTGCCTCGGAGCGCCACTGGCGCGGCGAGAGCTCATCTGGGGCTTCACTTCCGTGGTCGACAGATTTGAGGACATGTGGTTCGCTGACGGCAAGAATGACTTCACCTATCATCCCCACTTCTTGCTGCGCTCCCTGAAGGAGCTGCATATCGAGTTCAAAGCAAGGTGATTTGGTAAGTTAGCCATCGTCAGACGGCGCCAAGCACTGATGTAAGCAAGACATAATGCTTAGATTGCTCAGTTCCGTCGCGCATTTGCCCTGAGTGTCAGCCTGATTGGAGCGAAGTTATATCAGTCGCTGCAGCTGACGCCAAAATCGCACATATTTTGCAGAGTTTCTGGTTGAATTAGCGACATAAAGACCATGTCCGCCTTCACCTACAATACATTACCTCAGATCTGTCAATATCCACGAGCACGGTTGACTGCTGCTCTGCTCGGAGTCCCGGGGTAAATCTGGAGTTTCTTAGCGGGGCCGTGCATCTCTCAAAAAAATGCTAAACAAACTGCTGATCCTTCGGACCTATAGATAGGGCATGTGCAGATGTGCCCGACGAATTCGTTTTCGGAGGGGTAGATGACAGCGATATTCACGGGCCTGGGTTCGGGTCTTGAGCGCGGTTCTGCAAATATTCTTGGGGGCGCTGGTCAAGTTGGCGGCGG
>JBCDKX010000117.1:0-10319 GCA_038746055.1 Pseudomonadota bacterium
AATGTCGACCATGGCGAAGCGCGGTTTGGGCCGGATGGCAAAGTGATTGCTGACCCGAAGACAACTGGCAAAGAGACGAATGATGAGTGATTACCGTATCCAGGGCGCAACCGGCGAATGGGAGGTCGTAATCGGCCTTGAGGTCCACGCGCAGGTGACCTCCAATGCAAAGCTCTTTTCAGGCGCTTCGACCGCCTTTGGTGCGGAGCCCAACAGCCAAGTCAGCCTCGTCGATGCTGCCATGCCCGGCATGCTGCCTGTGCCCAACCGGGAGTGCATTCGTCAGGCGGTGCGCACTGGCATGGCGATTGAGGCGCAGATCAACGCGTGGAGCCGGTTTGATCGCAAGAACTACTTCTACGCTGACCTTCCGCAAGGCTATCAGATCAGCCAGCTCGATCACCCGATTGTGGGTGAGGGCTCGCTCTTGATCGAGGCCGATGAGAAGCACGGTATCCCTGAAGACAAGACCATCGGGATTGAGCGCATTCACGTCGAACAGGATGCGGGTAAGCTGATGCATGATCAGCACCCGACCATGTCCTATGTTGACCTTAACCGTTCGGGTGTTGCGCTGATGGAGATCGTCTCCATGCCGCATATGCGTTCCCCCGCTGAGGCCGGTGCCTATGTGAGGAAGCTCCGCAGCATCCTGCGCTATGTCGGCTCTTGCGATGGCAATATGGAAGAAGGCTCCATGCGCGCTGACGTTAATGTATCGGTTCGCCGCGCTGGGACTGAGGAGCTTGGAACACGTACTGAGACCAAGAATGTGAACTCTGTCCGCTTTGTCATGCAAGTGATCGAGTATGAGGCGAACCGCCAAGTCGATGTGCTTGAAAGCGGTGGCATGGTCGATCAGGAGACCCGCCTTTTCGATGTGGCGACCGGGACCACGCGCACTATGCGCTCGAAGGAAGACGCACATGACTATCGCTACTTCCCTGACCCCGATTTGCTGCCGTTGGTGCTTGAGGATGAGTTCCTCGAAGAATGCCGCGCGAGCCTACCAGAGCTGCCCGATGCCAAGCGGGTGCGTTATGAGGCGGAGCTTGGTCTGACGCCCTATAACGCCCGCGAACTCACCGCCGAGGTCGAGACCTTTGCGCGCTTTGAGACCCTACTGACCGCGGCGGCTGGCGCCATTGGCAAGTCCGAGGCCAAGGTCGCGACACAGGTCGCTAACTGGGCGCTTTCCGTTGCTCCCGGAGTGATCAAGTCGCTAGGGGATGAGGCTGACGCAAGCCATGCCACCGCAGAACGCCAAGCCGCGATCTTGGCGATGCAGGACAAGAGCGAAATCTCTGGTTCACAGGCCAAGGAGATCTTCGAGATTGTCCTTAAAGAAGGGCGCGAGCCTGATGAAATCGCTGATACCGAAGGTCTCAAGCAGGTCTCTGACACTGGCGCCATTGAAGCGGCGATCGACGATATCCTTGCGAACAATCAGGACAAGGTCGAGCAGTACAAAGGGGGCAAGGACAAGCTCTTTGGCTTCTTTGTCGGCCAGACCATGAAAGCGATGCAGGGCAAGGCCAACCCGCAGGTGGTGAACCAAATCCTCAAGGATAAACTCGCCTAAATATGCTGCAGCGGATCGCCATTGGGGGTCCGCTCCTTATCGCGGCGCTCTTGATTGGCGGTTACATTTACTCGCATGATCCCTTCGCGCGCGATGGGACTGAACTGTTGAAAGTGCCTTTGTCTGAGAATGACCCGTCGCTAGATCGGGTTGGCGACCTGCTGTATCTGGGCGGTCTTGATATCCCGCGCATGGGGCAGAATATTGGTGGGCTCTCCGGGCTTCGCTGGGATGCGCAGACACAGCAACTTATCGCTATAACGGATGACGCGCGTTGGGTCGTAATCAAGACTTCCGAGGAGAAGAATCGAATACACACGATTGAGGCGATTGAGACCCTCCCGATGCTTGGCCTCGATGGAGAACCGCTGGCGGGCAAAGAAGCGGGAGATAGCGAAAGCGTCACTGCCGCAGCTGATTTGGGCTGGGTCGTGGGATTTGAGCGCAACCACCGCCTTTTGGCGTATCGTGAGCCAGGCGCAGAGGCGATTGGCGTTGAGATCGATCTTATTGATGAATTCGGCTCAATTGAAAGCAATCGCGGGCTTGAAGCGATGGCAATGTCCATTCGGACGCAGCTCTTGTGCGTCGAGCGAGTGCCACTCCCTGACCGTCCCAATTGCCTCGTCAGTTTTGACGGAGACGAGCTTGTTGCGCTCAATGCCTCGCCTCCCGCGGGGATTCGTGATCGCGGCGCGGTGCCAACCGATGCAGATATCTTGAGCGACGGCACGGCACTGGTATTGTTCCGCAGCTACTCGCCGGCACAGGGCAATACGGCCGCTATTGTCGCTTACCGGCCCGACGGAACGCACCGCGAGATTGCCACCTTCCTGCCGCCGCTAACCCTCGATAACTTCGAAGGGCTCGCTGTGCGCGAAGAGGCCGACCAAACGTATCTCTACATCGTCTCGGACGACAACTTTTCTGCGTCTCAGCGGACGCTGCTGATGAAGTTTGAGTTGGACGCTGTCTCTGAATAGTCGTCTCAGGCGCTTAGAGCGGCCTGATATTCTTGCCTCGCGGTCTTTACTCGGGTTAGTTCTCGGCCTCTAACAGCAAGGGGATCGCGCATGTTCAAACGAGCAGGATTTTTGCTCGCAATCGCTGGGCTATTGGTCAGTCCGGCGTTGGCTGAAGATGACTTGGGTAAAAATGACTACAAATGGTTCTTCTTCCATAAAGAAGGGGTGACTGAAGAAGTCTTCACTGCGGACTATGAGTTTTGCAGCATCTATGGTTCGCGTGTTCAGCCGCCTCGTGGACCCAATGTCTATACGCCTGGAGCAATTGAAGCCGGGGTCGCTGGACTTTTTGGCGGCATTCAGCGGTCTAACCAAAGACGCAATATGTTTCGCGCCGTCATGCGCAAATGCATGGCGATGAAAGGCTATGCCCGGTACGGCCTTACCGAAGCAGAAATGGATAGCCTTTGGAACGGCGGTTGGGACGAAGCAAAGACCCGCGTCGCGGTGCGTGCAGCAACTCCGATTTCGACTGAGCGGAGGGCGGTGCCATGAAGCTTATCAAACCTGTACTCGCCGCGCTTGTCTGCCTTACCTCGACGCTGATGATTGCGCCTGGTCAGGCTGGCGCGCAGGAAAAAGCCACAGTGTTCAAGTCCAATCGGATCCCGGCGGGCCAGCCTGCGGAACATGCACTTTTGTGGGTGCGGATGGCGAAGCATTCTGACCATCGTTGGAAGATCAACGCCAATATCGGGCTCGGTATTCTTGTGGGCAGTGTCAAGACCGAGCGGACCGAGGAGAAAGAGCCGCTCAAGAAACCGCTTTGGCCCACGATCCAGATCGCACCGTTTGATATTGAAGCGAATGAATTCGCCGGTGAAGGAAGCTCGACCAAAGCCTTTGCCAAGACTCTGTCACGTCCAGTTTATATCCGTGAGAAACGTTTCATATCTGAGGATGCGGACTACCGGCATTATCTCGTGAGGGTTAGACCCGGCACCTATGTAATCGGCGGTACGCGTTCCACCTGCTTTTGCTGGGGAAGCAAGCGTTTTACGGTTGAAGCAGGTGAGGCTTACAACCTTGGCACGTACTACATCGCCACTGAAAATGGGCTGTCCTATTGGCCTGATCTGGCCGGTTTTCGAACAGCGGATGATCTCACAGATCGCGGGCTGGTGACCGATACCATGCGTCTCGGGGAGCCTCTCGCTACAGATGAAGCGCCCGGAGCCCTTGCCAGTTTTTCCTTTACGCCCGTCGAGTATGAGGATGCCGCGTTCTTCGGTAATTACTTTGGAAGACTTGTGAATCGGATACTGCCTGAGGGGTGGCAGCCAGGAGATGCGTTTGAGCTTGACGCTGATGCCAATGACAGAGGCATGTCCAGCGCTGACGTGACAGAATAGCGCAGTACAACACAGTGCAGTGAAACAAAAAGGGGCCGCAGGAGAAAGATCCCCAGCGGCCCCTTTTTGATAAGTTATTGCGGACTTAAGCGCGCGTGCCTGACAGCGGCATCGCGCCAAATGCGCCCGCGTTGACGTTACCGGAGATCGCATCGCCATCAACGGTTGCTTCGCAATCGAGCGTCATTGGCATCGGAACAGTCATGTTCATCGACCATTTGATCGTATTGCCGTCAATGGTGCCAGTCTCAATATCCATCGAGCCCATGCCGCCAGCCATATTGCCTTTGAACGTGCCATCGCCATTGTCTTCGATGGTGAGCGTGCCGCTCTGATCGCCCATCGGGCTTTTGACAGTGGTGTTGTAAGTTCCAGCTACAGACATCTTCTAGTCTCCTTATGAACGCTTATTATCTTGCGGGAGCCAAGACCCTCCCGGCCATTTGGCTTGGGGGCAAGTTGTACACGTCATGTGACTGCTTTCAATACCTAACGCTGCGTCAACTTTGGCCAAAAAATAAGCGGACAAAGCCGGTGATGGCCTTGCCCGCTTGTCTTCATTGGCTTGTGCCCAAGATGCCGTAGCGTCCTAAGGCTGTTGGGCAGAATTTAGCCGCCCAATTGTGCGCCTTCCATCTCGCGCACTTCGACGGGTAAGCCGAGCGCTTCGAGTTGCGGCTGAACCTTTTCAGCGTCGCCAACCACGACCCATACGAACTTATCGACATTGAGCGCAGAGCGAGCGGCTGCATCAAGGCTGCCAGTGGTTTGCGCCTCATATTTGCCGACCAGCTCTTCGAAGTAATTGTCAGGACGGCCATAGAGAGCCAGTTGCTGCATTGCTCCCAGCACTGCACGCGATGTCTCAAACCGCCCCGGCAACAGGCCAACCGAGTTGGCGACATTGCGCGTGAGTTCTTCATCGGTCACGCCGTTCACCGTCAGGAATTCGTCCGTCTCGCGGATCATCTCAGCGATGGAGTCGCCAGTACGGTCGGCTTGAACGCCGCCGCCAATGGCATAGACCACGGTGTTCTCACGCGCCTGTGGACCACCGCGAATGCCGTAGCTCCAGCCCTTGGTCTCGCGCAGGTTCATGTTGAGACGCGCGAGGAAATTGCCACCAAGCGAATTGTTGGCATTCTCAAAATCGACATAGGCCGGATCGCTGGCATCAAGCGGGGTAATCTGCCCGGCGAAGATAAAGCTCTGCGGTGAATTGGGGCGATTGATCAGAACGATGCGTCCGCCTTCCGCTTCAGTTGGCATGGCGGAGAAGTCCTTCTCGCCTTTAGCTGTCGTAGGCGTTCCCCAATCGCCAAAGGCTTCGTTGAGCTGCGCAACCACTGTATCGAGCGGCAGGCTGGAGATCACGAAAACTTCGCCATTATCCGGGCGGATCCAGGCTTCCTTAAAGGCGATGAGATCATCGCGGGTGATGCCTTCAACGCTCTCAAGTGTTTCGACGCCGCCATAGGGCGTGTCCGAACCAAACAGTTCTACACCGATCGCGCGGCGCGCAATGCCTTGGGGCGAGCGCATTTGCTGACGAATTCCGGTGATTGTCTGCGCTTTCACACGGGCAAGATCGGTTTCGTTGAACGCAGGATTGCGAATGATGTCACCAAACAGCGCAAGCGAGGGCGCAAGGTTTGAGGAAAGGGCTGAGAGCGTAAAGCTCGACCGGTCATCACCACCGCCGGTGCCGATGGTGACCCCAAGCTTCTCACGCTCTTCAGCAATCTGTTGGCTGGTCAAGCTGGCGGTGCCTTCGTCGAACAGGCCGACTGCGAGATTTTCGAGGCCTCGCTTCTCAACCGGGTCTGCTGCTGTGCCTGCGTTGAAGGACATGGTCACATAGGTTGCCGGAACAGCATCGCGTTTGGCGTAGGTGAGCTGCATGCCATTGGCGAGTGTTGCTCGCTCAAAGTCCGGAAAATCAAGCGACGGGACAGAAGCGATTTCAGGAGCCGGGCGTTCCTGCGAGACCGTGACTTCCTCAGAACCGCGGTCACGCTCAGTCGCAGCGCCGCCTGCGGTGACGCTGGCGGCTTCCTGATAGTTTGCATCACGTTCACCTGGCTCAAGCACAAGCGTGAACGCCGGCTTGGTCATCCACTCCTGCATTGCCGCCTTGATCGTTTCAGGCGTGATCGAAGCAAGCACTTCCAGTTGTTGCTTGGCGAAGCCAGGGTCCCCTGCGAGGACTTCGCCGCGCGCCAGAGCCACAGCCTTACCGCCAAAGCCGCCGACCTGCTCAAGTCCGCGGATGGTTCCAGCCAGATTGCTGGTGGCCGCGCGCTCTACCTCTTCAGCGGTCGGACCTGTTTCAATGTACCAGTCAACCAGCTGCTTGAGACGCGCTTCGAGCACTTCGGCTTGAACCCCGTCTTTTAGCGTGGCGCTTACGCTGATGAGGCCGACGCGCTGGAAATCGAAGTTTCCTGCTGAAACGCCAACAGCAAGCTGTTCTTCGCGCACAAGAATCTGATCAAGGCGGCTTGAAAGCAGTCCGCCCAGAATCTGCGTGCCCATATTGAGCGCAGCGAGATCCTCCGAAGTGATGCCGGGGGCGGGCCAATACATGTTAATTGATGTCGCCGCGACCTGATCGCGCATCACAGTGCGTACGGGTTCCTGAAGTGTCGGGATCGCTGCTGCTGCAGGGGTATTTACGGGGCCGCGCGCGATGGGTCCAAACCACTTTTCAACCAGCGGCTGCGCCTCTTCAGCAGAGATATCGCCAGCAAGCACCAAGGTCGCGTTGTTGGGACCGTATTTGTCACGGAACCAATCTTTGACATCGTCAAGCGTTGCCGCTTCAATGTCGGCCATCGAACCGATAACAGAGTGCTGATAGGGGTGGCCATCGGGAAAGATGGTTTCGAGGATTTCGTAGAAGACAAGGCCGCCGGGACGGTTGTCGCCCTGACGCTTCTCGTTCTGAACAACGCCGATCTGGTTGTCGAGCTTGCCTTGAGTGACCGCTCCCAGAAGATAGCCCATTCGGTCGCTTTCAAGCCATAAAGCGCGCTCAAGCGCTGGGCGAGGCACGGTTTGGAAGTAATTGGTGCGGTCGAAATTGGTCGTACCGTTGTAATCGGTCGCGCCCATTTCCTGAAGGTATTGGAAGTAATCGTTTGGTGCGTTTTCTGAGCCATTGAACATCAAGTGTTCAAACAGGTGAGCAAAGCCCGTGAGGCCCTTGGGCTCATCCTTGGAACCAACATTATACCATACCGCTACACCGACGATGGGGGCCTTCCGGTCCTCATGAACAACCACGGTGAGGCCATTTTCAAGCTCAAATTTCTCAAAGGGAACCTGAACCTGGGCAACCAGCTCTTGGAGGTCATTCGCAGGCTCAGTGGCGGCCACTGCGGAGTGATCATCTGCTAGAGCTGCGCCGTGAGGCGCTGCAAGCGCTACGCTAAGCGCAGCCAAACTGGCTGCGGCATGACGAATTTTCATATTTTCAGTCCCTTCATATTCTCAATGCTCATCGCAAAGCTATGGGGGAAGCCGCCTGAACTAAGGCAAAATCAAATAGGCGCTGCGATTGGCCTACTTTGCGTTAGTGACTACCTTCATGCTTTCTGCATTAGCGCGTACGTCCTCCTCAAAGAAGTGTACAGGCTTCAATTTGTGATCGACGTATAGCTGCATCTGATCGGTAAAATGCTTCGATTCTGGCCGGGTTGTCGCTGCGCCAAACGGTTGGATTGAACGGGAGCGGACCCGTCTGCCGTCGGCAGGCCATTCGACCCATTGGATAAAGCTGTCGCCGTGGACGAGGCTGAGCCGACCGTCTTCATCGACGCGCCATGTCGTGGATGCGCGCAATGTGTCCGAACCTCCGTCCAGGGGCAGGTCTTTGCCGCCTTGACGGAGGCGCAGCAGTTCACTCATCGGGGGATCGAGCCGTCCAAAGTGTTCCATCAAATGATTGGCGGCTTGTTGTAGGTGCTCTGCCACATCGGGCACCGGCGTATTGTTATATTCCGCTCCCATATAGCTGAGGATCATCAGCAGAGCGAGGCTGTCTGCTGGGCCTTCATTATCGGCGGTAAAGTCCCATTGCAGCAGCAGATCGCGGGCCTGAGCCAGATTGGGTGGCCCAGCCGGATCCTTCATGCGGACCGGAACTTCCATCGCTTCAAGCGCATCAAACAGCGTATCGACGTAATCGAGCCGCTCATATCCCGTGTCATACTTGATGAGCTCCAATGTCGCGCGGTCGAGCACTTCTGCTTCGCTCATCAGCTTGTAGGCGCGGTGCGAGCGATTGGTCTGCTTGCGCTCAATGCCCAGCACGGGTGAGAAGTCGTCCGGAGACAGGTCGCTTCCCTCGCCGGCGGCAGTGTAGGGCTCGTTGTTTGAGTTATAGAGCCAGCCTGAGGCAGGATTGATCAGCTTGGGGATACGTGCGTATTCAACACTCTCCTCCCAGATCAGGTCAGAGCGTGAACCATCAAGAATACCGCGCCAATTTGCTGGCACATCCTCCGGCCGGTTGGGGATTGCGGCGTTATAGACATAGGCAATATTGCCCTCTCGGTCAGCGTAAATGAAGTTGGTGGAAGGGATCGCCATGCGCGCAATCTGCTCCTCCCATTCCTCCAGAGTGCTGGTCTTATTGAGGCGATAATAGGCATCAAGCTGTTCAGCTTTACCCATTCCGCCATAGCGAATGGCAAAAACGCCATTGTCGTTCTTGATGACCGGCCCATGATGCTCGCTGCGATAGATTGTGCGTGTAATGGGGAGGGTGACTGGCCCCAACTTCACCGGCAGGATCACATCCTTTTCTTCGAGATAGTACCACTCATCGTCGAGCTTATAGCTGTCGCCTACTTCATTCATCTCCAGCTTATAGATATCGGTCATATCCGGGCGGTTGACGGTATTGGTCCATCCCAGGTTCTCATTGTGGCCAAGAAAAGGAAAGGGCGATCCCGGAAAATTGGCCCCGGTAAAGTGCCAGCCTTCACCCGATTGCACACCCAGCTCATACCAGGCGACACCACCGCGCAGGGGCTGGTGCGAGTTGGAGATCAAGGTAGTGGGTCCGCCGGTTTTCTCGGGCCGGACGGCCCATGCATTTGAGCCCAGATGGTCAGCAGCGCTTCCCAATGGCAGCACGAGGTTGGGGTGCTCACTTCGACTTGCCAGATCCTCGCGCAGTTGCTCGGCTGGAGAGTTTGCCCTGGGAAATCCCGGAATGTCCGGACCAAATTCCTTGCGCGGTTCTTCCCCTGCAACCAACGGTCCGATCACATTGCCAAGGCCATAGAAGAAGGGCTGGCGCAATACAAAGCCTGCTGCCACGTCTTCTCCATTGACCGGGAAGAGGTTGCCGAGCTTCACTTCCTGCGGGTTTTGCTGAGCATAAAAGTTGAGCCCGGAGGCATAGGCATCAAGCAAGGCGCGCGTATCTGCGGGGAGCTTTGGATATTCGCGCTCCGCCGTGCCGCGCGCATCAATCAAGTGGTAGGCAAAATCGATCTCCGCCCCAGCCTGGCCCGCAATCGCGCCATAGCGGCCCTTGGCCATCGCAACCACGTCTTGCAGCGTAAAGAAATCATCCTCTGCATGAGCAAGCGCGACCCCGAATGCGACATCAGCATCGGTCTCGCCGTAGATCATCGGCACGCCATATTCGCTGCGGACAATCTCAGCAGAGTATTCGCGATATTCAGGGGCGACACTCTGGCGGGCGGCAAATGGTTCCCAGGTTGCCAAAAAGACAAAAGTCACCAGCACAAGAGCAACAAAGCCTAATGCGCCGCGCTTGATCCACTTCATTTGCGTGTTTTCCCTCTTTCCTGAGCCGCGACAATTGCTTGCGTTTCACAATTGGTCAAGCGGCGGAGGAAAGGGGCCTTGCAAAGAGCAGAATTGTGACCCACCTACTCAGCTAACACACCTGTGAGCATTTCACATAAGAGAACAGGCCAAAGGATGCGGAATGAATCTCGATAAGTTCACTGATCGCGCAAAGGGCTTCCTGCAAAGTGCGCAGACGGTCGCCATTCGTATGAACCATCAGCGGATTACCCCGCTGCACTTATTGAAAGCGCTGCTCGAAGATGAAGAGGGCATGGCGGCAGGCCTGATCCAGCGGGCGGGCGGCGATGCGCCGCAGGCAGTGAGCGCGGTGGATATCGCACTTTCGAAAATCCCTGCTGTGACCGGCAGCGGCGCGCAATCAACGCCCGGTATGGACAATGATCTGGTGCGCGTACTCGATGCGTCGGAAGGGCTCGCTGAAAAAGCGGGCGATACTTATGTGACGGTTGAGCGTGTGCTGACTGCGCTTGCAGCTCAGCCTGACGTGACCGCAAAGGCAATGAAGGCTGC
>JBCDKX010000118.1:0-10315 GCA_038746055.1 Pseudomonadota bacterium
CACATTCCCATACTCTCTCATCCTCGCCTTGCCCTTCTTCTGCTTTTCCAACAGCTTCTTCTTACGCGAGATATCGCCGCCGTAGCATTTCGCCGTCACGTCTTTGCGCATCGCGGCTATCGTCTCGCGGGCGATGATTTTGCCGCCTATGGCGGCTTGGACCGGGATCTTGAAGAGGTGGCGCGGGATTAGGTCTTTTAGGCGCTCGCACATGCCGCGGCCGCGCTCTTCGGCGACGCCTCGGTGGACGATCAGCGAGAGCGCATCCACTGCTTCCGCGTTCACGAGGATGTTCATCTTCACAAGATCGCCTTCGCGAAGGCCCACCTGCTCGTAATCGAAGCTGGCATAGCCGCGTGAGATCGACTTCAAGCGGTCGTAGAAATCGAACACCACCTCGTTCAAAGGCAGCTCGTAGGTGACCTGCGCGCGGCCACCAACGTATGTCAGATCGGTCTGGATGCCGCGGCGGTCTTGGCACAGTTTCAGGATCGAGCCCAAATATTCGTCGGGCGTGTAAATCACCGCCTTGATCCACGGCTCCTCGATCATGTCGATGCGGTTCACATCGGGCCAATCGGCGGGATTGTGGATGTCCACGGTCTGCGCCTCCTCGGTCTTCGATTTGGCGAGGTGGACGCGGTAAACAACTGAAGGCGCTGTGGTAATAAGGTCGAGGTCGTATTCGCGGCTGAGGCGCTCTTGGATGATCTCCAAGTGGAGGAGGCCAAGGAAGCCGCAGCGAAAGCCAAAGCCAAGCGCGGCGGAGCTTTCCATCTCGAAGGAGAAGCTGGCGTCGTTCAGGCGCAATTTGCCGATGCTCTCGCGCAGTTTCTCAAAGTCAGCCGCATCGACGGGGAAGAGGCCGCAGAAGACCACAGGTTGGACTTCCTTATAGCCAGCGAGCGCCTCGGTCGCGCCGTTCTTGACCGTGGTGATGGTGTCGCCGACGCGGGCCTGTTCGACCTCTTTGATCTGGGCTGTGATAAAGCCGATTTCGCCGGGGCCAAGTTCGGGCAGGTGCTCGATTTTTGGGCGCATGCAGCCGACGCGGTCGACGAGGTGCTGGGTGCCGCCTTGCATGAAGGTGATCTGCTGGCCCTTGGTGAGGACGCCTTCGATGACGCGCACAAGGATGACGACGCCGAGATATTGGTCGTACCAGGAATCGACGAGCGAGGCTTTGAGCGGCTTGTCGCGGTCGCCTTGCGGGGGCGGGAATTTGGCGACGACGGCTTCGAGCACGTCTTCAATGCCGATGCCGGTTTTGGCTGACGTCATGACAGCGTCGGAAGCATCGAGGCCGATGACCTCTTCGATTTCCGCTTGGACGCGCTCGGGTTCTGCGGCGGGGAGGTCGACCTTGTTGATGACGGAGACGATTTCGTGATCGTGCTCGATCGATTGGTAGACATTGGCAAGGGTTTGCGCCTCAACCCCTTGGGCAGCGTCCACAACAAGGAGCGCGCCTTCGCAGGCGGCTAGGGAGCGTGAGACCTCATAGGCGAAGTCGACGTGGCCGGGGGTGTCCATCAGATTGAGCTGATAAGTGTCGCCATCTTTGGCGGTGTAGTTGAGCCGCACGGTCTGGGCCTTGATAGTGATCCCGCGCTCTTGCTCAATGTCCATGTTATCAAGGACTTGTTCGGTCATTTCGCGCTCGGAGAGGCCGCCGGTGAACTGGATCAGCCGGTCAGCGAGCGTCGACTTGCCATGGTCGATATGCGCAATAATCGAGAAATTTCGAATTTTAGAAAGGTCAGTCATCTGCCCGCCACTTAGCGAGCCACACATCCCATGTCATTTAAGAAAAATGCAACTGTGGATGGCTGGCAAAATCAAGCCGCTTCAAACCGTGCCTGAGGTGCATAGTTGAATTGCGGAACGCTGGCTTGCCCCAGTCCGCCACCCTGCATACCCTTGTAGCTTCCTGGTGAAAGAGCGGCCAAAGGTGCGCCGGCCGAGGCAAGGGCATAGGGCGAGACGCGGTTACGTGTACAAAGCCCACCTGACCCATCGTCGATCAGGTGCTGTTCAAATTCGAGACCCTGAGTATCACCATTGGTGCGAATTACCGTCGCAACAGCAAGCTGACCGCCGCTCAAATCAACTACGAATTGAGTCCCTTTGGGAACCTCGTCAAGTCCTTGGATAAGTGCACCAGTTTTCGACAAGTTTCGCAGTACCACCTCATAGGAGTGATCATCATGGATAACGCTGATCCGGCGATAGACTGTACGACGTTTTGAGCGCTTGATCCGGTCACCGCTGGGCTTGATCTTCCAATTGTCACCAAGGATCTCAGCTTCCACTGCGTCAAGGCTAACCGGATCTGAGTAAATCGGGCCTTGCATCCGCTTAACCCCGCTTTCCTTCATCCGGTCGAATAGCTGAGTGCTCTCAATACCGTTCGCTATGGTATCCATCTCAAGCGCGCCAGCCAGCGCGACAATCGCCCTAACTAGACCAAGCTCACGGCTATCATGCTTCTCGGCTTCAGCAACAAGTTTCTCATCGATCTTGATCGCGTCAAACGGAGCCCGCCGTAGATAGGCAAGCGAAGAATAGCCGCTGCCAAACTCATCGAGTGTGAGGCGCACACCAAGCTTAAACAATTGCCCTAGCGTTCGGTCTACCGCATCAGTATCACCGAAGAACACCGCTTCACTCACTTCGAGTTCCAGGCGGTGTGCTGGAAGGTCGGTCGAGGTTAGCGCATCGGAGACCGCATCCACAAAGCCATCCGCAGCAAACAAAGCGACCGGCACATTTACGGCAACTCTGATTGTGTCAGGCCATTTTGCGGCATGCGAGCAGGCTTCGTGAATTGCCCATGTTCCCACTTCGCCTACTTGACTTGAGCCATCGAGGATTGAGGCGAACTCTTCTTCATCGATCTCGCCGCGCTGGTCATGCAACCAGCAGATGTGGGCCTCAAGCGCGCGAACGGCTTCGCTGCGCGCATCGACGATCGGCTCATATCTTAAGAAAAGCTGGTTGCTGCGCACCGCTTCGCCCAAATTATCTTCAAGACGGCGGCGAAAGAGCGCTTCGTTCTCGAGCTCGCCTGAGAAGAACCGGTATTGGCCGCGTCCGCTGTTCTTGGCTGCATAAAGCGCAAGGTCAGCCGAGCGCACAACTTCATCGATTGTCACCCCATCATGCGGCGCCATTGCGATACCGACCGAACAGCCGATCACACAACGCCCCTCTTCAAGAGTGTAAGGTTGTTTAAGCATGGTGATGATCTTCAGCGCAATCTCACCAAGTTCTCCACGATCATCGACATCGGGGATCAGGACCTGAAACTCGTCACCGCCAAGCCTGCCAATCTCGCATTCGACCTCAATCGAACGCCTGAGGCGATCGGACACTTGTTTGAGCAGTTCGTCACCCGCTGCATGCCCAAGTGTGTCATTCACATGCTTAAACTTATCGAGGTCGAGCATCATCAACGCACAATTGCGTTTGGCTGCCTTGAAGGCCGTTAGCGTCGTGTCGATCAGGCTCTTCATCCGGTGACGATTGGAAAGACCAGTCAGCGAGTCATACTTGGCCAAACGCGCAGTTTCTTCCTCGCGGTAATACTCATCGGTGATATCCCAGCCCGTCCCCCGGAATCCTAGAAAAGAGCTTCCTTTGAAGCTTGGCTGGCCGGAAAGTCGCAGCACCGCGCCATCAGGTTTTTTTTCTGCACGCACAGCAAAACCGGAAAAGGATTTGTGCGCACCTAGCATCAGTGCGAGCGATTTTGTTCGACCGTCATTTTGTGCCGATACGAATACGCTCGCGAGCGGTTGTCCGATTATATCTTCAAGCGGGAGCTCAAGGCGTTCAGCAATGGTGGCGCTCAGATAAGTCAGATTTCCCTTTGGATCACATGCCCAAAACCAGCCAAGTCCAGACTGCTCAAGCTCGTCGAGCATTGCAAGCTTCTCTGAATCAGACAGCTTGCTCACAGCTGCCACTGAGCCAGAACCACTGATTGAAGACAAGAAACCCTTTAGGGGCACCTGACGCCCTTCCTTTCCATCGCGCGATTGTCTGAAGTCAAGGATCGCTGACTTGATCAGTCGTAAATCCGGTTGGTTATTTTTTCGCTAAAGAAACCGATTAATGCGCGAAGCGGTTAGCGCTTAGTTGGCAACGTCACCTAGATTTAGAAGAACCGCCCTAGTCTTTGATCTGGGCACTGATGTCGACTTCCACAAACGCCTTGGGAGCAGATTGCATGCCTCCGGTGTAAGCGGCCACCGCTGAATTGGTAAGCGCGCCAAGTGGACGTCCTGCCGCCTCGATCTGATACGGTGACACCCTGTGCCTCGTGCACAAGCCCTTATCGCCATCGCTGATGAGCTGGGTTTCGAACTCAACACCCTGACTAAAACCCTCGGAACGTCTTACGGTTGCAACGGCCAGTTGCCCGTCACCCAGATCGAGCACAACATCTGTCCCCAATGGCACCTCAAGCAGCCCCTCGATCCGAGCGCCAGTCTTTGAAATGTTTCGCAGGAAGACATTATAGCGGCTGTCGCCGTGAATAAGGCCGATTTTTCGGAACTCCGTCCGGCGCTCTGCCCGATACTTTTCTGGTCCACGCGGTTTGAATTCGAGTTCCTTTTTCTCGAACCGTTCGAGTAGGTCCTCAATCGAAATAGGGCTTGAGAAGAGATAGCCCTGCAGGTGCGTTGCACCGTGCGCGGTGACCATCGCAAGTTCATCCTTGGTTTCGATGCCCTCCGCAACTGTTTCCATTTTGAGCGCTTTGGCCATGCTTACAATGGCGGAGACAAGCGCGCTGTTGTTGTTGTCCTCGACCGCACACCCCCGCACAAAGCTCTGGTCAATCTTGAGCTTATCGAAGGGTGCATCACGTAGATAGCTAAGCGAGGAATAGCCCGTTCCAAAGTCATCCAATGCCAGGCGAACACCGCGCCGTTTCAACTGCTTGAACAGGTTTAACGTGCGCTCAAGATCGCCAACAAAGACACTCTCGGTGATTTCCAATTCAATCCGCGCAGGATTTACCCCGGTTTTCGTCAAGATGCGGTCAACAGTCGAAAAAAAGTCGTCAGAGCCGAACTGGATTGGTGAGACATTGACAGCAGCACGCACCTCTGGCGGGCAGTTGCCGAGCTGAATGCAGACCTGTTCAAGCACCCACTCGCCGATTTCATTGATGATGCCCAATTCTTCTGCCACTGGCACAAAGTCCGCCGGTGAAACCCGCCCGCGCTCGGGATGCTCCCAACGTAGCAGAGCCTCAAGGGAGGCAACCTTGTGGGTCTTAGCATCCACGATCGGCTGATATTGGATGAGAAGCTGGCCTGCCGACAGTGCGTCGCGCAGATCATCTTCGATCCGCTGGCGAAAATCGGCGCTTCTGCTGAGGTCGCTGGAATAGAAGCGATAGGTGCCCCGCCCTGCGTCCTTTGCGGCGTAAAGCGCAAGATCGGCCGCCTTGACCAAATCGCTCGCCTCAACCCCGTCATACGGGGCAATCGCCATTCCAATTGAGCATCCGATTATCGCCCTGGCCCCCTCCACAGAATATGGCTGGGACAGCATTTGAACCAGTCGCTTTGACAGATCGGCAAGCTCGCCGCGATCATCAATATCGGGCAGCAATAACTGAAATTCATCACCGCCAAGTCGCCCAATCTCGCCCCGGTCGCCCATTAGTTTTTTGATTCGGACAGCAACCTGTTTAAGCAATTCGTCACCGGCAGGATGGCCAAGCGTATCATTCACCTTTTTAAAGCGATCAAGGTCAAGCAGCATGATTGCGCATGAGCGCTTCGACTGTTTGAAGGTCTTTAGTGTCTGTTCGAGCTGACGTGTCATTCGCAGACGGTTCGCAAGGCCGGTAAGCGAATCGTAGTGCGCTGCTCGTTCCGAATCGCGTGATTGCGCCAAACTGCGAGTAATATCGCGCGCGGTGCCGTAGAAGCCTTCGAAATTGCCCTGCCCATCAACGCGCGGTGTCGCTGATATCTCCCACCAAGCGTCTATGTCTCCGGCGTTAAGGACCTTCACGTTGAGACGCGAGATTGGACTACGCGAAGCGAGCCGGAATTTGAGTGGTCGGGAAGTGGAATCCTCACCATCCGCACTTCCTGTGGCGAAAATCTCTGTAAGGTCAGAGCCGAGCAAGTTACCCTTTCCATCACCCATCGCCGAGATAGCCGAATCGGTCAAATAGGTGAGCTTGCCAGCCGCATTACTTTCCCAGAACCAGCCCAGACCAGCCGCCTCAAGTCCGGCCAACAAACTAGCGCTGCGCTTTGGATCAAGTGGTAAGTCATCGCGTAGCTCAGGCGCAGTGGACGACGCAGCCGCAGGCTGTGCACTTCCCGAAAATCTAGACAACAAACGACTCATTTAAGTGCTAATTCCCTACTCAAGCCCAAGGTTCTTAACCCAAAGGAGTGAAAGAAAATTAAACTCGGCCGCTTGGAAGGGATAAGCGAATTGCTGTGCCCAAGGCGCACGGATTCCACTGAACTTGCCATCTCCACACCTTGCAATGCGAGAGCTCTCAGGTCATCTAACGCTTATAAAAGGCGGGAAAAAAGACCCACAATGAAGGGACACACGGATGCCTGAGGCAAAAGTAACGCTTGAAAATGAAGCTGCGCAATCGACCAATGCGCTTGGTCCGCTGGTTGGACTCGCACGAGAAGACTTCGTCGGAGCGGTCGCGGTATTGCTGCGAGAAACTGCCTCCAATCCATCGCGGCTGATGAAACACGCGCAGACCATGGGCGAGGACATGGTGAAAATCGTGACCGGCAAGAGTGACCTCGCGCCCGACCCTAAAGACAAAAGATTCAAGGATCCCGCGTGGCAATTCAATCCGTTTTTCCGGGCGGGGGCACAATATTATCTGGCTATTCAAAAGGGTATGACCAACTGGCTCGAAGAGCTTGAGCTGGATGAGCTTGAGCGCAATCGCGCCAATTTCATTTCCAATATCATCATTGACAGCCTTGCTCCGACCAACACCCTAGTGGGCAATCCCATTGCTCAAAAGCAGATTATCAATTCAGGCGGCCTTAGCCTCATCAAAGGACTTCAAAACGCCTATAATGATATCGTTCATAATAAGGGCATGGTCAGCCAGGTGGACAAGCGTCCATTCAAACTTGGCGAGAACATCGCAACCTCAAAAGGCAATGTCGTCCACCGAACAGAGATGTATGAGCTGATCCACTATGCGCCGACAACCGATGAGGTGTATGCCGTACCGCAGCTCACCATCCCGCCGCAAATCAACAAGATGTACATCAATGACCTCTCGCCTGAGAAGTCGATCATCAAATGGCAGGTCGACAATGGGATGCAGACCTTTGTCATATCATGGCGTAATCCGTCCAAGGAACAGGGCCATTGGGACATGGCCGACTATATCTCCTCTTGCGAGGACGCGCTCGAAGTGGTTTCAAACATTTCCGGGTCCAAGAAGGTAAATGTCTCTGCAGGCTGTTCGGGCGGGCAAACGGCGTCCGTGCTCGCCTCCAAGCTTGCTGCGACCGGTAATCCGGTGCTTGGCACGCTCACCCTAATGGTATGCGTGCTTCATCCCAAACCAACCGATATTGAAGCTGGATCTTTGGTCAGCGAAAACGGCATCCAGATAGCCAAGCAACGCGCGGCCAAATCCGGAATTATCAAGGCAGACGACCTCGCTCGCGGATTTGCGTGGTTGAGGCCTAACGACCTTATCTGGAATTATGTGATCAACAATTATCTGCTGGGTATGGATCCACCTGCATTTGATGTTCTTTATTGGAATTCAGACGCAACCAATTTGTCCGCCAGCCTGATGGGAGATTTCCTGACACTCTACGAGACACTCGCCTTCTCAACGCCGGGTGAGACCGAGATGGCTGATCACAAGATCGACCTAACTAAGGTAACAGCTGACCTGTTTATTCTGGGCGGTGTGACCGATCACATCACGCCGTGGAAAGCGACTTATCGCTCAACCCAGCTGTTCGGCTCTAAGGATGTGACCTATGTCCTATCCCAATCGGGCCATATGCAAGCGATCCTCAATCCGCCGACCAATCCCAAAGCAAAATACTTCGTCCAGAAGAAGAAGGGCAAACTGCCGGAGACTGCAGACGAGTGGCTGCAACGCACAGAGGAAGTCAAAGGGAGCTGGTGGCCGTATTGGATGGAGTGGATTCAGAAGCGCTCTGGAAAGAAAGTCCCCGCACCTCAAAACCTCGGAAGCGACGACTATCCGCCGCTGGAAAGTGCACCGGGACTCTACGTTGTTGAAGAAGTCTGATAAGAGAAGAACCTAAGGAACGTCCGAAAGAGCTTATGGGAGGCACAGCCCGCGCGGGATCTGCGAGCCGTGTCTCCCACCCCCCACCACTCGGACTTAGGACGAAAAGGTCAGGTTATTTGTGAGTAAAAAGATGAAAGATGCCGTCGTCACCTTGGAAGAGGTGGCCGGACGGACGCTACGGGTTGCGACATGGCGGCTTGATAAGCCCAGCCAACACTTACCAGTTCTTTTCTTCAATGGCATCGGCGCGAATATCGAAGCAGTTGCCCCATTAGCTGACGCTTTGAACGAGCGGCCCTTCATCATGTTTGACATGCCTGGTGTGGGCGAATCGCCTGACCCGGTGATTCCTTATAACCCATTTACGATCAGCTGGACTGCAGCCGAGCTGCTCAACAAACTCGGCGTTGACGCGGTTGATGTGATGGGCATCAGTTGGGGAGGCGGCATTGCCCAACACTTTGCCATGCAACACCCTGGACGCACCCGCCGGGTGATCTTGGTCGCTACCAGCGCAGGGATGCTAATGATGCCGGGCAATCCCGCCGCACTCTCCAAAATGGCTAATCCGCGTCGCTATGTCGACACCGATTACATGATCAAAAATTTTGAAACTCTATACGGTGAAGGCCTTGGCCAAAGCTCGGGTAAGGGCGGGCATATGTCGCGGCTGAAGCCTCCTTCGCCGCGCGGCTACATGTACCAGTTGTTGTGTATGCTTGGCTGGACAAGCGCCCCTGCCTTGCCATTTCTGCTCAAGCAGGAAACGCTAATCATGATGGGCGATGACGATGCGATCGTGCCGCTGGTAAATGGCAAATTCCTTGACATGCTAATTCCCAATAGTGAGCTTGTGGTGATGGAGGGCGGCGGGCACCTGTTCCTGCTTAGTCATCAAGAGGAAAGCACCGAGGCGATGCGCAGTTTCTTGGACCGGCCGGCAACCGAGGAAGAGAAGAGCAAAGCGGCTTAATGCTGAGGTAGCCATTCGTCCAAAATGGTATTTACTTCATCTGGGGCATCCTGCTGCACCCAGTGGGAGACACCTGGCAAGCGCTTCAAGGTAAGGTCGCTTACCCATTGCTCTGTTCCCACGGTACAATCGATACCGAGGGCAACGTCTTCCTCGCCCCAGATCATCAGGGTGGGCACGTCGACGCGCGCATTACCTAAGTCAATGCTGTCACCGTAACGCAGAAGCGCACGGTAGTAATTGACCATCGCAGTGCGCGCTCCAGGGCGTCTGCTCGCATCGCTGTAAATGGCTCGTACTTCCGGTCCGAAGCTCTGTCTGTTGCAAGACGTGTTAGCAATCAGATTACCCACTGCATCGCCGCCATTGCGTGCCAGAAACCGCTCGGGAAGCCATGGAATCTGAAAGAAAAAGACATACCAGCTCTTTTTGAGCTGACGCCATTGTCGAAGCTCGCGCCGCATTACCGAGGGGTGAGGCACGTTCATGATGATCAGCCTTTTTAGCGGCCGAAGGTTTGTGATCGCGAAGGCCCAGGCGATGATTGCGCCCCAATCATGTGCGAACAGGGTCACGTCCTTTGCCCCGCTCGCGTCGATGAGGTCCGCAACATCCTGAGTAAGTCGATCGAGCGCATAGTCGCGCACATCGGTTGGCCGGTCGGTCGCGCCGTAGCCGCGAATATTCGGCGCCCATACGCGATACCCTTTTTCCGCCAGTAGGGGCATTTGGTATCGCCAAGAGTAATGCAGCTCAGGGAAGCCATGCAGCATCAGCGCGAGGTGATCACCTTCACCTGTTTCTGCGACCTCAAATGTCAGACCGTCGGTTTCAACAAAGCGAATGGTAATCCCGCTATCCGCGCGCGGGTTCCAGCTCGGCTGTCGTTGCGTCATTCGCTCGCGCGTACTATTCCGCACGTCCCTGAGGATGGTAATCTGCCAGCCCTGGCGAGAGCCGCAGCAGCTGCACGAGGGCGATCCGTCGCGATAATATCGACTCCGCCCTCGCCCAATTCGGCATAGCGCTCATCCGTTCCAAAG
>JBCDKX010000119.1:0-10177 GCA_038746055.1 Pseudomonadota bacterium
AATCAGTGCGGCCCAGAACCAGTGTGGAAGCCACAGCGCCGCTTCGATTTGACCGGTGTCTGACAGGATGGTCTTACCTCCGATCTCAACGCTTTCAGTGAAGAAATAGCGGTAATCGCTGAACATACTCATCGCGCCGAGCACGCCTATGAATTGCAAGGTGAAGCGGTTGATCCCGGGCGATGCTTTCCACGCAATCACCGCCAGTGTAAGAGCGATTAACGGTAATACAGCAAATCCCACAGGCGAGCGGACATAGAGGATCACAGAGGCAAAAATGGCGATGGAAGTGCCCCAAAGCACCGGCCGCCATAGCTTTCGATGGGCGCTTGCCACGATCAGTCCTGCGCCGAAGAGAGTGGGTGCAAGCGGTCCGCCAGCTGCGATAGCCGCGCGCAGAAATGGCGAGGCATCGATCGCAACCCGGCTCTCCGCAAGCCCTGAGCCATCGGCGAAGATCAGTAGGCGATCAAAACTCTGTCCAAGCACCAAGGCGGTTAGGCCATGTCCCATTTCGTGAAACCAGGTGGTCAGGATTGCAAATGGATAAACGAGATATGCGCCAAAGGGCAGCGAAGGCAGTGCGAGCACGATAAAGGCTGCCAGGATCAGTCGGCCTACCTCTTCTGCCTGACTTCCGGGTTGGACCATGGACCGCATGGCTCAGACTTCCTGCATCTGCGGTGCCCGATCCGCATTTGCATTGGCAAGGCGTTCAACCGCTTCGATCTCTTCGTCGCTACGGGCCTTACCATCCGGGCCAATTCTGATGCGATAACGCGCGGCGGCTTCTTCGTCTTCGGCGCGCTGTTCTTGCAGGATCGACCAACTGGCGAGGAACATCCCTGCAACCAGCGGGCCAAGTACGATCCCGGAAAAGCCAGCAAGTGAGATACCGCCAAGTGTGGTCACCAAGATGATCCAATCGGGAATTCCCGTGTCTCGCCCCACCAGGATGGGGCGCAGCACATTGTCGACACTGGAGATGATGATGAAGCCTGCTCCAAGGACAAAGATGCCTTGCCAAACATCGCCGGCTACGATTAGCCAAACACCCGCTGGGGCCCAGACCAGAGCGGTACCAACAGCCGGGATCAACGCCAGGATTGCCATCAGCACGCCAAGCAGTAGTGCCGAGGGAACGCCTGCAATTGCCAGCATGATCCCGCCCAGCGCACCTTGAACAATGCCGACTACGCCAGACCCCTTAATGACGGCGCGCACAACGCCCAGGAAGCGGTCGGCCAAGCGGTCAGCAATCTCGCGGTTAAGCGGCGCAGAGTGCAGAATCGTCTCTCCTATGCGTGAGCCATCGCGAAGTAGGAAAAACAGGACATAAAGCCCGATGCTAAAGCTCAGGAAAAAACCGAGTGCGCCGCTCCCGATCGAGAGCGCCTGTTGCGCAATAAGGCCGACGCTTTCACCCAATATTCCCTGCAAGCGGTCTTGAATTGCTGAAAAGTCGGCAAAGCCGTTTTCAGCAGCCAAGCGCTGAACATCTCCGGGTAGCATGGCATAGGTTTCATTGAACCAAGCCCCAATATCGGGCGGGTCAGCTTGCAGCCGATTGACCAGCCTGATCGCTTCGTTGGCGACCATTGATCCGATCCATAGCGCTGGCAGGAGCACGGCCACAAAGATGATCGACAGCGAAAGCGCCGCAGCCGGATTTCGCCTTCCTCGGGTCTTGATCAGCGACCATTTATAGAGCGGCTGGAACATGATTGCGGCCAGTGTCGCCCACATCAGCGGACCTATAAATGGCCAGGACACCCATACAAGCAGGATCGAAACCGCTGCAAGAATGAGCAAAAAACTCCAATGCTCGAGCGCGGATGTGTCGTTGGGTTCAGCTTCTGACATAGGGTTTAGATGTCGGGGCAAAAGCTGCAAACATCAAGGGTCAGTATGGCTTTGCGCTTGGGTAGAACCGTGATTTAGCTATCGTTGCAGGACGAGGAGCTGGTCGATATTCCCGGGCATGTCGAGGATTTCGTTTTTGGTCGTTGCAGCAATGCCGCGCCATGAGTGAATATAGTTGAGAGAAAAGCCTTGTTCTTTGAACATGTCCAGGAAAGCATCTGCGTTCGAATAGCGGGCGGCAGTGAATTCCAGAATGACGGTTAACGGGCGAGGATCGGCAAGGCGCTTTGCCATCCCTGCCCAAACATTTTCTTCTGCCCCTTCGACGTCAATTTTGACAAAGTCGCAGTCTTCCAGCTCGGGAAAATCGTCAAAGCGGCGAGCTGTGACTTTGATTTTATCATGAGCGTGGTGGGGGTGCACGGTCGCATTCATCGGCCGTGCGGGATCAATGTAAAAATCGAGCTCCCCGTCACTATTGCTCAGGGCGATCTGGTGAATGGTCGTGCGCCCTGCAAATCCATTAATCTCAACCGAACTGCGTAGGAGTTTTGCGATGTGAGGGTTGGGCTCAAAGGCATGGACAGTCCCTTCTGGCCCAACGCAATCTGACATGAGCATTGTAAAGTATCCGAGGTTGGCGCCAAGATCGACCGCCTTCATCCCCTTCTTGACCAGCTTTGCCATGACCTCGGTATGCGCCATCTCCCAATACCCATCGGTCAGCATATGCGGGGTGAATGCGACATCGCGCGTATCGAGGTAGAGTTTGTACCGACCCAATACGCGCGCAAGCGTAGTGTGATCGCCCATATAGGCATTGTGGCAAGCGCCTCTGATCCAGGCTTCATTGCGGCGACGCAGCAGAAAGCCAAGTCTGGAAAGTTTAAACCGCTTCTGCATCCACCCGTGTCCGATGTGTTGATCTGAACTGCCTCAAGAAGCCATGCTGATGACAGAAAAGCCAATCATGCGGCAAGCTTAAACGATGGAAATCACTCTGATTAGGCTGGATCAGACATCAAGGTTCGCAACGCTAAGTGCATTATCCTGAATGAACTCGCGCCGTGGCTCGACCACATCGCCCATCAGCCTTGTGAAGATCTCGTCGGTGACATCGGCGTCTTCGACCTTAACCTGCAGCAGCACGCGGTTTTCTGGATCAAGAGTGGTTTCCCAGAGCTGTTCGGGATTCATCTCGCCCAGGCCTTTATAGCGGCTGATGGACAGGCCTTTGCGTCCCGCCGCGAGCACTGTATCGAGCAGCTGACTTGGACGCGTGATGGCATCTTCTGCAAGTGCTGTATCATCGCTGGCATCGTCTTCGCCAGCCGTTTCCGCATCTGCTTCGGTGGCATCGCCCGCTTTGACAAGGCGAACAGCCTGTTCGTAGGCATCGGCCTGTTCAACCGCGATCGAGTGCAGTTTGTGCGCTTCGGTCGAGGTCAGGAACCGCCCTTCGATCTCATGTACGTCGGTCACACCGCGCCACAGGCGGGAGAATTGGACTGTCCCGCTTTCAAGCACGCGCACGCTCCACTTGGCGTCTTGATCGCCGGCCTCAAGCTGGCCGGCGGTTTTTTCAAGCGCCGTGACACGCGCAGGTTGAGACAGGCCAGGATCAAGCGCACCGGAGAGGGCCATTTGTTCGATAATCGCACTGTCATAGCGGCGGGGGACGAAGGCGATCATGTTTTTGAGGCGCAGCGCTCCATCGACCAGCGCTCGCAAGTCCTCACCTGAGCGAGCACCACCCGAGGTTTCGAGCATGCGACCTTGCAGACCTGCGTCAACCAAGTAACGATCGAGCGCACCCTGATCTTTCACATAGACCTCGCTCTTGCCCTTGGCGACCTTGAAGAGCGGTGGCTGAGCAATGAACAGATGCCCTGCTTTCACGATTTCGGGCATCTGCCGATGGAAGAAGGTGAGCAGCAGCGTCCGGATATGCGCGCCATCGACATCCGCGTCCGTCATAATCACAATCTTGTGATAGCGCAGCTTTTCAATGTCGAATTCATCGCGAATGCCGGTGCCCATCGCTTGAATTAGAGTGCCGACCTCCTTCGATGAGATGATCCGATCGAACCGCGCGCGTTCAACGTTCAGGATCTTGCCCCGCAGCGGCAGGATCGCCTGATAATGGCTGTCACGCCCGCCCTTGGCTGATCCACCTGCTGAATCGCCCTCGACCAGGAAGAGTTCGGCCTTGGTCGCATCGCGTTCACGGCAATCAGAGAGTTTCCCAGGCAGCGAGGCGACGCTCATCGCGCCCTTACGGCTCATCTCGCGCGCACGCTTGGCTGCCTCACGTGCTGCGGCAGCATCGATGATCTTCTGAATGATCAGCTTTGCTTCGTTCGGATTTTCCTCAAGCCACTCATTCATCTTCTCGCCCATCAGGCTTTCGAGCGGCTGGCGAACCTCGGAAGAGACCAGCTTATCCTTAGTTTGCGAGGAAAATTTGGGATCAGGCAGTTTCACGCTGACAATTGCGGTGAGGCCCTCGCGCATGTCTTCGCCCGACAGCGACACCTTGGCCTTACCCAGCATGCCGGAGCGATCCGCATAGCCATTGAGCGTACGGGTCAAGGCGGCGCGAAATGCCGCCAAGTGGGTGCCGCCATCGCGCTGAGGGATATTGTTGGTGAAGCACAGGACATTTTCGTAATAGCTGTCGTTCCACTCCAGCGCGACATCGATACCAATCCCATCCTTTTCTGCCGAGACCGAGATAGGATCGTTGATCAACGCTTCCTTGTTGCGGTCCAGCCATTTCACGAAGGCACCAATGCCGCCTTCATAATACATATCGTGCTCTTGAGGCTCTTCATGCCGCTTGTCGCGGATGAGAATGCGCACCCCTGAATTGAGGAAGGCAAGCTCGCGATAGCGATGTTCCAGCTTGTCAAAGTCGAACTCGGTCACGTTTTTGAAGGTATCAGTCGACGCCTTGAAGGTGACACGAGTGCCTTTTTTGAAGCCGCTCTCGTCAGGGTTTTGCTCGACCTTAGGCGCCTCGCCCTTCACCTTAAGCGAGTTGACTGCATCGCCATGCTCAAAGCGCATCCAATGCTCTTTGCCCTCACGCCAAATGGTGAGCTCGAGCCATTCAGAAAGAGCGTTCACCACCGACACGCCCACGCCGTGGAGCCCGCCTGAGACCTTATAGGCATTGTCATCGGAGGTGTTTTCAAACTTACCCCCGGCATGCAGCTGGGTCATGATAACTTCTGCGGCTGAAACGCCTTCTTCCTTGTGCATGCCCACCGGAATTCCGCGACCATTGTCTTCAACCGAGACGCTGCCATCGGGGTTTAATTCGATCAGAACCAGATCGCAGTGGCCAGCCAAGGCTTCATCGATCGCATTGTCGGATACCTCAAACACCATGTGATGGAGGCCGGACCCATCATCGGTGTCACCGATATACATACCCGGACGTTTGCGCACCGCATCAAGGCCTTTAAGAACCTTAATGGAATCAGCGCCATACTCGCCTTGTTGCTTTTCAGTCTTAGGCGCTTCTTGCGGCTCGCTTGATGAGTTCTCGTTCATACCAAAGATATAGGCATTTTCAGTGCGAAACCCAAGCTGCGGAGGCCCCATAGAGGAGCTTTTCCACCGCCCTGCGCGTAAGGGGAAAGTGGCCACCTTAGCACCAGCTTGCATGCGCATGTTGCTCAGCTGAATTTGGCGGCTTTCTACCGCCACCTCTTGCTGATCAGACGCTGATCCCTATGGTTTGCAAAGATGATCATTACCGACACTAGCAAGGCATTCATCGCCGCACTCGCTGAGCCATTTGGCTCTTTTCCGGATATCTTGCGCAAGTGGTCGCAGGCGCAGCCCGATGCCATCGCCATGGTTGATGATACGCGCGATGTCGCCTGGGCAGAGCTTATCGGGGAGGTTGAGCGGCTTGCAGCACGGCTGGTGGAAACGGGCCTTCAGCGCGGGCAGTCGGTTGCGATTCTTGGCACAAGTACGGTCAATTACGCGCTGGTGTTTCTGGCGGCGGTTCGTGCTGGCGGGGTGGCAGCGCCGCTGACCACCAGCGCCTCGCCCGCGCAGCTTGAGGGGATGGCGAAGGACTCAGGCGCGCAGCACCTGTTTATCGATGCAGCTAAAGCAGCAGAGCTTGGCCCTGACTTCATGTCGGATCTCATCCGCATACCGCTCGAAGATATCGACACATGGATGGCGCCGCCTGGAAGTCGTGCGCCTGATTTCGCACCGGACCAGAGCGATCCCTTCAACATCATCTATTCGTCTGGCACCACGGGTGTTCCCAAGGGGATCGTCCACTCTCATCAAATGCGTTGGCGGCAATTCGCCTCAACCGCACTTTCATACCTTGAAGCAGGCTTGCCGGTCCGTACGCTTACATCAACGCCGCTTTATTCAAACACCACAATGGTGGGGTTTTTGCCAGCTCTGCTGGCAGGAGGTACGATGCGAGTGATGGGCAAGTTCGATTGCGCGCGCTGGCTTGCTCACGCAGAGGCCGACAAGACCACGCTTACTATGCTGGTGCCGGTGCAATATCAGCGGTTGATGGATCACCCCGGCTTTGATGAGCATGATCTTTCATCGCTCATCCTGAAATATTGCACCTCCGCCCCCTTCTCAGTTGAGCTGAAGACGGAAGTGCTGCGGCGCATGCCGGGCGGCCTCATCGAGATCTATTCAATGACTGAGGGTGGAGTGGTGTGTCTGCTCTACGCGCACGAGTTTCCCGAGAGGCTCCACACCGTAGGAAGGCCTGCACCGGGAAGTGAGCTCAAGGTACTCGACGATCAAGACAATGAGGTACCTGCAGGCACTCCGGGCAATTTGATCGGTCGCTCGCAGACGATGATGAGCGGATATAAAAACCGACCTGATAAGACCAATGAAGCGCAATATGTCGATGAAGACGGCGGTGTTTGGATGCGGATGGGCGATGTTGCGCGGGTTGATGAAGATGGCTTTGTCGAACTTGTCGGTCGTGCGAAGGATATGATCATATCTGGCGGCTTCAACATCTATCCAAGCGATCTCGAAGCTGAGCTGGAACGTCAAGATGACGTGGTAGAAGCCGCAGTTGTCGGTGTCGCGTCAAGAGTTTGGGGGGAGACGCCCGTCGGCTTCGTGGTTATGGCTGAGGGCGCGCGCGACTGTGATGCGATTTTGGCAAGCGTCAATTCACGCCTTGGTAAGACACAGCGCCTTTCAGCCCTGTTCGCGATTGATGAAATGCCTCGCAGTCATATCGGAAAGCTGCTCAAGAGCGAGTTACGCGAAATCGCGGCGGCGAAGGTTGATGAGAGTGCTGCCTAGACAGTTGAGAGTCATCGGGTCGCTCCGTCGATGAAGCGACCCGGCGACCTGGGTGGTTACACGATCAACGCATTGAAGGTCGCACCGCTAACAGCGATTGCAAAGGCCATTGCGAGCGCGTTTTGAGCAAAGCTACGCATATCATGGGTTCCTGGGGCGGGGGTTAGAGAGAGAGAGTCCGCCTTCGCGACATATATAGTGCGCGCCTTGAAATAATATAACGCAGGGCCTGATTGGAATAGCTATATGCTGTGATAGATTTTCTCAGCTCGTATCGGTCGCAGCGATAGCTGATTTTGCCCAGTTTTGAGACGCGGCCACCATTGGGAGAGGGAGAGAGTGGTGGCCGCGTCTCGCTGGCTGCTTGGCAAGCGAGACGCGCTGGAGGTCAGTCTTGTGACCCGTATCCCAACACCTCTGAGCGAGATGCCATCAGGTCCAAGCTGACCAGGAGCGCGGCAACCGCAACGTTGGGGAACGCTGCCCTGCGGAATTTGGTTCGATGGGCTAGGCGCTGGAAGTCACCTAAACGCCCCCAAACTCACTCGATATGGTTGCCACCTCGCGGCGAGCAGTCTGATGAACCTGGTTCGGGGAAACCTGCTGGTCCATCAAGAGCACACGGCCAGTTTGGAGAGAGAAGAGGCCAGCCGTTGTGCGGTGCAGCACATCTGGGGTTCGATTGCATGAAACTCAAATGATAAAAGTGCGACTTAGATTGCAAAAAATGGAACTAAAAGTCGGACTCTGTAACCAATGACTAAGCGCAAAACGGCCACCGGGTCGATCCGACGGCCGCTGAACGCTTGCGCTTGGTAAAATCGGTCAGCCTGCAGCGGCGTTGAGCTGCGTTTCAAGCGGCGCTGAAGTCAGACGCTCGACCTCAGCCATGGCTGCGTCACGGGCTTCTGCGACGCATCGCTGATCAATCAGATCGCGCCCGAAAGTGTAGCGTGCATCAATGTCTCTGGTGCAAGCAATACGTGCTTCAGCCTCTACGCGTGTTTCCAGTTCGGCGCGACCCTGCGGGCTCGAAAGGTCCAAATCACCAATGTCCACGCGAAATGAGACGAGGTCATCAGAGACCTGCGCGAGTGCCGGGCTTGCGAGCGCTGCGGTAAGAGCGAATACGGGGAGGAAGAAACGCATGTTGGGCTCCAGTTGGATAAAAGAATTGTAAGACCGGGTGGATCCCTGAACGGTTTCCACTCAGAAGTTGATGCTGCATTGCACACTCAAATTGTGCAAATGCGAAATCCCCATCAATTGTTCCCAAAAAACGTGCGCTGGACCAATTTTATCTCCCTGGCGGGGTGTTGTGGCATGTTCTCTGTCGAAAGCGCGCGCCGGTCCTGCTGGCCGCGCTGGACAGCGAGGCGTGCGCTGGCCTAACGCGGCGCCTATGGAAGCAGAGCACCTCCCAGATTCGATCCTTATCGTTGATTTCGGCAGCCAAGTGACCCAGTTGATTGCACGGCGGGTTCGCGAAGCGGGTGTCTACTCGGAAATCGCTCCATTTAGCCTGGCCGAAGAGGCGTTTCGCCGGCTGAACCCAAAAGGTGTGATCCTATCCGGAGGTCCTGCTAGCGTATGTGATGACGCTTCCCCACGTGCACCGCAGAGTCTGTTCGAAGCTGGCGTTCCGATCCTTGGCATATGCTATGGCCAGCAAGTGATGAGCCATCAATTGGGCGGCGAAGTCCGGCCCGGCCACGAGACTGGAGAGGGCGGCGAATTTGGACGCGCCTATCTTACTGTCGCCAAAGAATGCGCATTGTTTGATGGCTTATGGAAAGAGGGCGAGCGCCATCAAGTCTGGATGAGCCACGGTGATAAGGTTACCGAGTTTGCCCCTGGATTTGAAATAGTTGCAACCTCCGACGGCGCGCCTTTCGCTGTTATAGCCGACGAAACGCGCAAGTTTTACGGCACTCAGTTCCACCCTGAAGTGGTCCATACGCCAGACGGCGGAAGATTGCTGGCCAACTTCGTGCGCCATGTCTGCGGTCTTAGGGGCGACTGGACTATGGCGGAGTTTCGCAAAACCAAGATCGAGGAGATCCGTACGCAGGTCGGTTCCGGCAAAGTTATCTGCGGGCTTTCCGGTGGGGTGGATTCGGCCGTTGCTGCGGTATTGATCCATGAAGCCATCGGTGACCAACTCACCTGCGTCTACGTTGACCATGGCCTTATGCGCTTAAACGAGACCGAGCAGGTCGTCTCTCTTTTCCGCGATCACTACAACATTCCGCTTATCGCCGTGGACGCCGAAGAGACATTCCTTGCCGGCCTTTCGGGTGTCTCTGACCCTGAAAAGAAGCGAAAGTTTATTGGCGGCGCCTTCATTGACCTGTTTGAAGCCGAGGCAAAGAAAGTCGGAGGTGCCGATTTCCTCGCACAGGGTACACTTTACCCGGACGTGATCGAAAGTGTTTCCTTCACCGGGGGACCGTCGGTGACGATCAAAAGCCACCACAACGTCGGCGGCCTCCCAGAGCGAATGAAGATGGAATTGGTCGAGCCACTTCGGGAGCTCTTCAAAGATGAAGTACGTGATCTGGGACGTGAACTCGGGCTTCCAGAGGCATTTGTAGGGCGCCATCCCTTCCCCGGCCCTGGCCTGGCTATTCGCATACCCGGTGAGGTCACCAAAGAGCGCTGCGATATCTTACGCAAGGCGGACGCCATTTACCTCGAAGAGATTCGCAATGCCGGGCTATATGATGCCATTTGGCAGGCCTTTGCGGTTCTCCTGCCAGTGAAAACGGTGGGAGTTATGGGCGACGGCCGCACCTATGACAGCGTTTGCGGCCTGCGTGCGGTGACCAGCACAGATGGCATGACTGCGGATGTTTACCCGTTCGATGCGGCTTTCCTTACCCAAGTCGCGACGCGCATCGTCAACGAGGTACAGGGCATCAACCGGGTGGTTTACGACTACACATCAAAACCACCTGGTACGATTGAGTGGGAGTGATGTAGAACGGAATTG
>JBCDKX010000120.1:0-10150 GCA_038746055.1 Pseudomonadota bacterium
GCGTGGGAGAATGACAAAACTCTGAGCGATGACGTGCGGGCGATGCTCGAATATTTCTCTTTGTATGAAGAGAAGAATGATGGCCCTGCCGCGCTGGTGTTCGGCGATGGTAAAGTGATTGGTGCGCGGCTTGATCGCTTGGGCCTGCGTCCACTTCGCTCGGTTGAAACTGAAGAATATCTGGTGGTTACCTCTGAGGCGAGCCAGATCGACTTTCCGGCCAAAGACATCGTCCGCCGTGGCCGAATCGAGGCTGGCGGCATGATGTTCTATGATCATGAGCAAGGCGAGGTGTTTGAGACTGAAGCTGCGCTCGAAGAACTCGCCTCTCGCCACGATTACCCGAAGCTCCTCGCCGATGCCAAAATCGACATCGACAGCTTCCCCGATCGTAGCGGAGATGAGGCGAAAAAGGCGGCCATCGCGTACCAAGGCGACCTGCCCTGGTCGGCGCGCTATGTTGCCTACACGATCAACCAAGAGACCTTTAAGTTCTTGGTGGACCCCATGCTAGCCGCCGGAGCTGAGAAGGTTTCAGCCATGGGATATGGCAATGCGATCAATGCGCTGTCCGACAATGAGGGCGGGATGGCGAAATATTTCTCACAGCGCTTTGCCCAAGTGACGAACCCGCCACTCGATTCCATCCGCGAAAGCGATGGAATGACTTTGCGCGTAGCGCTCGGCTCCAAGCATGTTGCGGGCGAAAGCGACAGCAAGCAGATCGTGATCCGCTCGCCCATCTTGCGCATGGCCGATATGCTGCGCATCCGTGAGCAGACCGATGTGCCCTGCGGCAAATTTGACCTGCTATTTACCCCCGATTTTGAAGATGATGCGCAAAACGAGGCGAACATCATAGCTGCGCTCGACCGGATCTCAGGCGCAGTCGCTGATTTTGCCCGCGCAAAAGGTGGCATTGCCATCGTCAGCGACCGTCACGTCAGCCGCGCCGAAGCAAGCCTGCCGCTGACCCTTGCGATCTCAGCGATCAATCAACGCCTGATCGAAGAAGGCCTGCGTTTGCGGGTCTCTCTTATCGCCGAAAGTGGGCACATCATCTCACCACATCATATTGCTTGTGCATTGGGATTTGGAGCGAGCGCGGTCTATCCAATGGCGTTCCGGATGCGCGCAGAAGAGAAGTTCACCGACAATCCCACACAGGCCTACAAGAACTTCTCCAAAGCGGCCGAAAAATCGCTGATGAAGATCATGGGTAAGGTTGGCCTGTGCACGGTGGAGAGCTACTCAGGCGGCGAATTTTTCGAACCTAACTTCCTCGACACCAATGACCCAGTCCTAAAGCGTTATTTCCCCAATATGAAATCGCCTGTCGGCGGCGCTGGATTTGCCACTATCGCGCGCTCAGCCGCCGATTGGCATAAGCACGCGCTGGAGGTGGAATCTGACGGCGACATTCCGATCCTAGGCCTTTTCAAAGAGCGTGCAGAAGGCGCAGGTCACTCTTATGGCACCACCGCCGTGCGCGGATTTGTCGACCTCACTGAAGAGGAAATTGCCTTTGCGCCCAAGCAAAATGACGATGACGATGATACATTCCGCCTGCTGACACTTTATCAGCTCGATGATGCGTTCTCGATCGATGATACGTCCTACACAAACACCACGTTCGACCGTCTGACGCCTGAACAGATCGACAATTTCAAGATCACGCCCGGCTATCGCAAGTTCAGCCAAATGATGGCGGAAGAGCGGCATCGGCGGCCGTCTGCGCTGCGCGATGTGCTGGCGTTCCCGGCAGACATCACCTTCCACAGCGACGCGGCTCGCATCAAGAAGGAGATGATGCTGTTCAACCGCGCGGGCAATGCGGATTTTGTGATCCGCGGCCTTGAGACCGAGCGTTTGGGAGAAGGCGAATATCGCCTCTCGCTGACTGGTCCCAAAGCGAACCAATTGGCGCGGCTTGATGCGCTAGCGCAGTCGCTGGTTGAGCGGTTTGGTGATGACGTGCTGAGCCACTCAATTGCCAAGGGCAGCCTCCATATCCGCGTGACCGGTTGGGCGGAAGATTATGTCTCGCGCCTGCGCTCTGCGCGACCTGCGATTGAAGTCGACGAGGTGCAACCCGCTTCTGAAATCACCGCGCGGCTGGCCTCAGGTGCGATGTCTCACGGCGCTTTGGTGGCCTCAGCGCATGAAGCGGTCGCGCATGGCACAAATATGGTCGGCGCGATGTCCAATTCCGGCGAAGGCGGCGAGCACCGTTCGCGCTACGGCACTTTGCGCGCCAGCCGGATCAAGCAATTCGCCTCAGGCCGATTTGGCGTTTGGGCAGGCTATCTTGCCGACCCCAACCTCGAAGAGATCGAGATCAAAATCGGTCAAGGCGCAAAGCCGGGCGAAGGCGGACAATTGCCTGCACCCAAGGTCACCGTTGAAATCGCAGCAGCGCGCGGCGGAACGCCGGGCGTTGAGCTGATCTCTCCTCCCCCACACCATGACACCTACTCAATCGAAGACTTAGGTCAGCTAATCCACGACGCAAAAGCAGCGCGCGTGCGCGTCATCGTCAAGCTCGTTAGTTCTGAGGGCATTGGCACTATCGCGGTCGGCGTGGCGAAAGCAGGCGCGGATGTTATCAATGTCGCTGGCAATACCGGCGGCACGGGCGCAGCGGCAGTGACCTCGCTCAAATACACCGGACGCGCTGCGGAAATCGGCATTGCTGAGGTGCATCAGGCTTTGTGCGCCAACGGCATTCGTCAGAAAGTCATGCTGCGCTGCTCGGGCGCGATGCAAACGGGCTCTGACGTGGTCAAAGCCAGCCTGCTTGGCGGCGACAGTTTCGAGTTCGGCACCACCGCGCTGATGATGCTCAAATGCGTCATGGCGAAGAACTGCAACATCAAATGCCCAGCCGGTCTCACGACCAATGCCGAAGTGTTCGACGGCGATCCGCGCGCGCTGGCGCAATATCTGCTCAACATTTCGCACGAGGTGCGCGAGATTCTCGCCTCGCTGGGCTTCAAGTCGCTTGACGAGGCGCGTGGCCGCTCGGATCTTTTGCACTTGCTCGACCATGAAAAGTCGATCGGTCAATTGAACATGCGCGGCATGCTTAAGCATGTCCCGGAAAATCGGGTTGACAACCCCAAATATCTTGAGCGCGATTATTCAGTCGATGACCGGCTGCTGGATGAGGCCAAAACCGCGTTGTTTGATGAGTGCCTTGATGATGTCGAACTCGATGGCGATTGGCTCTACCTCAACAATCGCAATAAGAGCGTTGGCGCGCAGCTCGGTATTGATATCGAGCGCCTGCTCAATCACGAGGCGCGCGATCCGCTGTTCCTGCCTGCGGTCCATGATGACGGGCGCGGTGAAAACGGTAAGGGCCGCAAGTTCTTGAAATCGCGTGCGATCACAGTCAACACCTCAGGCTCAGCTGGACAAAGCTATGGCGCGTTCTGCAATGACGGCATGGTCATGCGCCACACCGGCACGTGTAATGACGGCGTTGGTAAGGGCGCCAATGGCGGCGAGATTATCGTGGTTGCCGCTGCTGGCAGCGATGCGATTGAGCAGAATGTCCTAATCGGCAATTTCGCTCTGTTTGGAGCTACCGGCGGACGCACCTTTATCGCTGGCGAAGCCGGAGACCGCTTTGCTGTGCGCAATTCGGGCTCCACTACTGTCGTCGAAGGCGTGGGCGATTTCGCTTGCGAATATATGACCAACGGCGCGGTGCTGAACATAGGCGGCTTTGCCAAAGGCTTTGGCAACGGCATGTCAGGCGGCTTTGCCTATCAATATGATCCCGAGGATGTTTTTGCCGATTTCGTGAGCCATGATTCCGTCCTCATCGGCGAACTTGGCGATGATCGGAAGATGGCCGCCGTGCACCGCGAAGCGGTTCGTCAGATGCTCGAGTGGCATTTAGAAGCAACCGGCTCTGCCAAGGCGCAATATCTGCTCGAAAATTGGGACGAAGCCGTCCACAAATTCAAATGGGTGATGCCGCGCGCGCTGCTCCAGTATCAGGACGCCGAAGCAATCCTCTCCACCAAGAGCCGCAAACAACTGGTCGAAGAAGTCTCCACTTCGCTCGCCAATTTCCAGATCGCCAAGCTCAAAAAAGCTTGGAAAGCAGGCATTCCGGTTGAACTCGGTCGCACACCCGATATGGGTCAGACCGACAGCGATGAGATGTTCCGCTTGCTTAATTACTGGACCGCGCTTGACACAGCGCAAGGCCTCGTGCGCAAACGGCGCGGCGGCAATGACAATGATCCAGCCAATCTTAAAGCGGTGCGCAACCTCATTCTGACCGAGGATTTCGCGCTTATGGCTAAGCTGGCCAAGCACGCTCAGGCCGCGCTCGCCTCTTACAGCGATGAGGAATTGGCGGCGCTGGTTGCGAACAAGCGGTTGGAGGATTTCAAGCAGGCGCTCACCCTTCGCAATGTCCTCTCCATGGATAGTCTGGGGACTTATGGCTGGATTATCGACCAATCGCGGCGTAACGCCAGAATCCTTGGAGAAATTCCGAGCTTTGAAGCGTTGTTTGCACAAAGTGCGATGAGTGAAGTCGCCGAAAAGATGGCCGCCGGATAAGTTTGAACAGTCGTAAAAAGTATGAATACCCCTTTCATTCCCGAAGAAGCGCCCTTTAACGAGGATCAACGCGCATGGCTGGCTGGCTTTATGGCGGGCATGCAGTCGCGTGTGCTCGCAGCGGTTGAGCAAGGGGCTGGCGTTGGCCAGCAAACGGCAGGTGCTGCGGCGACGCCGATTGATATTCTCTACGGCACGCAGACCGGCAACGCAGAGGGTGTGGCAGAGTTGGCTGGTGAGCAGTTCAAGGCGCTCGGCTTTGTCCCGCGTCTGCATGAACTGGACGCGGTGGAGATGGATCAACTTGCGAGCATGCGTCAGGCCGTAATGGTGGTCTCCACCTATGGCGAAGGCGAAATGCCGGATAATGGCGAATATTTCTGGGAGCAGCTGTCCGCCACAACCGCTCCACGGCTGGAGCAGCTGAAATATGGCGTAATCGCGCTTGGCGACACCAGCTATGATGAGTTTTGTCAGGCAGGCAAACTGATCGATATGCGGCTTGAGCAATTGGGTGCCTCGCGCATGCTTGATCGGGTCGATTGCGACGTCGATTTTGAAGATCCAAGCGAACAATGGATCGAAACCGCACTCACAAAATTTGAGCTTGAAGAGGGCGGCGAGGCAGCTGTTGCGCCAATACCGGCCGCTGAGAGCACTCCCCAAAAGTCAAAATGGAACCGTAAGAACCCATTTGGCTCGAAAATGGTCGAAAACCGCCTGCTGTCTGGCGCAGGATCGGCCAAAGAAATCCGCCATATTGCGTTTGATTTAGGCGATAGCGGAATGGAATATGCCACTGGCGATGCGCTGGGCGTTATGCCGACCAACAGCCCGGCAATCGTCAACGCTGTGCTGGAACGATTGGGGACTACAGCTGATCAAGCCATCTCTGGTGAAGACCTGCCGCTGGGCGAATTGCTGGCTAAGAAGCTCGAGATCAGAACCCCTTCGCGAGATCTTCTCAAAGGGCTTGAGCCGGTTGCCAAGCATGATGAGCTTAGCCATGTGCTCGCCCATCAGGATAAGGAGGCGCTTGAGGCGTTTTTGTGGGGCAAGGATGTGCTCGACCTCCTCAACCTCAATCCTGATCTGAAGTTCGATACGCAAGAATTCCTGTCTTGGTGCAAGCCCTTGCAGCACCGGGCTTATTCGATCTCATCCTCGCCTGTAGCGCATCCAGGCGAAGTGCATTTGACCGTCGCAGCGGTGCGCTGGAATACCGACGGGCGCGGGCATGAAGGCGTTGCCTCCTGCTATCTGGCTGACCAATGCAGCGAGGCCAGCGAAGTGCCGATCTTCATGTCGCCCAATAAGAATTTCCGCGTACCCGAAGACGGTGACAAGCCCATGATCATGGTCGGCCCCGGCACCGGTATTGCCCCGTTCCGCGCCTTCCTTGAGGAGCGCCGCGAGCGCGGGGATGGCGGCAAAAACTGGCTATTCTTCGGCGATCAGCACCGTGAACATGATTTTATCTATCAAGAGGAAATCGGTGCAGCGTCGGAAAGCGGTCTCCTCACCCGGCTCGATCTCGCCTTTTCGCGCGACCAGGCGGCTAAAATCTACGTTCAGACCCGCATGCGCGAGAATGCGAAGGAGCTGTATGGCTGGCTTGAAGAAGGCGGCTATTTCTATGTTTGCGGCGATGCCACTCGCATGGCGAAGGACGTTGATCAGGCGCTCCATGATATCGTTCAGCAGGAAGGCGCTTTGTCAGACGATCAGACGTCGGAATATATGACAGCGCTCAAGCGCGACAAGCGCTACGTGCGCGATGTTTACTAATCTCTTTCAAGCCGCGATCAATCAGCAGGTTTACGCTGCCCCGCGAACATCATTCAGCTTTGCCAATGCGTTACGCAGCTCGATTTCGGTTTCGCCGATCTGACTATCATCCCGCTGAAAAGATTGATTTTTATCAAAGCCTTGCTCGGTGAATAGGGAAAGGGTTTTGAGAGCCTCCGCCAGTGCTACTTCGCGGCCAATCTCGCCTTCTGTGAGTTCAGCGCGCTCCTGAGTTTGGCGTTCATGTAGGGCAGCGGCTAACCGCTCAATCATTTCCACCAAGCTCAAATCTTCGGTCGGCGTCTGGCGCAGCTTTTCGATCCCACTTTCCGCAACGCTTTCAGGCTGTGACATAGCCGCAAAGTCGTGCTGAGCTGCATAGTCGGCAGCGGGTTCCTCGATCCAAACGGCGTTACGCCCGGGAAGTTTAGCAAATTCGTCCAATTCAATCGAACGAAGTTTTTCTGGCCGTGGCGTGGTACTTTCAGCTGTGAGCGGCGCGAATTTGGATGCCATCGGCTGCCTATCACGCAGCACAGATCGGTCCTGAGAATGCGGTGCAGCTTCGCAGTTTGGACCTTCGCACGATTCGATCAGAGCGTCCTTAAAGTGCTTACGCGTGAAGGCCCGTTCGCCTTTCTTGTGGCGTTGATCCAGCTCTTTAAGATCCTCTGGCACTTCCATCTCAAGACCGCGGCGGGCCAATTCTCCAACATCGGCATGGCCGGTAGGCTCGGTGTCTGAGATATCGGAAAAATCCTCAGATCCCCTACCGGTTTGCTGGCCGCGCTCTTTGATTGGGGCATCAAGGCTTTCGCTGCCGAGATCAGCGATAGGGTTGATTGGCTGAACATTCCGCGACTTGAAGGCCGACACCACAGCCCCATCTGCTTCATGCAGTTTTGCGCGTTTTGCCAAAGCGTTGGCGATAGCGAACCCAAGCAATGCGCCGCCAATGCCGACCGCTAATGCTAATACCAACCTCACGCCGATAAGCGGTAGGTACACGCCAATGACTGCAGAAACCCGCGCAATCGCCTGATCTGGAAGGACGGCAATAATCAGCGTAAACAGCAAGCCACCCCAGATTGTGACCATGGGAACAAAGGCGCGATGATTAGGAACCGAGGCTAGGCTTTTGCTCTTTGTTGTGCGCTTACGGGCGCTGACTTTACCCTTCTCGACGGCATCTGCGTGCTGCTTGACGATTTTACCGATGTGATTGCTCGATTGCATTGCGCTAGACTGCCTTGATTGGGCCGCTTGGCGCGTCAACTTCGCCTCAGGCCTGTAACCCCTGTTTACGGCTTGCCGATAGAGACGAGCTCGCATCCAGACTCCCTGCTAAAAGGATATGGTAAACATCGAGATAACGCCTGGCATTCGCATGCCAGTCATGTCTTTTTCGGATATGTTCGAGACTGCGATATCGGATCGCATCCCAGTCTTCTCGACGGTCCAACAGGTCCGCAAGCTCATCTGCGCAAGCTCTTGGATCGTTTGGTGCAAATAGAATACCAGTTTCACCATGGCTGATGAGCTCGCGGTGTCCCCCCACATTGGACGCAGCAACCAATCGTTGCTGGGCCATCGCCTCGAGTGGCTTGAGCGGCGTTACAAGATTGGTGAGGCGCGACTCTTTGCGCGGGTAGGCGAGCACATCGATCAGCGAATAATAGCGCTCAACCTCATCATGTGGCACGCGGCCAGTGAAGATCACCGCTTCCGGTTCAGGCAGGGCAGCGGCGGCAGCACGCCATTGCTGGTCCATCGCACCCGCACCCACCAATAGGAGCCGTGCATCGGGTTGAGATTGGCGCAGGCGGGGCATTGCGGCGATCAGATCGTCCACGCCTTCGTAGTCGTAAAAGCTGCCAATATAGCCAATGACCGGCGTGTCAGCTGTGATGTCGAGTTCTTGGCCGAGCGCATCATCGCGTGGGCATGGCTCGCCAAAAAGGGTAAGGTCTACGCCATTGGGCATGACGCCGATTTTGCCACCAGGAATACCACGTTCAATAAGATCATCGCGCAGTCCGTTGCAGATGGTGAAGACCGCATCAGCGCTTGAGGCGATCTGTGTCTCAAGGCCGCGTGTTAACCGATATTTGAGCGATCCTTCAGTGCCGGTGAGATTGCCGACGGCCGCATCTTCCCAGAAGGCGCGAATTTCATAGACAAATGGTACGCTAAGTCTTCGCGCAGCTCGCATTGCCCCGCCGCCGCACAGCGCCGGAGAATGCGCATGTATCACGTCCGGGCGCCACCCCTTGGAAAGTTCAATGATCGCGTCCGTTAGCGCGGCCATCTCGCGGAATTCGGAAATTCCGACCGGGCCTTTGGGAGTGCCAGCAACGCGATGAAAGATCAGCTCGTCATAGGTCTCATTGGTCGTTGTCCATTCCGCTTTATTGTTATGACGCTGCGAGGTGATCCCGCGCACCTCGAGTCCGGCTGCTTCCTGCGCCTTGAGAATAGCGCGGGTGCGGAAGGTGTAGCCGCTGTGCAGTGGTAGCGAGTGGTCAAGGACGTGCAGAACTCGGGTCATGCGCATTCGCTTAGCCCAATTGTGCTTAACGCGGCGTCAACTGCAATGGCGTAGGGGTCGCTGCATGATCGATTACATCGCTCTCACTTTGGGACATGGCCTGCTCGTGCTTGTGTTCTTGCGCTTGGTCTTGCGTGAGAGCCTTGATGTTGATCCGACGATCAGCGAAATGCAGGAAAAGGCTCAGGCCCAGCGGCCAAGGGCAAAGCGACATAAAGCGCAAAGCAGCCAGGCTGCCCAAGGCGTAGATGCATCAGTACGATTGACTGGCGAGCAAGACGCACCGTGATCGATCTCATCTTCCTTGCTTTTATTGGCTTTGTTTTGGCGCTTGGCTTTAAGCGGCCCTATTTGTGGGTGCTGCTTTATGTCTATATAGATATCCTTGCCCCACAGCTGATCGGCTATGGCATTATTAAGAGTGTACCTGTTTCGCTTGTGGCGTTTGGGGCGGCATTCGTCGGCTGGATATTGTTTGACCGCAAAGAGGGCGCAAGCTTCTCCGCGCGCCAGTTCTTGATGTTGGCTTTGTTGCTTTATTGCTTTTTCACTCTTCAATTCGCCGATTTTCCTGAGGAGGCGGCGACCAAATGGGACTGGGTGTGGAAGGCATTGGTGTTTGCAATCTTCCTGCCCTTTACCATCACCACCAGAACCCGAATCGAAGCGCTCGCCTTAACCATGGTGCTGGCCGTGGCAATGATCGTAATCTCAACCGGCATGAAGACCGTTCTGGGTGGAGGGGGTTATGGGACGCTTAAGTTCTTTGTGAAGGACAATAGCGGCATTTACGAAAGCTCGACGCTTGCAACAGTAGCGATTGCACTGATCCCGGTGATCGCCTGGTTCACACGTTTTGGCACGATCATTAAGCCACATTGGACGGTGACCGTCTTTGCTGTGGCGTTATGTTTTGCCTGTCTGCTGATCCCGGTGGGGACTGAAGCACGTACAGGCCTTGTCTGCATTGCAGCGCTTGGCGTTTTCTTGCTGCGGTACACCCAAAAGCGCTTTGTCTTTATCGTTGCCGCAGGGATGATTAGCCTCATGGCATTGCCATTTCTGCCGCAAAGCTACTACGAGCGCATGGCCACTATCGCGCAGCCGGGCGGTGATGAAAGCGCCTCCACCCGAATGCAGGTTTGGGCTTGGACGGTCGATTACGCATCGGAGAAGCCGCTCGGCGGCGGTTTTGACAGTTACCGCTCAAACACCTTCACCTATACCATGCCA
>JBCDKX010000121.1:0-9764 GCA_038746055.1 Pseudomonadota bacterium
GAGTTTATCAAGAGACCAACCCGGGAATTTAACCGTGGGACCGGAAGAAAATTGGGGGCGCTCAGGTTTGAGCGTTGGCTCGTTGCCGAGCCCACTTATCGTATCAGTCATGTATTCTCTCCTTACAGAGAGCACGCGCGGCGTTGGGACCGCGTGGCCCGGAGCCGCGTTTAGAGACCCCACTTCGCATGTCAACGAAGATCGGTGCTAAATACGTGTACATTGCATCTGCAATTAGGTTTCCTCGAACTCCTGACATCTCAGTCGCATCTTTACACACGCCTCGTTCAGCCTGCACTCGCCTTTGGCTCGCGTTTTCAGCGTAATGTGGTAACGCGCCGCCAAATCACCTAAACAAAGCCACCCATGGAAACGTCAGACCTTCGCATTGCCCTCTTCAGTGGCAATTATAACTACACCCGTGACGGGGCAAATCAGGCGCTGAATCGCCTGGTTTCGACTCTGCTTGGAAAGGGAGCGAAGGTGCGCGTGTACTCGCCAACTGTGGCAGAGCCTGACTTTGAGCCGACCGGCGATCTGATCCATGTCCCCAATATACGCATGCCGATAAAGGGACGCGGCGAGTACCGTGTACCCCTTTGGCTCGGCGGGAAAGTCAGACGCGATTTGGTAAGGTTTGAGCCCAATATCGTGCATGTTGCATCGCCTGACCCAGCAGGCCATGCAGCCCTTCGCTGGGCGCAAGAATATGATGTTCCCGTGCTCGCTTCAGTCCACACGCGGTTTGAGACTTATCCTCGCTACTACAACCTGGCCTTTTTGGAACCCGCGGTCGTCAGAATCCTGAAGCGCTTTTACAACCGTTGCGATGCATTGGTCGCGCCTTCGCAAAGCATGATTGATGAGCTCCTGGCGATGGGGATGCACGATGACATCGCTCTCTGGTCGCGCGGGGTAGACCGCACCGTGTTCGCATCGAACAAGCGCGATATGGATTGGCGACGCTCCATTGGCCTCGCCGACGACGATGTGGCGATTGTCTTCCTTGGCCGCTTGGTAATGGAAAAGGGGCTCGATGTTTTTGCCGATACCATCATTGAGCTGCGCAAACGCCAGGTGCCACATAAGGTGTTGGTGATCGGCGATGGCCCGGCACGCGAGTGGTTCGAAGGTGCGCTTCCCGGAGGCATCTTCGCAGGTTTCAAGACCGGTGCTGATCTGGGTCAGGCCTTGGCCAGCGGCGACGTTTTCTTCAATCCCAGCGTTACTGAGACCTTCGGTAATGTGACCCTTGAAGCCATGGCCTGCGGCCTACCTGTTGTCGCAGCAGGCGCAACTGGTGCGTCAAGCCTCGTCCAGGACGGTGAAACTGGGAGGCTACTGCCGCTTATGGGAAAAAAGGGCGCAGAGATTCCCTGCAGCGAAGCTCTTGCAGAAGCGATTGCGCCCTATTGCACCGATGCGGAATTGCGCCGCAAACATGGAGCCGCGGGCGAGAAGCTCAGCCTCCAATACAGTTGGGAAGCGATCAACCAGGTCGTTGCTGATACCTATATCCGGCTCGTTGAGGACCGCCGCGCGCTGCAGCAAACCGAAGCGGAAGCCCTCGCTTAACCTTAGCTACTTGAGCGCACCTTTACGGCGCATCCACTGAGCGTAGAAGAACAACGAAATAGTTATGATCCAAATCGCGGCCGAAAGCGCGATATTGCCTCCAGTCTTCAAGTCAGCAGGTGCGTTTGAGAGACCCCATTGGTAAATCGTGGTGGCGATCAGACCAAGGATGGAGATGCCAAACAAGGTCACAGCATGGCGGCTCTTGAACAGTAACGCGAGCGAGCCAAGAAAACAGCCGAATACGCCCATTGCCCAAACAATCATCGCCCAAATTGGGAAGCTGGAGTAGTACGCGATCTGGTCGGCTGGCAGTCCCAAGCTCTCGAGATTTCCCAATGAAGTCATCGAAAAGCTCATCACGCCAACCGCATTCCAGAGTAGGCTGATCCCGCCAATTACCCACAGGTGCCATGGAGCCTTAGCAGCACTATCGCTGCCAAAATTCACTGTCGCTTCCATAATGATCCCCCTCTTCTTGACACACTGAAGTGTCCAAAAAGAGGGAATAGTCCATTATCGCGAGCCCGGCAAATCCAAGGCGTTACATACGCTCGATACGCTTGGCGACCTCATCAATAATGTCGACAATCTCATTCATCGCCGCCTGATCAAGTTTGCCTGCGCGGGCGCGATTTTTAAGGACACTGCCAAGATTGCTCATCGCGCGGAAAAGATCGGGAGATTTTTGTTTAATCTTCTCTGTGCGCTCGCCGTGTTCGCCGAGGCGCTCCATCAGATCATCGACTTCATCGGCGCGCTCTTCGAGTTCAGCTTTGCCCGATTTGGTGGCCTTGAACGGCTTCTTGCTTCCGCCTTCGCCATCATCATCGCTCGCCTTGGCTTTGGCGGGCTTAATCTTGCCTTCTTCTTCAAGCATCTGAAGCGTTGGATAAACCGCACCTGGCGATGGCGCATAGCTGCCACCCGTCATGTCTTCGATAGCGCGGATAAGCTCATAGCCATGGCGCGGCTCGCGGGCGATAAGCGCTAGCAATGCGAGACGCAGTTCGCCTGTGCCAAACATGCGGCCACGACGTTTGCGGCGCTTGGTGCCATCGTACCAATCCTTGGACTTGCGGCGCGAGCGGCGCTCACTGCTATCCCAATCCGACGCGGCCGATGCAGCCATCATAGCGAGCATTGGGCCAAACTTTTCCCAACCGCCGCGGTTTCTATTCCAAGTCATATTCGCTCTCCTGATATTTCTTATGGCATTAAAGATATATCTTGGACCTATCACTTCAAGAGGGGGTGACCATCTTTGTGGCATTTCCCGACGAACCGCCTATGCCGGTCTGCGAATGGCTGACTTGTTTGCAGATGATCCACTTCCGACTACTGAGCGGCATGACAAGGGCACGCGAGAGGACGCGCCACTGGCCGACCGCCTGCGTCCACGCGCGCTAGAGGAGGTTATTGGTCAGGAGCATTTGACCGGGCCTGAAGGGACAATTGGCCGCATGGTGGCGGCGGGAAAGCTTGCAAGCATCGTGCTTTGGGGACCACCGGGTACGGGCAAGACCAGCATCGCCCGGCTGCTTGCGGCCAGCGTGGGCATGCGCTTTCAATCAATCAGCGCAGTGTTTTCGGGCGTTGCAGACCTTAAGAAGGCCTTTGCCGAAGCGGACAAGATGGCCGCAGCAGGTCAAAAGACGCTGCTTTTCGTGGATGAGATCCACCGCTTTAATCGAGCGCAGCAAGACGGATTTCTGCCATTTGTCGAGCGCGGCACCGTTACTTTGGTCGGCGCAACCACTGAAAACCCAAGCTTCGCTTTGAACGCAGCGCTGCTCAGCCGAGCGCAGGTTCTAATCCTTGAACGGCTAAGCCATGAGGCTCTAGGCGCGCTCCTCACTAAGGCAGAGGATTGGCAAGGCCCCCTGCCCCTCACCGATGATGCGCGCGCCGCGCTTATTGCCAGCGCGGATGGCGACGGTCGTTTCCTGCTTGGACAGGCAGAAACACTGTATAATGCAAAGCTGCCAACAGTGCTCGGGCCCGCTGAGCTCGGCACTTTCCTGCAACGCCGTGTCGCCGTGTACGACAAAGACCGTGATGGGCACTACAATCTCATCAGCGCACTGCATAAGTCACTGCGCGGATCAGACCCACAAGCCGCAGTATATTATCTGGCACGGATGCTGACCGCTGGGGAAGAGCCGCTCTACGTGCTGCGTCGCCTGGTGCGCTTTGCCAGCGAAGACATTGGTCTTGCTGACCCACAAGCTCTCACCCAGTGCCTTGCTGCGAAGGACGCTTATCAAGTCCTCGGCTCGCCAGAAGGCGAGCTCGCAATCGTTCAAGCCTGCCTCTACGTTGCCACCGCGCCCAAATCGAACGCCGCCTATGTCGCGCAAAAAACGGCATTCAAATCCGCGCGCGAAACCGGCAGCCTGATGCCCCCTGCCAATATCCTCAATGCGCCGACCAAGCTTATGAAAGATATCGGCTATGGTGAAGGTTATTCCTATGATCATGAGGCTGATGACGGGTTTTCTGGCGACAATTACTGGCCTGATGACCTGTCCCCGCAAACCTTTTACGAACCGGTCGAGCGTGGGTTTGAGCGCAAGGTGAAAGAGCGGATCGACTATTGGAACAAACTCCGGGCAGATCGCTTGTCATGAGGGAGTTTGATCACTTCCTTGCAATCGATTGGTCGGGCGCAAAGGGCGAACGTCACAAGGGCATTGCCCTCGCTCTCGCTACCAAGGAAGGCGAGGCTCCGGTGCAGGTGGCACCTCCAAAAGGCGGATTTTCAAGGGCCGATGTCTTCGAAATCCTGCGCGATGATCTGCCGGTTAACACTCTGGTGGGCATTGATCTTGGCATCAGCCTCCCGTTCAATGATTGCGGCGCCTTCTTTCCGGGCTGGGATCGCAGCCCCAGCCATGCCAAGAAGCTGTGGGCGCTGATTGATGAGATTTGCAGGGACGACCCGCATCTTGGCGCACACAGTTTCGTCTCGCATCCGGAAGCCAGCCGCTACTTCCGCCATGGTAAGGGAAATGAGGGCGACCGCTTCCATTTACCCCAGGCGATCAGCCGCGAGGGCCGCTTTCGAGAGGCAGAGATTGCGCAATGGCGCCAGAAATGCCGCCCGGTAAGCAATTTCAACCTGGTTGGCGCGGCGCAGGTGGGCAAAAGCTCACTCACTGGCATGCGCATGCTGCATCAATTGCGCGGACATTTGCCGGTTTGGCCGATGGACAAGATACCCGAGCGGCGCGTGCATGACGGCGGCTCTTTGCTGGTTGAAATCTATACCGGGCTCGCCTCGCGCGAGGCGGCTGCCAAAAGCGGATCGCGGACCAAGCTGTTGACCTATGCTGACCTTAATGCAGCGCTTGAGGCGCTTGGCTGTCCGCCGGTGGACGAGGTGGGCGAGATTGATGACCATTCCTCCGATGCATTGCTTACAGCTGCATGGCTACGCAAAGTCGCGAGCGAGCCAGAACGCTGGGAACCGCGGGCGCTCACCGCTGAAATCGCCTGGACCGAAGGCTGGACCTTTGGCGCTTTTTAGTTTGCAGGCTTTCGATTGCGAAGGCCCAGTCGGGCTTGCCGCATCCTTCGTATTGAGCTGATCGCTCAGCTACCGGTACAACCGCGTAATATCATCGCGCCGCTCTTTACGATATCCTGTCTGACGCAAGTCATCGAGCATGGCCTTGCGGCGCGTATCCATATCGTCTGACAGCTCGCGTGGCTCGTCGTTTTTGGGAGCCTTAGGCTTTTCGGTTCCATAGATCATATCGATAGTGTTGAGGTTATGCTGATTGATCATATCAGGGATCAAGAACGCATCGATCAACCACCACAAGATCGTCACGGCCAAGCCCAAAACCGAAAGCGACAGCAGCAACTGCACAAGGCCCGACCCGGTCTTGCCAGCATAGAATCGGTGGATGCCAAGCCAGCCAAACAGAAGCCAGAGGAGGTACGCCACTGCCTTTGACTTCTCATTGCGTTCAAACACGATCTCTTTTTGCTTTAGCTCGTCCATACCCCAATCCCTGACGTCCCACATATGATGTGGGCTGGTCCGTCGATTGACAACCAGATCAAGCGGTAGTTGAGACGATCTTCGATGAATGGGTGATGATGTTCTGCCAATTCAAAGCAAATGCGCACTGGACAGCACACCCTCTTTGCGGCTAGCGGGCGCTCTCGCAGTATCCGTATCGCGCCGCGCTGCGGAACGCATATGCAAATGGGCCGGCTTAGCTCAGTTGGTAGAGCAGTTGATTTGTAATCATCAGGCCGCGGGTTCGACTCCTGCAGCCGGCACCATCCTTGTGTACACTTCAGATTAGGAACAGCGTCAGGACCCGTGAGAGTCTAAGAGTTCTTAGGTAGGCTCATTCGTGGCACTTCGCTGAGCGCCTCTGATGCTTCGGCAAGTTAGTTCGCGTGGCTTAGTGGTTGTTAGACTGCCTTGATCCATTATAGGCTGACGTAGAGGCTCTCCCGGTCAACCACCGATCTGAAATACCCCGACATTCCTTCGGTCAGCCAGGAGGTGCAGCGAAGATCACTTAATAATCAATAAGAAAAGCCCGCTCTAATCACTTGATGTACTATTGCTCGCGTTCAATGCGGACTTACAGTTCGAAAAAGAAGTAGTAGCCATAGGCAAGCACTAACGCTGGGATAGCCGTATAAAATGTGGCCACGATCGACGCCTTGGGAGCAACTGCCAGGGCTGGAAACAACGCATCGCCATCGTTTGATATCGCATTCCCGATCTGGGCCGATAGCGGGATTATGCCCTGCAAATAGAATGTCGTGGTCAAGATTTGCGGCCCACAGCCAGGCAGGAAGCCAACTACCACAGCGATCAAGGGAACGACCGGCCCGGCTGCGGAAAACACCGCTTTCAAGTCCCAGTCCATCCATAAGACGGACAGCTCGAACAGCAAAAAGGCGATCACAACCCAGACCGTTACAAAGCATGTGTCGGTCGTCGTTTTGTCCCAAACCTGACCGATCGCGCCCTCATCGGTACGATTGACGAAGCTCGCCAAGGTCGTGGGATTAATGAACCACAGTCCGATCGACATGACGGCACCAATAGCGCCAAGCGCCAGTGTGAGGTCAGGAATTCCAAAAACTGCATCAATGTCGATCTGGAACGCCGACATAAAGGCAAACACAATTCCTGGAACAAGTAATGCAATCCATGGCCAATTCAGCCGTCCGAAATCGAACCGAGGAACGGCTTTTGTGGGGATATCTTCGGCGCCTTTGGCCATGAAATCGCGGCCATGGACAAACTCGACCAGATAGCCGAACACCGTCCCGACGACCATGCTGAGAGCCATGATCATGAGCCCAGTTTGCGGCTCCTTGGCGATCAGCAAAAAAGCCGCATCGCCCATAGTCGAAGTAAGCACAGCGACCATTGCGCCAAAGCCTGCGCGGCCGATACTGTACTGCGTCACGACCATAATCGCCCCGCCACAACCGGGCAAAGCGCCGAGTAATGCAGCTATGGGAATCTGGTAGTTGCGATACTTCTCAAGCAACGCGCCGGTGTCGAGCCGAAAGAAGCGCTCCGCTGCGTAGAACAACAGCAGCGTCAAGGCGACAAAGACCGTGACTGCGATGTAGGCATCTGACAGCGAGGCCAAAAACACTTCGCGCGTAGCGCTGCCGCCGAGCACTGGAATTGCCAGCAGCAATAAAATGATCACATACCGTCCGACCTTGGCCCGCAGACTGAGGTGCGGTGAAATCGACACAGCTCTGAAAAACGTCGTTGAATTCACTCAATAACCTTACATGAAAACATGCCTTGCCGGATACTCACTTTGCCCGACTCAGAAACAAAGCAATTGCTATGCCTATTTAAACATTCCTCGCAATGATGCTATCCTTGCATCGCACATCTGATTTAAATCACGCACAGAGCATCTCTGATGATGTAGAGTTCTTCACCGTTGAACCATGCCTGAAAAGCCAATAACCCTGTGGAGCAGTATTGCGACTATCGCTGCAGTGTCGGTTGCCGTCACCCTGTGTGTGGTGAAGATCTACGCATGGCTTGTGACTGGATCGGCCGCAGTACTAGGGTCTTTGGCTGATAGCGCCTTTGATCTCATCAGCAGTTTGGCCGCCACACTCACGGTCCTTTATGCAGCTTTGCCGCCTGACCATAACCACCGCTTCGGTCATCGCAAAGCGGAAGGCCTCACCGCCTTGTTACAGGTCGTCCTGATCTCCAGTTCCGCAGCGATTGTCGCGTTTGAAAGTGGCGGCCGCTTACTCAATCCAGTCGCGATAGAAAATCCGCCAGTTGCTCTTGGGGTGATGACCTTTTCTCTTTTGGCGACCCTCGCTCTGGTTGCGCTGCAGACTTATGCGCTCAAGAAGTCAGGTTCGCTGGTGGTACGCGGCGATCGGCTGAATTATCTCGGTGACGTGCTTGCAAATAGTGGCGCGTTAGCGGCCGTATGGATCGCCAGCAGCTTTGATCTACCGCGTGCCGATGCGATTGCCGGACTGATGGTAGCAATGGTACTGATTATGGCCGGCTGGCAAATTGCGCGCCGGGCTATCCCGCAATTGATGGATGAAGAACTGCCAGACGCTGATAAGCAGATCATTCAGAAAATACTCTCAGCAGATCCCGACATTATTGACTTTCACGCCTTGCGCACCCGCCAAGCAGGTGATCAGCGTTTTATTCAACTCGATATCCAGATCGATGCCGATCTCACATTTCGCGAGGCTCATGCTATCACCGATAGGATCGAACTGGCTATCGAAGCCGCCTTTTCTGATGCTGACGTGATTGTTCACCCTGATCCCATCGGTGAGGCGCGCCTTGAGCGACGAGTTTTGGACAAGCAAGCAGCTGACAGCTCTTCACTCCTTTAAACCGCCGATGCATCATCACGGCCACCCGATTTTTGATGACTTTTTGAGCCAAGTCATGACTTTGCAATGGCAATCCTGACGCCTCTGATCTAGCGCGCCAAAAGATACTGCGTCATCGGTTGGAGACGATTAAATTGTCATCTGCGCTATATTTGCTCAGCACAGAGGCCGAAAGCGGCAAGACTGCTTTGGCCCTCTCCCTGTTCGAAATCCTCGCCAGCAAGGTTGCAAAGCCGGCAGTTTTTCGGCCTGTGACAAATGGCGGGGCAGATGACTATCTGATTGACCTATTGCTATCGCGCCTGCCTCAACCCCTGCGCCCAGACCCTCATGCATGCTTTGGTGTGACTTATGACGAACGCCATGAGGATACCGCCATCGCGCGTCAGAAAATCCTTGAGAAGTACCGCGATTTGCGCGCGCAATGCGACGGTATTCTGGTGATTGGCAGCGACTACACCGATGTTGGAGCAAACACCGAACTTGATCACAATATCGCGATCGCCCGCGATCTTGGGGCACCGGTGGTTACGATCATTTCGGGACGTGGCAGTCGCGGTGCGCGAGGGGCGGCAGACATTAGCTCAGCTGCCGAACATGCGCTCGAACATCTTGTCGCGGCCAAGCTACCGATGCTTAGCGTCGTCGCCAACCGGGTGAACCCGGCCGAGATTGAGGCGGTGCAAGCGCAAGTGCAGCGGGTGATCTCTGACCTGTCGCTTGATCTGCCAATTTCAGTGGTGCCCGAGCTGCCCTTGCTTTCAGCGCCCACTTTGCGCGATATTGCGAGAGCGATTGATGCCAATCTGGTGTCGGGCAGTGCCGATAATCTGAATCTGGTCGCTGCCAATCCGATTGTCGCCGCCATGCGCCTCCCCAACGCGTTGGAACATTTGCAAAGTGACGCGCTGATCATCGTCGCAGGCGACAGGGTTGAGATGATCATTGCGATGCTGGCCGCGTCCAAGTCATCAGACTTTCCTGTGCCCAATGGGGTGGTGCTCAGCAGCGGCTTTGAGCCAGACGAGACGACAACCCGCGTGCTCAGGAATATCGGTGGCGATACTCCAATCTTTGCCAGCAAGCTGCAGACGATTGACCTCATCAAGATTATCACGTCGCTGACCAGCCGGATGCATCCGGGCTCAGCACGTAAGATCGAAGCGGCGCTTGACCACACCCATAAATGGTTCCCGGCAGCTGAAGTGATCAGCCGAATTGCGACGACCAAGACTACAGCGGTGACCCCGCTGATGTTCTCACATGATGTGTTCGAACGTGCTGCAGCCGCCAAGCAGCATATC
>JBCDKX010000122.1:0-9725 GCA_038746055.1 Pseudomonadota bacterium
CAAACCCACCAACCTATCTGTCCGAGTGTCGATCACCGCGAAATTCGTCCAGTCATCCGACGAACGAAACATCGCGACGGCTCTATCGAACCCATCTCCGCCCAGATTGACCGGGTAAATCGTCCAGATTTCCTGATCCAACCGGCACGCCTCGCGCAACGGCTCAATATGCTCATCTGCCAGCGGCACCAGCCGCACCGGCTCAAGCTCCAAAATGCTCGAAAGCGTTTCCATATGAGGCCCTCTAGGCCAGCGCCACTGCGTTTGCGAGGCCCTCGTAAAAGCTCATCACTTTGGCTACCAAAGGCAGTACGGTGACCTCTAACCAGCCAGTCCCGAAAATCCAGCTGAACGCGATCACGCCGAGGATGAAGAGCAAGCCATAGCGCTGGAGCCTTTCCCAGCGGGATCGCAAGCTATCCGGCAATAGCCCACCGACAAGATGCGAGCCATCAAACGGCGGCAGCGGGAGGAGATTGAACAGCCCAAGAAAAACATTGATAAGGATGAAGAAATAAAGCCCGGTCTCTATCGGCAGCGCGACGCCATCAGGCGCGATGAGCATCGGAAAACCCGCTTCACTCTCAGCCCAACCTGCACCAAGAGTTCCGAATGCGCCCAAAATAATCGCTCCTAGGAATGCCAGCACAAAATTGCTTGCCGGACCCGCAGCAGCCACGGCCATCATTCCAAATCGGGGGTTGGACAATCGCCATTTGTTGACCGGTACTGGCTTGGCCCAGCCGAATGCCGGGGCTCCGAGCAACAGCAAACCTCCTGGCACGATCAGAGTACCTAACGGGTCAACATGGCGAATGGGATTAAGCGTCAGCCGCCCGCGCTCGCTCGCCGTCGGATCACCCAGCGCCTTGGCCGCGACGCCATGAGCGACCTCATGCACAACAATCGCAATGACAAGGCAGGGGATGAAAACAGGCGCAAAGCTGAGGGTATCAAACATTATGCCTCATGTAGGAACGCGCAGACAGCCTTACCAGCTCGCGTGCTAATCCTAGGTTTCCGGGCCAAGCGATCCCGGATCGCCGCGCAATGCGCCACTAAAATGCTTGCGACACAACGCAACATAGCGATCATTCCCGCCGATCTCAGTCTGCTCACCCTCACGCACGGGGCGACCCATCCCATCAACCCGCAGGTTCATTGTCGCCTTACGCCCGCACCAGCACACGGCTTTCAATTCCACGAGCGCATCTGCGATCCCTAGCAACGTAGTAGAGCCCGGAAAAAGCTCGCCCTGAAAATCGGTTCGCAGGCCGTAGCACAGCACAGGGATATCATGCTGGTCTGACAAAGCGGCGAGCTGCCACACTTGGATCTTGGTCAAAAATTGCGCCTCATCCACCATGACACAATCGAGCTGTGTCTGCTCATGACGTTCCAGCACCCGTTCTTTGAGGTCAGTTTCAGGCGTGTAGAGATGCGCAGATGCCTCAAGCCCGATCCGGCTCCGCACTTTACCCTCCGAACGGGTATCGAGCTCTGCGGTCCACACCATGGTGCGCATACCCCGCTCGCGGTAGTTAAAGTCAGCCTGCAGGAGCGTGGTCGATTTACCTGCATTCATGCTGGAATAGTAGAAATAGAGCTTGGCCATGGCCTCATCCCCTATCCCGCTCGCCTTGGACTTGTCGAAGGGCGCAGAGGATAGGCCTGTGGGTTAATTGCGCCATTCATCGGTGTGACATCATCGAATTGCGATGCTAGCCCTTGATCCGAATTCGAGAGAAGAACTTTCAGGGGACTACACATATGGCATCGGCCGCCGACGCGACCAGCACACATCAGGGCATGACCGGCTTCCTTGGCTGGGTTGAACGCAGCGGCAACAGATTGCCCGATCCCGTCTTTCTGTTCTTCTATTTGATCTTTGCGCTCATCGCCGTCTCAGTATTGACGGCGGTGCTCGGCGTGTCGGCCGAACATCCGACCTCTGTCGACGAAGCGGGCAATCCGGAAGTGATCAAAGCGGTCAGCCTGCTGTCTGCCGAGAATATCCAGAAGCTCTGGGTTGAGATGCCCAAGACCTTCACCCACTTCCATCCGCTGGGATACGTGCTGGTGGTGATGCTGGGCGCGGGGGTTGCGGAGCGTTCGGGCTTCTTTGCGGCTGGCATGTCGAGCGCGGTGCGCAGTGCGCCGGTCAGCCTGCTTACCCCGGTGGTGGCGCTGGTCGCGATGATCGGGAACCACGCAGCAGACGCGGGCTATGTGGTGCTGATCCCGCTTGCAGGTATCCTCTTCGCGGCAGCTGGACGTCACCCACTTGCTGGCATTGCAGTGGCCTTTGCCGGGGTATCGGGTGGATTTTCTGCCAATATCTCACCCGGACAGCTCGACGCGCTGCTGTTTGGTATTACTGAGGAAGCTGTGGGCGCCAGCGCGCTTGATCCGGCGTGGGGCGCCAATCTCGCAGGCAATTGGTACTTTATCGCGGCGATGACGTTCCTTTATCTGCCGATCATCTGGTACGTCACCGACAAAGTGATCGAACCGCGCCTGGGGCCATGGACCGGCGGCGCATCAGCGGGAGTGAGCGACACCGACAAGGCCATCGCAGAAGCCTCTCCGGAGAACGCAGGCAAAGGGCTCCGTAATGCCGGATTGGCCGCGCTTGGAGTGGTCGCGCTGTGGGCGATCATGGTCTTTGCACCTGGCACACCGCTCATCAACGAAGCCGCATGCCTGACCGAAGCAGGTGAGCGGATCCCCGATTGCTCGATCCACGGGGAGCTGCGACCCTTCTACCAATCGCTGGTAGCGGCCTTCTTCGTGCTCTTCCTCGCCTGCGGCTGGGCATACGGTAAGGCGGTTGGCACGATTAAGGACCACCGCGACCTTGTGAATATGATGGCCGAGGCGATGAAGGACATGGGCTATTATCTGGTTCTCGCCTTTGCGGCTGCACACTTTGTGGCCATGTTTGCATGGTCCAATCTGGGCCTGATTTCAGCCGTACACGGTGCTGCGGCGATTGAGTCGACCGGTTTACCGCTTCCGATTGTGCTCGGCCTCATGGTGATTTTTGCCGGCTTGCTGAATTTGTTTGTCGGCTCGGCCAGCGCCAAATGGGCTCTGCTCGCACCGATCCTCGTGCCGATGTTGATGCTGCTCGGGATCAGTCCCGAAGGCGCAACCGCCGCCTATCGTGTTGGTGACAGTGCAACCAATATCATCACCCCGCTAATGGTGTACTTCCCGCTGGTCCTGATCTTTGCACAGCGCTGGGTGCCGAGCTTTGGCCTCGGAAGCCTGACCGCAACCATGTTGCCTTATTCGATCTGGCTGCTGATCTCCGGGACAGTCCTGATCGTGATCTGGTTCTATCTGGGCATTCCACTGGGACCCGATGCGCCGGTGGCTTATTCGCTTCCAACAAGCGGGGGGTGAAACCTTTTGCGCAGTTTGGGTGTATTAAGGGGTGAGGAGAGCTTAACATGATCCCCCTGCTAAGACGCCTAATGCTGCTTCCGCTGTTCGCCGTTTTTCTGGCGGCCAATACCTCCGTGCCGGTCAATTACCGTCTCGACGAAGCCAACTCGCTGCTCAGCACCAAGGTTCCGTTTTTCGGTCTTTCGAGCAAGACCGCAACCTTCCCCAAGGTGCGCGGGACAGCAACAATTGTCGGCAATGATCCCGCTAAGGCAGAGATCGACGTCACCTGGGACGCAACCGCAATCACCGCGCCCGATAGCGTAACGCTTGGTCGGCTAAAGGGGGAGAAATTCTTCTGGGTCGAAGAATATCCCAATATTCGCTTCGCAGGTCGCGGGCTGACCATGTCGAGTGCGACCAAAGGCACAATTACCGGTCAGCTAACCGCGCGCGGCGTGACCAGAGATCAGACGCTGAGCGTGACCTTCGACCGTGATCCTCTAACCGCCGCTACGGATGCGCCGATCAGCTTCACAGCCACCGCCAAGATTGATCGGCGCAACTATGGGATGAGAAGCTTTCAACTGATCGTCGGCAATAAGGTCGCCATCACCTTCGATGCGCGGATTGTGCCGCAATAAGTTCAGTCCTCGCCTTCGAGATCATCGGTTAGGTCTCTCGCAACCTTGGGATCGCGCAACAGTGCTTCAATCCGGTCTGCCTCGGCAAAGCTCTCATCCTTGCGGAATTTGAGTTTGGGCGCGAATTTGAGACTGAGCCGCTTGGCAACCTCCCGCTGCAGGAACGCGGTGTTCTTACGCAGTGCCTGCACCACATCATCCTCAGCATTGCCGAGCAGCGGCTTCACATAAGCCGTCGCGTTTCTGAGGTCCGGCGTCATCCGCACCTCGGTCACTGCAATATTTGAGGCGCTGACCACATCATCGTGCACTTCCTGCCGCGCAAGGAGCTCTGACAGGATGTGCCGCACGCGCTCCCCCACTTTTAGAACACGCACTGATTGTTGTTCGGATGTGAAGTCTTGTCGCTTGGCCATGGGGAGGCCCGATACGTGCACTCAGCCTATTTTGCCAAGAATATTCTTGAGCGAGTTCATCTTGCGCGCCGCTATTCCGGCATCCCGGTTTCGGTCGACGACGGTCGCGGTGTCGGGAGCGCGGTTGAGGTCGAGCGGGCCAGCAGCTTGCCATCCTCAGAGTAAAGCTCGCCTTCGAGGAAGATAACCTTGCGGCCCGACTTCACCACCCGACCTTTCCCGATGATCTTGCCCTCAGGGATCAGGCGAATAAGGCTCATCGACAGCTCAAGGTTGAGCGGGGCCATCTTACCGCCGGTGGCCGCGACATAGGCATAGCCCATCACATCATCGAGATAGCCTGCAACCAGCCCACCCTGCACCCCGCCGCGCCAGGTGGTCATCTCCGGCCGCACGGTGAAGTGCATGGTGATAGTCTGGGTCGCTTCGTCATAAGAGACGAATTCAGAGCCGAGGAGCGCCGTGTGCGGGCTGTCGCCTGCGTCCTGCGGGTAATGTTGCTCGCTGCTCATTGAGACCGCTTTTTACCCAACCTCCAGTGTCCGCTCGCGCTCCTCGACTTCGAAGATCTCAAGGCTATCGCCCGGTTGGATATCGTTCGTGTCCTCCAAGACCGCGCCGCATTCGAGGCCCGAGCGGACCTCATCAACATCGTCCTTGAACCGCCGCAGCGAAGCGATGGTGGTCGCTGAGACGATAACATCCTCGCGGGTGAGACGCGCGTGGAGGCCAAGACGAATAACGCCTTCGGTGACCAGCATACCCGCTGCTTTGTCCTTCTTGCCGGAGCGGAAGACCTCTTTGACATCTGCGCGGCCAACCACGGTTTCGATCCGCTCTGGACCAAGCTCGCCGGCCATCTCCTTGGCGACTTCTTCGGTGAGGTGGTAGATCACATCATAGTACATCATCCGCACACCGTCGCGCTTGACCAGCTCGCGGGCCTTGGCGTTGGGGCGCACGTTGAAGCCGATGATCGGCGCGTTGGAGGCTGCTGCCAGCGTCACATCGCTTTCCGTGATCGCGCCGACACCTGCGTGCAGCACGCGCACTTTGATCTCATCATTGGAGATATTGTGGAGCGCATTGACGATCGCTTCGACCGAGCCTTGCACGTCGGCTTTGACGAGCACTGGCCATTCAATGACGTTTGATGCGAGATTATTGAACATCGTATCAAAGCTGGTCGGTGCCAGCGCGGTGCGCTTCTCAGTCGCCTTTTCCTGACGGTAGGAAGCGACTTCACGTGCACGCTGTTCGTTCTCAACCACGGTCAGCTGATCGCCTGCGCCCGGCACACCGCCGAGGCCCAGGACCTCAACCGGCATGGACGGCCCTGCCTCTTTGATCTGCTTGCCCGTGTCATTGACAATCGCGCGCACTCGGCCGCTTTCTGTGCCCACCACGAAGGTATCACCGCGCTTCAGCGTTCCGCGCGTAATCAGCACAGTCGCGACCGGACCACGACCCTTATCGAGCTGGGCTTCGATCACGGTGGCATCGGCCGCGCGGTCCGGCCGAGCCTTGAGCTCTAGCAATTCAGCCTGAAGGTTAATCGCTTCAAGCAGTTCATCAAGGCCGGTCTTCTTGGTAGCTGAAACTTCGATATCCTGCACATCGCCCGAGAGCTTCTCGACGATCACCTCATGCTCAAGCAGGCGGTTGCGAACATTATCCGGGTTCGCCTCAGGCTTATCCATCTTATTGATCGCGACGATCATTGGCACGCCAGCAGCCTTGGTGTGATTAATCGCCTCGATTGTCTGCGGCATGATGCCATCATCCGCAGCAACCACCAGCACCACAATATCGGTGACGTTGGCACCGCGCGCGCGCATCTCGGTAAAAGCGGCGTGGCCCGGCGTATCAAGGAAGGTAATCTTCTGCTTATCCTTCGTAGTGATCTGATAGCTGCCAATATGCTGCGTAATGCCGCCCGCTTCGCCCTTGGTCACATCAGTGCCGCGCAGCGCGTCAAGCAGTGAGGTTTTACCATGATCAACATGGCCCATGATGGTGACCACCGGAGGACGCTCTTTGAGCGTGTCGGCGGGATCATCATCCTGCTCGGCGACGATATCGACATCGGCTTCGGACACACGCTGAATGTTGTGACCAAATTCTTCGACCAGCAGTTCGGCGGTATCGGCATCGATGGTCTGGTTGACCGTCACCATCATGCCCATGTTGAACAGGGCCTTCACGAGATCAGCGCCCTTCTCAGCCATACGCTGAGCGAGTTCCTGAACCGTAATCGCTTCAGGCACCACCACATCGCGCACTTGTTTCTCGCGCGGCTTGGATGAGCCACCGCCTTGCATACGGCGCTCTTTCTCACGCGCTCGCTTCAGCGCAGCGAGTGACCTTGCGCGGCGGCCTTCGTCCTCGTTGAGCGCCTTGGAGACGGTCAGCTTGCCGGAGCGGCGCTTATCCTTGCCACCACCTGTGTTAGCGGCCGCCTTGTCTTCCTTCTTCTTACCCGTCTTTTTCTCGGGCTTTTTGGACTCAGGACGCGCTACAGGAGTGAACTTACGCGCTGCGGGGGTCGGTGTTCCAGCCTCGACATCCGCTTCCGCTGATGCATCAGCCTCTGCCGCAGCAGCTTCCGCCTCGGCCTGAACAGCGGCTTCCGCTTCTTGTTTGGCGCGATCTTCGGCTTCAGCCTTGGATTTGCGGTTTTCCTCTTCGCGCTTCTTCTTGTCTTCAGCATCCGCTTTGGCGCGTTGATCGTCGCGTTTGCGGTTTTCCTCGGCGAGCCGCAGGCGCTCTTCCTCCGCCTCGCGCTGCATCCGGGCGACCCGCTCTTGCGGGGTTTCGGCAGCAGGAGCCGGCTTTTTGGGCGCAGGGGCCTTGGCGGCTGGCGCGGGTGGGGGCGGCGGCGGCGGTGCGGGTTCAGGCGCGGGCGCAGGCGTTTCACCGGGCTTTAGCAGCTTGCGGCGACGCTTCACCTCAACCGCCACCTTATTAGTGCGGCCGTGGCTGAAGGTCTGCTTGACCTCGCCAGCTTCCACCGCCTTTTTCAGGCCTAGTGGTTTGCGTGCTGGTTTTTTCTCTTCGTCGCTCATTATAGCTTCTTTAGTCCTTCAAAAATCTCTTGTTCGGCGCGCGATTGTGGCGCCCTTGTCGTGTCTTGCGGCAGCGCCACGTCAACTTGGAGGATCATTCCCCAAAAAACGCGAGAGACGTGTGACCGCTTGCCCCACCCGGCCAGAGGCGCTTTTGCGCGTATCAGAGCCCTCACTTCGCCCGCCAGAGGAGGTGGAAACCCCCAAATGCACGACATTTTCGCGGCCCAATGCCACAGACACCGCCTCGCGGTCCAGTGGCAAGACGATTCCACGCGCGCCTGAGCCTTCTTGTTCAGTCCCCACACGCCACGCTTGGTCGAGCTTCTTACGGCCATCTTCGCTGCTGTCGCTGGCATGCAAAAGCAGCGCGATCCGGCCTGAACGAGCATGTTCTTCGATCTTGGCAGAGCCAAGCACGATGTTGCCACCGCGAAGCTCGAGGCCGAGTCGATCCAGGAGAGTGCGCCTAAGAGCATGCTCGATGGCTAGGGGCAGATCGTCGCTGTAGGAAAGCTTCACGCCTCCAGGACCACCCTTGAACGCGCGCAGCAGCGCCTTTTTGAGATGGCCCTCAGACATAGCGGTTTCAAGCGCCGCGCGATCAGGTGCAATCCACGCGCCACGTCCGGGAGCCTTGGCCAGCGGGTCAGGCAGCACCTCGCCATCGGGCGATACTGCGAGCCGGATCAGCTCCTCACGCGGGAAGGTTTCGCCCGAAAGGACGCATTTGCGCTCGGGGCTGGAGGGTGCACAGGGCCTCTCGCTCCCGGAATTGCTTCCGGGAGTGCTCTTTTCAGTGATGTCGGGGCTTACGCACTCATTGTGGGGAGTCCGCATCGGCGGCCTCCTGAGTTGAGGCGTCGGCTACTGGCTCTTCGTCCTCGAACCAGTGCGCACGCGCGGCCATGATGATTTCGTTGCCCTGCTCTTCGGTCAGGCCATATTCGCCCAGCACGCCGCCTTTGTCCTGCTCGCGCTGTGGCGGGCGGCGCATGGGGGGACCATCCGGATTATTGCGGCGACGCGGCGCTTCGCGTTTCTTGGCGATCAGCTCGTCTGTTGCGAGGTCAGCAACATCGTCAAGCGTCTTGAGGCCGGCCTTACCCAGCGTGACAAGCATCGCTTCGGTCAAGTGCGGCAGCTCAGCAATCGCATCTTCCACGCCCAGTTCGCGGCGAGCGGTGCGGAAGGCTTCCTCAGCCCGCTCAATCGCTTCAAGCGCACGGCTCTGGAGTTCCTCAGCAAGCTCTTCGTCAAAGCCTTCAATCGCGGCGAGTTCAGCAAGCTCAACATAAGCGACTTCCTCAAGCTCGGCGAAGCCTTCGGCCACCAGCAGCTGTGAGAGGGTTTCATCGACGTCGAGCTCTTCTTCGAACATTTTCGAACGCTCAGCGAACTCTTTCGAGCGTTTTTCGCTGGCCTCTTCCTCGGTCATAATGTCGATCTGCTGCGCGGTCAGTTGGCTCGCAAGACGCACGTTTTGACCACGGCGACCAATGGCAAGGCTAAGCTGGTCGTCAGGGACCACCACTTCGATCCGCCCATCATCTTCATCGAGCACCACGCGGGCAACCGTTGCGGGCTGAAGCGCGTTCACGATAAAGGTTGCAGTGTCTTCGGACCATGGAATGATGTCGATCTTCTCGCCTTGGAGCTCTTGCACCACGGCTTGAACGCGCGAGCCTTTCATACCGACACAGGCACCAACCGGATCGATCGAGCTGTCGTGGCTGATCACGCCGATCTTGGCGCGCGAACCCGGATCACGAGCAGCGGCTTTGATCTCGATAATGCCGTCGTAAATCTCAGGCACTTCCTGCGCGAAAAGCTTGCGCATGAAATCAGGCGCGGCGCGGCTAAGGAAGATTTGGGGCCCGCGATTGTTGCGCTCAACCTTGGTGATGAGCGCGCGGACACGCTCACCCACACGCGCGGCTTCACGCGGGATTTGCTGATCACGGCGGATCACGCCCTCGGCGCGGCCGAGGTTCACGATTACGTGGCCGAACTCGACCGATTTGATCACACCGGTGATGACTTCGCCAGCGCGGTCTTTGAACTCTTCAAACTGCCGTTCACGCTCAGCATCGCGGACCTTTTGAAAGATCACCTGCTTGGCGGATTGCGCATCGATACGGCCAAGGTCCACCGGAGGCAGCGGATCGACGATAAAGTCACCGATGGCAGCGCCCTCTTGCAGTTTCTGA
>JBCDKX010000123.1:0-9698 GCA_038746055.1 Pseudomonadota bacterium
CAATGGAGCTTGGAGCGGCAGAAAGCGCGGTCAGGGTCGAGATCAAGGACGATGGCCCCCCGTTCGATCCGCTAAGCGCGGCTCCAATTACGGAGCCCGATCCCATGACAGGCGGCGGGATTGGGCTCGCGATTGTCCATGCTTGGGCGGAGAGCCCGACCTATATGTGGCAGTCGGATCAAAATACGCTTGCTCTGATGCTGCGATAACAGACGCACTAGCGCTAATATCGGCAAAACGGCCTCGTCACGAATGCGTGGGAGCTTCGCGATTGCTATACAGTTCGAGGCATCCTCGGATGCAAGATCGACGTTGATAGTTTAAAAAACTGGCGCCAGCCATGATCTCACCTCATGTTACCCAACCGATTACTAACCCAAACAGCCAGACGTCTGAATACGAATTCGGGAACGTCAATTTCACTCGCCCAACTCCAGCGCTCGCTTTATACGTTGAGCGAGGCGTCTGGACCGAAGCGCTGATGGAGATTTCCAGTGAACGATACTCAGTCTTTCGATCCCGGTGAGATCGATCGGATCATGCGAATCTCGCCAGTCATTCCTGTCTTGGTAGTCAAGGATGTTGGGAAGGCGCGCGAGCAGGCCGAGGCTTTGGTCGACGGTGGCCTCACAGTTCTCGAAGTCACCTTGCGCACCCCGGATGCCATGGAAGCGATCAAACAAATCAACCTCGTGCCGGGTGCGATTGTAGGCGCAGGCACTGTCATCAATGCTCGCCAACTGGATGAAGCGCGCGGCGCTGGGGCAGAGTTTATAGTCTCACCCGGTCTAACCCAATCACTTGGCGAAGCGGCCCTCGCAAGTGGGCTCCCGTTCCTTCCCGGTGTTGCTAATGCGGGCGATATCATGCGCGGATCAGACATGGGACTATCCCATTTCAAGTTTTTCCCGGCGGTAGCCGCTGGCGGTATCGCTGCTCTCAAAGCCTTAGCTGGTCCCTTCGGGCAGTGCCTATTCTGCCCGACAGGCGGTATCTCAGCACAGACTGCGCCCGATTGGTTGGCCTTAAACAACGTGCTCTGTGTTGGCGGGAGCTGGATCGTACCGGAAGGGGCGAGCGTGGACGAAATCAAGACACACGCCAAAGCGGCGAGCGAATTGGCAATCTAACTTGGAGAGGAAGAACGCAGCCGCTCATAAAGCAGCCGCGTCTCAAGCAAGTTCGAAATTCTCAGGCCTATCTCGATAACGTCAAAGGGCTTGGCGACAAAGTCTTTTGCCCCAAGCGATAGTGCCTTGCGCCTTGCTTGGATCGTGGTGTCAGCGGTCAATACGAGGACCGGTCGAAACTCATCTGGCGCATCGTGACGGGAAAAGGCCTCAAGCAGTTGAAAGCCGTCTACCTCGGGCATCATCAAGTCCAACAGCACCAAGTCAGGCTCCAGATCGATATAGGATTGTAGCGCCTCGGTAGACTGGGTGAGACAGTGCACATCGGTATGTCCTTCACGCTGCAAAAGATTGCGCAACAGAATAACGTTGGCTTCCTCATCGTCGATCACCAAAATGCGGCGCGCGAGGATTTCCTGAGGATCGATGACTTGTCCGGGCATGATGTGGACTTATTCTGCAGCTTGCTTAGTGTCGAGTGGCATAGTCATAGATGACAGCGAGAACCAGAAGCGCGCGCCGGGTTCGCGCGGAGTGTAATCCAATACTCCGCCCATCGATTCCACGAGACTCTTTGAAAGTGCCAAACCAAGTCCGGTCCCCTCGCTACCGGACTTCCTTTGTTGGCCTAAGCGGTCAAATGCGGTAAACAGCCGCGAGCGAACAGCTAAATCAACTCCGGGGCCATCGTCCTCAACATAGACAGTCACTTGATTGCCCGAGCCTTCCGCGCCCAACCGTACAAAAGAGCCATCAACATTGTACTTTGCCGCATTGCTCACGAGATTGAGAATGACCTGAGTGGTGCGGCGCCTGTCAGCTTGAACAATTGTCTCCACCGCAGGCAGATCGATCTCAAAGCGTAAACCTGCGGTCGAAACGATCGGATCTGCTAGGTCGCGCACTTCCTCTAGCAGGTTCGCGATATTGATTTCTTCAATCTCAATCTTTTCAGCTCCAGCTTCAATGCTAGAGATATTGAGCAGATCATTGATCAAAGCGAGCAGATGCCGACCAGCTTTGGCGATTTGGTGGATTGCATCGCGATGAGGCTTGGTGAAGTCCATCTCGTCGATCTCCAGGAGTTGACCAAATCCCAAGATGGCGTTGAGCGGCGTGCGCAGTTCATGGCTGGTCCGCGATAGGAATTCACTCTTTGCGCGGTTGGCAGCTTCCGCCTCCTCACGCGCAAGCCGCAGTTCTTCTTCGCTCTGACGTCGCTCCGTCATATCGCGAGTTACTTTCGCAAACCCCTGCAATTCACCATTTTCCGCACGTAAGGCGGTGATGACAACATTTGCCCAAAAGCGCGTCCCGTCCTTGCGAACACGCCAGCCTTCGTCTTCCGCAGTGCCTTCTTCGCGCGCGCGGTCGAGCATCTCTACTGGAAGATATTCCTTTGTATCCGATGGGTAAAAGCGGCTGAAATGCTGCCCCAATATCTCTTCGGCTCGCCAGCCCTTGATGCGTTCAGCCCCGAGATTCCAACTGGTAACGATGCCTTCCTGATCGAGCGCAAAAATGCCGTAATCAAGCACTTGTTCGATCACGAGGCGAAAGCGCTCCTCACTGGCCCTGAGATCATCCTCTCTCTTGCGGAGAAGCGCGCTCGCTCGTGAAAGACGCTTTGCCAGCTGGCCCAACTCATCAGCCTCTTCCGGAGGTGCTTCCAAACGCTCGCCGCGCGCCAAAAGCTCAGCATCGCCTTCGAGCTTGCTAACCCTGCGCACAATACCAGTAGAAAAGAGATACACCGCAGCAAAGCTACCCAATAGGCCGATTATCGCGCTCACTGCGGTCAATGTCAGAAACCGCGTTCGCACATCATCAACCAATGCCCGTCGGCGATCGAGCACGATACCTTCTAACCTCTGGATATTGTCGATTTCAGCGCGAACAGCATCGAGGGCCAACTTGTTTGCTATGAGAGCCTCTTCGATCTGTTCTAGGTTAGGTTGGCCTGCTGCTTGAGTCAGCGCGACAGTGGCCCGCAGGCCGTCGCGCTTAGTTTGAGTAACTTTCAAAAGCTCAACAAATCGCGGGCGCACAGTTTCATCTTCGATCGCCTCTTCGAGCCGCATAAGCGTTGTCGGCAGATCTTCTTCTGCGGTATAATAAGGGGCAAGAAAACGCTCTTCGCGCGTCAAGGCGTAGCCGCGCACACCTGCGGCTGCTTCTGCGAGCAATGCGCGCACTTGATATACGTCACGCTGGATAGCAAAGGCGCGTCGTACATCATCTTCCGCGCGAGTTTCAGCACTTGAGGCAAGATAAAGTGAAAACAGTGCCCCCAACAGCACCGCGAGCGGCAATGCCACCACCACGAGGCCTTTGAATGCTAACGGGCGGTCAGTCCAAAATCGCTTCGGGCCTTTACTCATACACTTCCGATCTGATCGGATTTGAGCTTGGTTGCAAGCACAGCAGCCTGTGTCCGATCAGCAACGCCCAATTTGGCAATCAAGCGTTCAACGTGAACCTTGACCGTTGCGGGACTGATCTCCAGCCGGCGGGCAATCTCTTTATTGGTGAGACCTTCGGCAACCAATGCGACCACTTCTTGCTCACGGCTGGTGAGAATATTTGCCAGCTCATCAGACGCGCGTGGCTCAGGCCGGCTACTCATCGCAGCACTCACAAGATCGAGCGGGATCGCCGAGCGCCCTTCCAACACCTGCTCAATCGCGCTGCGCAGATCGCCAATTTCTGTGTCCTTGAGAACATAACCAGCTGCACCAGCTGAAAGTGCCGTACGCACATAGCCCGGCATATCGTGCAAGGTTAGCATGATCACCTTTGTCGGCAGGTTGAGCGCAACGATCTGGCGCGTCGCCTCAAGTCCATCCATTCCGTCGCCAAGGCGCACATCCATAAGAACTATCTCTGGCTGGAGCTGCCGTACCATGCCGATCGCTTCCTCGCCGGTGCTGGCCAAATGAATCTCGTTGAAGTCGTCGCCGAGAAGAACCGCACGCAGACCCTCACGCGCCAATTGATGATCATCGACAATCAGAATGCTGGGGGAAGTTTTAGAAGCAGACATAAATCAATCCAAAAGTTCAAACTTCGGCTGGCAAGCGCGCTTCGACATATACGCCTCGCTTATCACCCGCCCCCCATTTCAGAGAGCCGCCGAGGGCCGCCATGCGCTCCTTCATTACCTCGATCCCAATATTCTTGCCCGACCATGCACCTGACTTGCGAGTTTCTTCAGACGGGCCGGCCCCATCATCCTCGATGCGAAGGAGCAGCGGGTCGCTGTCAAAGCGCGCTAGGACCGAAACAGTACAGGGACCTCCTGCATGTTTGCGAATATTGGCAACAGCTTCTTGCGCCACCCGGAACACAGCAGTTTCGATAAGAGGCGACAAACGCACATCGCGCCGAATTAGGGTCTGGTTGATTTCGAAGTCATCCGCCTCAAGACTGTCAAACAAAGCCTGCAGTGCTGGCACCAAGCCGAGATCATCAAGTAAGGTGGGGCGAAGTCCTGCAATCACGCGACGCAGCTCCGACACAAGCGAACGCGCGATATCCGCAGGCTTGATCCCAGCGTCATCCTCACTCGAGCCAGCTTTGGGACTTTCAAGCATGCGTACAAGAGCTGTGGCCGTTTGTGCGACACCATCATGCAATTCATGACTCACTCGCCGGCGTTCTTCCTCTTGTGCCGTGAAAATCTGGTCCAACAGTTTGCCTAGGGTCTTCTCGCGTTCTTGCAGCGTTGCAAGCAATTCAGCGCGCTCACGCTCCTTCTGGATCCGGTCAATGGTCAGGCCAAGCTTATCAAGCTCCATGTCAAAAGCTTCGCGGTCCTCCTCATCCGTGATTGCATTCAAACCCTCCAGGCCCTCAACAAGAAGCCAGGCAATAACGTGGCCATCGTCGCCAGGAGCGTAGATTGGAATTGCGGTTTCAGGGGAAGTTCGCGAACCTGTCCGCACCACGGTCGCGCTTTTACAGCCTACGAAGAAAGCAAGTCGGGCCGCACAACGGTCAACCACATCATCGAGAGTTGCGCTGGTAGCAGCAGCCAGTTCGCGCGCAGATACCGCCAAAAGCCGTAAGCGAGCAGCGCGAGATTCAGCCGCGCGATAAAGCTCGCGCAATTCGGCGATGGTCTCACCATCCGAAGGAAGGACTGAGAGAGGATCTTGCATGGCCTCTTAATAGTCTGCCAGCGCAAATGTGCATAGGCCGACCAGCCTACGCCGAGAAGACCACCAGTTGGCAGATTTGTCTCATCCACTGCATGTGTATTGCGAGCACATCGGCGCGACCGGTAAGGTCATCAATGCGGTGCTCCCTTGTAACCCCCTCCTTCCCCACAAGGAGCACCGCAAATGCCTGTAATCACCGAATGATAAGTCTCTTCCACATGCCAATTTATATCAGTAATCTCGCAGCAAACTGGCAAAACCATCCATTAAAGAGTTTGAGCCTCTTTGCTCAGACTGACTCCATAAGAAATCAGGGCAAGACGTGAAAACTAACTCAATGAAGATGCTCTTGTTTGGCGCATGTGCATTACCACTCGCCACGCCTGCTGCGGCCACTGAAGATGACTTTAACATCTGGACCGGTCAGTTTGTCACGATCGATCTTGGCGATGACAGCGACTGGTTCATTCGCGGTGAGGCACAAGAGCGCTTTACCAATGATGCGGACCGCTTGGGGCAATTATTGCTGCGGTCCTTTGTCGGCTATCGCATCACTAACAAGGTGAACTTGGGCGGTGGCTATGCCTACATCCTCACAGACCCAGTGGGGCCCCCTGAGCTTAATGAACACCGGTTTTATCAGGAGCTGAATGTCCGGCTGATTGAGAGCAACGGAGTTACTCTCGATTCCAGGACCCGACTGGAGCAGCGCACTTTTGAAGAAGCCGATGGCACCTCATGGCGGTTTCGTAGTTTCGTACAGTTGAAAGTACCGATCTCGGAGAGCAATAAACTGGTCGCCTACACCGAGCCCTTTATAGAACTCAATGAGACCCAGGTTCAGCGGGGCGGCCTGAGTGTATGGCGCAACTTTGCCGGTATTTCAGTGCCCCTAGGCGAGGGCATCGAAGCGGTTCCAGGCTACCTCAATCAGACGGTCTTTCGCGACGGCGAGGACCGCATGGATCACATCGCCAATGTGAACGTCTTTGTGAAGTTCTAACTGAATTCTCACGTGAGCGCGCGACCTACATCAGGCCGCGCTCAGCCATCTGCAAAACCTGCTCAGCATCCCAGCCGAGCAGTTCACCCATTACCTCGACATTGTGCTGTCCCGGGCTCGCTGGAGCCGGACGCCGAATGCCACCTTGCGTTTTGGAGAAACGCGGAAAAGCACTTTGCATCTTGAGCTTACCGTGGCCTTCGGTTTCCACCTCAATGATTGCTCCTCGGTCCTGGAAATGCGGGTCCTCCAGCATGTCTTTGGCGGTGTAGACACGGCCGGCCGGGATGGAATGCTTGATCATGAGTTGATCAAGTTCGTCCATTGTCAGCGTCGCGGTCCATTCATTGATGAGGTTGTCGAGTTCAGTCTGACGCTGTCCGCGCGCCAAATGGGTCGTGTAGCGCTCGTCGCGAGCCAGTTCTGGCCGGTCCATGGCTTCGCACAGGCGAGCAAATATCGCATCATTATTGGCACCGATCATGAACGGGCCATCGCTACATGTGTAAACATTGCTGGGCGCTATGCCGGGAAGGATTGAGCCTGAGCGTTCGCGGATGAACCCGTTTTTATCATATTCGGGAACGAGCCCCTCCATCACTTGCAGCACGGCTTCATAGAGCGCGGTGTCGATCACCTGCCCTTCGCCGGTTTTATCGCGGTGATGGAGCGCGGCGAGCACGCCCATCGCGCCGTAGCTGGCACAAAGCGTGTCGCCAATGGAGACACCCATACGCGCGGGCGGACGGTCGGGATCGCCAACGATATAGCGCCAGCCGCCCATGGCCTCACCAATGCCGCCAAATCCGGCTCTGGTGGAGTAAGGCCCGGTCTGACCATAACCCGACATGCGCGCGATGATCAGGGAGGGATTGATTTTGTGGAGTTCGTCGGGACCAAGGCCCCATTTCTCCAGCGTACCGGGCTTAAAATTCTCAATCAGAATATCGGCTTTAGCGATCAGCTGGCCGGCAATATCTTGCCCTTGAGGTAGGCGCAAATTGCAAGTGACCGAGCGCTTGTTGCGCGCGATCACTTCCCATTGGACCTTTTCCTCGCCCTGCCCCCAGACGCGCATCGGATCACCTTTACCGGGCGCCTCGATCTTAATCACATCTGCGCCCATATCGCCCAGAAGCTGGCCACAGAATGGGCCGGCCAGTAGCTGCCCCATTTCAATAACACGAAGGCCCGAGAGTGCGCCTGTTTGACTAGGCTGTATCACTCGGCGACCTCCATCACCTTGTTAGGACTGGTATTCCATACCGGCTGGACGGGTGCCGGAAGACCTGTTTCCTCAAGCGAAGCCATACGCAGCTCATCAATCGGCGGGCCATAATCGAACAATGGCAGTTCGTTGCGCGCCGCTCGCATTTCACCACGCAGTTCAGCCGTGCTGCTTGCATCGATCACCCCGCTGGCATCAGCGACAACGCCATACTCGCGCGCTCCTTCAGAGGTGACCAAACCTTGTCGGATTTCAAGCGCTACCAGCTCTTCGTCGCGCTCCAGGGGGTCGCCCCAGCCGCCACCACCCCAGGTGACAAAGTGCAGCTGATCGCCCGCCTTCACATGCAAATCCTCAACCTTATTGCCGACCACTTCGACCCGGCCATCGGCATGCTCATAAAGCTTCTTCGCGCGTTTACCCGGACGCCCGCCATTGACGCCCCAAGGCGGCACAAACCAGCGGTCATCATGGATCGCAATCTCGCCATCGGTGAGGAAGCGATAGGTGATGTGAATGCCATTGCCGCCGCGGTGGACACCTGCACCGCCGCTATCGGGCTCGGTTGAATAGCGTTCGATCCGCAGCGGGAAATAGCGTTCCAGAAACTCATTGGGGACATTGGTAAAGCCCGGCCAGAGCGAGTGACCATCCGGGCCATCTCCAAGGGGCCGTCCGGGAATACCGCCAAAGCCGATTTGGAACAGCTGGAACCAATCACCCGATTTGCCCTCGCGGTTGTCCCAACCATAATAGAAGAGGTGCGGGCTGGAGCTGAAGCCAGCGGCGTTCAGGAACTCGGGCGTTTTCTGACCCAGTAGCCCGCCAAGCACGTCGAAAATCCGCCCTAAGGCATGGGTGCGGCCAGAGAGCGCGGCGGGGAATTTGGGCCGCAGCATCGATCCTTCGGGAATGCGCACTTCAATGAGGTCGTAATAGCCATCGTTGAACAGGATCTGCGGGTCGAACACCATGATCATGTAAATGCCAAAGAACATCTTGAACATGTTCTGATTGAGCAGGAAGTTGATCGAGGCCGAGCTTTGCGGATCGGTCCCGTCAAAGTCGAGGATCACCTTCTCGCCCTCGCGCCACATGGTGCATTTGATCTTGTAGGGCCCAAAGCCTTTGCCATCATCGCAGATGTAATCTTCAAAGCTGACCGGCTCTTCCGCCACCGCCATGGCGATGAGCGATTTCATCGCGCGGAAGTTGCGGGCGAGTAATTCCTTCGTGGCGGAGACATAGACATCATCGCCAAACCTATCGGCCATTTCGATCACCCGGCGCGCCGCCACTCGGCATGAGGCGATCAGCGCGTTCAAATCGGCCTGACACCAATCGGCCTTGCGCGACTGGTGCATGACGAGCTTCATCAGATCTTCGTTATATTCGCCTTTTTTCCAGACCTTTACCGGCGGAATGCGCACGCCTTCTTCAAAGATGCTGGAGGCGCCGATTGGCATTGAGCCGGGCACCGCGCCGCCAATGTCGGACTGGTGACCGAACATGGCGGTGTAGGCGAGTAGGCGGCCGTTTTTGAAGACGGGGAGTAGAACCAGCCAATCGTTGGAGTGGCTGACCGCTCCGTCGCAGGAATAGGGATCGGAGAGGAAGATGAGGTCGCCATCCTCGAGCGTGCCGTCAAATTCCTTTAAGAAGCCGTCGATAAAGCTGCCGAACTGGCCAACAATCATCTTGCCCTTGGGATCAGCGATCAGCGGGAAAGCATCGCCTTGCTCACGGATACCCGGAGACATGGCGGTACGCACCAGCGTCGCGTCCATTTCGATCCGTGCATTGCGCAATGCGTTTTCGATAATGTCGAGCGTGACCGGATCGATCTCAATTTGTTCAAACGGCGTCGCATTGGTTTCAATGATCTGTGCTGGCATGGTTTAGCCCTCCGCCTGATTAGGGTTGATGAGGATATTACCGACCGCATCGATAGTTGCGGTGCAATCGTGCTCGATAAGCGTGGTGGAATCCATCTCGGTGATGATCGCCGGACCCGGAATTACATCGCCTTGCAGCAGCTTGCCGCGATCATAGATAACCGCGACGCGTTCCTCGCCATCCATCCACAAAGTGTGGTCTTTGATCTTGGCAGCCGATGGATCGCCAGTGCCTTTGGGCAGCTGCGCGGCTTCCAATTCAAGCGCTTCGCCCAGCGCCAC
>JBCDKX010000124.1:0-9689 GCA_038746055.1 Pseudomonadota bacterium
CCATTAATCCCGGGACATGGTTCGCGCTCAATCTGCCGTTGCATGCGTTCGGAGATGCTTCCGCTGATTTCAATGGTCTCACAATCGGTCAAAGTACCATCCTCGTTCACAGTATAGGCCACATGGACAGTCAGCGTGCCGGGGAATTCTGGCTCGCGCTTGGCCCAGCGATAACGACTGGAGAATTCCCCACTAACCCGATTGCCATCAGCGTCGATTGCTGGTTCAAACTTACTGCGTTCCATCAACAGCTTACACGCCTGCATATCCAATAACTCAAAGCCTGAGCTTTCGGTCACCTCACAGGCTTTCGGCTTACCATCCTCCCCAACATACAAGGTGTACCCGACGTCGCCTTCATGTCCAGCAACCCACGACTCTGTCGGGTAATCAGACGGTTTAGGGCCGAGTGCCTCATAATTGGTTGGTGCGACGTAAGCCTTGCGATGCGGTGCAACCTGGCGACCGAGATCCTCAGCCTCGCCATCACTTGGAGTTGGCACTTTCGGCGGTAAATAAGCTGCCAATCCACTGGGTAGAGGAACTCTGGGATTATTGTCCTGCGCGAATGCCGACGAGGCAAGGAAAAATGAGCAGGTGATAGCGAGCTGTAGTTTGGTCCTCATCCATTGCCGACTACACGAACTTACGTGAGAAAAACAACGAGGGCTGTGATTGATAGCCCCATTCATGCACGTTAGGGCGTAGAGAACCATGGACCTTGAGACTTCTCCCCTCGCTCTGCCCTTCCCGGAAATGCCTACCATTGAGGGCGTCACCGTGCGTGTGGCGCGAGCGCGGTACAAGCAATGGGATCGCTGCGACCTCACCTTCATCGAGCTTGCCGAGGGAACAAGTGTTGCTGGCGTATTCACCCAAAGCGCCTGTGCTTCTTCCGAGGTTGAACTTGGACGCGACCAGGTAAAGTCAGGCTCCGCCCGCGCGCTGATCGTCAATGCGGGAAACTCCAATGCTTTCACCGGATATCGTGGGCGCGAGGCAGTCGAAGCTATTCAGGCGCAGGTTGCTAAAGGCGTTGGATGCGAGCCAAGCGAGGTGCTTGTGTCCTCAACCGGGGTGATCGGCGTGCCGCTACCTAAAGATAAGGCGCGCGAAGGTGTCGCGAATGCCCTCACTGCTGAGCCTAGCGGTTGGGAGGATGCCGCGGTTGCGATCAACACCACTGACACATTCAACAAGGGTGCGCATGCCTCGGCGATGCTCGGCAGCACCCGGGCGGAATTGTGTGGGATTATCAAGGGCTCCGGCATGATCGCGCCCGATATGGCCACGATGCTGGGCTATGTCTTCACCGATGCTGCTGTCGCTCCCGACTTCCTGCAAGAGCTGCTAAACGAAGCTAACCTCCAGACCTTCTCCTGCATCACCGTCGATGGCGATACATCGACCAGCGACACAGTGCTGGTGTTCGCGACCGGCAAGGCGGGCAATGCGCCAATTACCGGGTGGGAGAGCCCTGGGGCTGATGCCTTTGCCGCAGCGCTTGGTGATGTGTGCCGGAAGCTCGCGCAATTGGTGGTGCGCGATGGCGAAGGGGCGAGCAAGTTCATCTCCGTGCGGGTTGCTGGCGCAGTTAACGATGACAGCGCCCGGCGCGTGGGCTTGGCGATTGCCAACTCTCCACTCGTCAAAACTGCTATCGCTGGTGAGGACGCAAATTGGGGCCGCGTGGTGATGGCTGTTGGCAAGGCGGGTGAACCGGCTGATCGCGATAGGCTCTCAATTGCTTTCGGCGGCGTTTGGGCCGCGCGGGATGGTCTGCCAGTAGAGGACTATGACGAAGCACCCGTTGCCGAACACCTCAAAGGTGAAGAGATTGACCTTGCTGTGGATCTGGGTCTGGGTGAAGGCCAAGCCACAGTTTGGACCTGCGACCTCACCCACGGCTACATCTCGATCAATGCCGATTACCGCTCATAAACGGCGCTAATGAACGAGTTTTCCCCCCTCGATGCAGAAATCCGCGACCTTCTCCGCTTTGCAGCGGAGCGCAGCATGCTGCCGCGGTTTCGCGCGCTCGCGGATGATGAGATCGAGATGAAGGGCGAGGATGATCCCGTCACGATTGTCGACCGCGAAGTCGAACAATTTCTCACTGAAGCGCTTACCCGGCTCGCCCCTGATGTGGCGGTGGTGGGTGAGGAGGCAGTGGCTGCCGATGCAACCATCCTTCAGAAACTAAGCGGCCCGTGCTGGATTATCGATCCGCTTGATGGCACCGCCAATTTCACCGAGGGAAAGGAACCATTTGGCATTATCATCGCACTGGCGGATGCCGGGGTAACGGTGGCCGGCTGGCTTTATGATCCGATCAAAGATCGCTTGTGCCACGCGCGCAAAGGCGAAGGCGCATTTATCAATGGTGAGAGAATGCAGGCCAAAACAACCGGGCAAGAACCACCCGTTGTAGCGGTAAGCCGAATGTTCCTAACCCTGGAGCAAAACGCCATGGTCGACGCAAAGCTTGCCCCGTATTACACTCTGGTCGATATTCCGCGGTGTGCAGCTGAACAATATCCGCGCCTGGCTCTAGGCGAGAATGATGTTTCTAGCTTCAAACGCACCTTGGCCTGGGACCATGCGGCAGGGGTGTTGTGGCTTAATGAAGCTGGCGGAAAAGCCGCACGGGTTGATGGTAGCGAGTATCGCGTCGATGAGCACGGCGGGTCTGGTGACTTCAAAGGCTTGCTTGGTGCATCCAGCCCCGCAATCTGGGACAAGTTTGTTGCCAGACTGCAGGACTAAAGCACTCGTGAAGGCTTTTAGATCTCACCTTCAATCCATTCTTTCAATTGGCTCTTCGGAGCTGCGCCCACTTTGCGGGCAATGGGCTCACCATTTTTGAAAAGCACCATGAGTGGGATCGACTGTACACCCATCTCACCAGGTACGTTGGTGTTTTCCATGATGTCCATCTTGGCAATAGTTACGCTTTCGCCGAGCTCTTCGCTGATTTCCTCCAGCGCCGGTGCAATCATCTTACATGGACCGCACCAATCAGCCCAAAAATCGACTAGGACCGGCTTATCGCTTTCAAGCACATCGCTTTTAAAGCTATCATCGGTGACATTGACGGTGGCCATAGTGGCGACTCCTTAGTTGTGATCCATTCTCAAGTAGGCGGTGACAGCCACTCACTCAATATCCACGGGCGCAAACTTATCCTGTTCCTGTCCCAAACTTCTTTTGTGTGCGGTGAGCGTATCCTGCGGGATGTCGAGCAAAATCGGCGCATGGGTATATAGGATCGCAGCACGGATCACCCTGTCAGGATAAATTGCCTGCAGCGCCGCAACATAGGCCGCCATTTGCGTGAGTGTGCTCTTGGGAACTTCATGGAGGGTTCGCGGAGGGCGGCGTGTGGTCTTGTAATCGACCACAGTGATTTCCTTATCTGTAACCAGCAAGCGATCGACAGCTCCTGCGATCACGACCCCGTTTACTTGCGCAGTCAGCGGCACCTCAGCAAGCGCTTGAGGCGAGAAAATCTCTAAGAAATCAGAGCTTTCAAGGACTTTCAGAACGCTATCGAGCATTTCTTCGCGCATTGATGCGTCGAGATCTCGTGCACGCCTTTCAAGCCAACTTATTCCTGCTGCGTGACGTTCGTTGGTCGGAACATCCGGGAGCCGCTCAAGCAAGGCATGGATCAAAGTCCCGCGCCGCGCAGCATTTTTCGCAAGCTCCGGAGCGAGCGGCGGATCAGCCCCCTGCTCCTCTCCGGCGGAACTAGGCGCAAGCGGGCGCGGCGGTCTGGGCTCTTCGCCAATGGGTTCGGTTAGCCATGAAGGCGGCTCTGCTGGCGATTTCTCACTCTGCGTTTCATCCACAGTTGCAAGCGGATCAGCCCGCGTACCCCATTCATGTCGCGTACCCCAAATTGGGTCTTCGAGCACCGGACCATCAAACACCGGTTCCAACCTTGCATACCAACTGTCTTCATGCGCCCCCCCAGCCTTCACTCGCCTTGGTCCAAGCGATCCACCGATAAACAGCGCCTCTTCGGCCCGCGTCATGGCGACATAAAGAAGCCGCCAGTGCTCCTGCATCGCTGCGACCTCAGAGTCCTCTTGCGCTTTCTCGACCGGCCCCACCCGCTCTTCTTTTGCGAGCGCGGGCAGCGGCACACGTCTTGCCCGCTTCTCTCCAATATCAAGCGGATCATCGGCAAGCTTAAGCTCACCTTTCTTGTCCGGATCGCCGGTCGCATCAGCAAGAATCACGATCGGCGCTTGCAGGCCTTTGGAGCCATGTACGGTCATCACCCGAACCTGGCCGCCAGCCTCATCGGCATCGCGCTTAAGATCAGCAGTGCCCGCATCGAACCACTCAATAAATCCGACCAGGCTGGGCGTATGCGCGCTTTGATAGGCAAAGGCGGAATTCAAAAGCTCGTCAATCGGATCATTCGCCTCACGGCCAAGGCGCGACACCAACTCCCGCCGCCCGGCCCATGGTCCGGTGAGCAACCAAGCGAGCAGCGCTTGCGGCGTCTCAAAATCGGCACGGGCCAGGAGAGTCTTCAGCTTCTCAATGGTTTCGACAACCTGCGGCGCTTCGTGGCCTCGCAAATGCTCCCACAGTCGCTTGCCGCGCGCACGCGGGACAAACTCCAGGAGTTCATCCTGCGTCCAAGCGATAAGAGGAGACACCAGAAGGTTTGCAAGGCTGAGATCGTCAAGCGGCTGCGCAGCAAAGCGCAGAGCCGCCATCAAATCCTTGATTGCCAGGGGAGCACCCAGACGCAGTCGGTCGACGCCTGCTACTGCCACGCCTTTGGCATGGAGCTTGGCCACAATCTGCGCCGCCAAATCCCTACGCTTGCGCACCAGCACCATGATATCGCCTGCGCGTGCATGGCGGCGCGCCCCCTTTTCAAGCACGTAAGGCTCTTCGTCGCTGACCCAGAGTCTCACCTGCTCGGCGATTTTTTCGGCCATTTGCGTATCATGGGCAGGCAGCCAATCCTGTTCGCTTTGCTCATAATCCTCAGCATCAGGGATGCTGGTAACTGGCTCCCATAGGGCAACAAGGCCAGCGCGATCATCCCCCACATGCGGTTCGGACGGTTTAGCAAGACCGAATTCGCTATGCCCAATATGTTCCATCGTATGATTGACGAAATCGAGTACCGGAAGCGCGGTGCGGAAAGAGCGCCCCAGATCAAGGTCATTCCAGGTTGGCAAATGGCGCTGATCACGCATTTCGTGAGCGTTGGAGCGAGCATCATCGATACGCGCCTTGACTTTCTCTTTAGCCAGCTCGAAATTCTCAGGAGAGGTCCCCTGAAACCCGAAAATCGCTTGTTTATAATCTCCTACGGTGAAGATTGTGCGGACCTTGTCGCCGCGAGCGCCCTCGCCTGAAAAGAAATCGTCGACGAGCGCAAAGACAATGTCCCACTGCGCCGCATTGGTATCTTGCGCTTCGTCGATAAGAATATGGTCAAAACTACGATCAAGCTTGTAGCGGATCCAGGCAGAGGCGTCGGAATTGTCGAGCAGAGTGACCGCACGGCGGATCAAATCATCAAAGTCGAGATAGCCCTCCCTTAGTTTTGCTGCCTCCCAGCGCTCCCAAAACGCACGGCCCATTTCCAGTGAGCCGGTGAGGAAAGTTGCAAGGCTGAGGAGCGCACGGCGTTCTTTATAAAGCGCCACAGCCGCAGCAATCTCCGCCTGCCTATCAGGCAAGGTCGGATCGGTCTTAGCAGGCTTCGCCATCTTGCGCGGTGTGCCCGCTTTGACGAGTATCGTTTCATAGAAATGCTCAATATACCCCGCGCGCTTCTCGGGCTCCAGTCCAAGCCATATGGGAATGAACTCAGCACACACACGGCCCGTTTGGGTGTCCCACCCTTGCATCAAGGGCAGCATTGCTGCGAGCTGATGATCGGGGAAAACATCAGGGTGGAGCACCTCGCTCGCCCAGGTCTCATCCGCATCAATTGGCATATCGAGCAGCGCTTTGACCCGGGGTTCCATCGGGCTTTGCCAGGCCCCGCGCCCTTCCCACATATCCGAGTGGAAGGCACAGCGCATGAGCCACATGCGTAAGGCGTCAGGATCTTTCACTTTAGCAAAATGAGCAATGGCATTAGAAAACGCTGCTTCGTCTTCGCTCAACATCTCAGCCAAAACATCGCGCGCCAGCAGTTCGCGCTCACGGTCTTCCATCGGGCGCGCGCCCGGGGTCAGATCCGCTTCTTCCGGAAAGTTTGCCAGCAGCCACTGTGAGAAAGCGTGGATTGTGTCGATCCTGAGACCGCCACCGGGACAATCGAGCACGCTAGCAAAGAGCGTGCGCGCATGCGCCTGTGTTGCAGGATCAATTGGGGCACCAAGGAATTTGAGCTCCTTACCCAGACTTCCCGTATCCAGCCTCACCCAGCGGGCCAGTACCGAGTTGATCCGCGTCGCCATCTCGGCAGCACCTGCCTTAGTGAAGGTGAGACACAGGATTTGTGATGGATCGACGCCAGGTGTGAGCAGCAAACGTAACACACGCGCAGAAAGCACCTGCGTCTTCCCAGTGCCAGCCGACGCCGAGAGCCAAACATTGTCGCGCGGATTGGCCGCGTCCAGTTGATTGTCCTGCAGAGGAAAAACGGCGCCGCTCATGCTTCGTCTTTCTCTCGTGTTTCGCTGACCTGTACAATCCACTCCTCCAGCCGCATCAACTGATCGTAATCTGAATAGCCGGGATAATCGGGGTTTTCCTTGGCAATGAAGGGGGCCTTGCCGAGGATAAAACGGTGGATGGCGTTCATGAGATATCTCTGATGTTCAGGCAGGAACTCGTCTTGCATGAGGCCGATCTGCCCGCCGCTCTGCTTCAACGGCTCGAAGATCTCACCAAATTCGCCATCTTTCTTGCGCGCAGACCAATATTCGAACCGGCTCGTTGTGTTGCTAATGAGACCATTGTTTGTCTCAAAGCCGCCATCGCGCGCGATCAAACCAAGCAGTCCCAATTGCAGGCGATATCCGAAGGCGACCTCCTTCTTGGTCGGCGGGCCACCAGTTTTGTAATCAACCATCGCCAAGGTGCCGTCAGGTAGCTGATCAATCCGGTCCGCGCGCCCTCGCACTTTGACGCCGTCGACTATCATCGACCCATCGGCCTCGGTTGCGAGCACACGGCGACCCTCTGTAGCTTGTCGATCAACCCATTGCCCAAAACGTTCGAGTGCGGCGATTAGGCGTGGCTGCCACAGGCCTTTGAAAAGCGGGTGGACCTGGGCCTCGGCGAATTTTTGCTCGGCAAAATCCGTGATCTCCAAGCCTGGATCAGTCACCCGCGCCTTGTGCCACGCATCGAGGATATCGTGGACCAAAGTCCCCCGCAAAGCCGGATCGCTAAAAGGGTCGGCTGCAAGCGGCTCGAGCTTACGCAGACCAAGAATTTCGCTCGCATAGAACTGATAGGGATCACCCAAAAGCCGGTCCAATGCAGTGACTTTTATATCGACACGGCGCTGCTCCGCGCTCGGGCAAGGTCTCGGACGCAGATATGGCGGCGCAGGGTCTGGCGCCCGGTCAAGCTGTTCCAGGAGTCCCCGCATCCGCGTTTCCTTCGCGTCGTCTGCCAGCTCACCGAGTAGGGCCTCGACACGCAAGAGAAAGCGCGAGGGCAAAGTGGGTCCATCCGCATCGCGCTGAGCCCGGCTGAGCACCACCTCGGGCGCTCCCAGCGCTCCGGCCAGATCGTGAGCCGCAAGACCGATACGGAACTCGGCTCCGGGAACACCAAGTGCTCGGAGCACGCCTGGCGCTAACAACGCATCTGAGCCCGGTGCTTGAGGCCAACTGCCTTCATTAAGCCCGCCACAGATTACGAGATCAGCACGCGCAAGCCTTGATTCCAACAACCCGTAAATCGCAACACGCGGATGGCCGCCATAGGGAGGGCGCACTGCGATCTCGTCCATTGCATCGCGCAAAATGCCAGCAAGGTCTGCTGGGGCAACCTCTGTGCCGAGCAGGCGCGCATGCAGCCGCACATCTTCAACCATGGCGGACAGCGCCCGACCATCCTCGCGCGACCACAGCGCCTCGCCTGCAAGTGCCTCTCCTGCTTGAGCCAGCAAGTCGAGCGTGTCAGCAAGCGCAAGCTCGACCGGCAAGTCTATCAGTGGAGTGAGTATCTGTTCGGCCTTGTCCCACCACTCGAGCACGTCTGCTGTACGAGCGATGTCACGCAACGGCGCAAAACCAGGCGCGGGCGATGGACCACGCAAAGCTCTGTCAAACCGCCGTAATGAGCTCAACCAAGCGCGGCGTGCATCGGGATCGTCACGCAGTACCAGAGGATGAGCGAGCGCCGCAACCAATTGCGCTGGCGCGGGGCCATGCACGACGAGATCTGCCAGGAGACCGAACATGCGACCCGCCGGGGTAAGCGACAACGCGCGCCCTGCTGTATCATCTGCATCGATATTCCAACGCTGCAAATTCTGCGCCACGCGCCGGGCAAGCGAGCGGTCCGCGCTGATCACCGCGATGCGCTTTTTGGGCACCGCCAGCGCCTCACGCACCAGCATGGCAATGCTCTGCGCCTCCTCTTCCACCGTCGCGCTGGTCATCAGCCGCACGTCACCGAGCTGCCGTTTGTCGGGTTCCAAGCTCGCCCACGCCTGACTGGCCTGCGGTGGCAAGAACAGCGAGCTGATCGCGACCGAGCGGGAGGGCTGGCTCGCGCTCATCCCAGAGCGGTGCCACGGGCGAACTTCAGCGCGCGCAATCCCCATACGCTCGAGCAGCAATTTAAGGTGATATTGCGGGTGGGTGAGCGCGTCTTTCTTACCAAAGGCCTCACCACCAGGCTCAGGCGTAGCGCCTGCCCTGCCAAGTTCCTCCCACGCTTCCTGCGAAAGTGAGAGGTCAAGATCTGGCAGGATCACTGCACCAGCAGGAAGATCCGCCACCCCACGCAGCATCCGCGCCAAGGCAGGTGAGGCACTGGTGACCCCGGCCGCGACTATCGGGCTCTCAGGGGGCTCATCTTTCCAACGCTTGGTTGCGCGGTCGAACAGCTGGTTACGACGGGTGGCTGCATCGACCTCGCCGTTTTCAACAAGGCGGGTCCGCCACCTCGCCTGCACTCGTGCAAACAGCCGCAGCGAATGCTGCCAGTGGTCAGAAAGATCACCCAGCATGTCGAGGATAGGTCCGCTTAAGAGATCTTCCGGTGACTTCTCCTCCACCAGCAAACGATCCATCGTTCGACCAAGCTCACGCGCCATGCGCAAACGGGCAGCACCCGGCAACGGAGGATCACCGGCTTCGGCCCGTTCGATGGCAATCAGTCGCGCGAGCTCCAGCCAGCGCAGCGTGGGTTCGGTTGCAGGTGGAATGTCGCTGGCCCCAAGCGGATCGAGGAGCGCACCCAAGGCCTCATCCAGCTCAAGATCGCCGATGGTCACCATGCGCGGCATTAACAAGCCTGCCTGGCCTGTCTCGCCAGTGTGACGAATGAAAGCCTCAGCAATGGTGCGTGCAGCTCTTGAACTCGGCACCAGCAGGGTCAGGCGCGCAAGGCCTACATCTTTCTCAGCATAACGAGGCACAAGACCTGCAACGAGCGCATCAGCAAAGCCGCGATGCGCGGCGATCGAATAGATGTGCGGAAGCTCGGCCTCAGCCACCCCTCCGCTACCCTCGCCTCAG
>JBCDKX010000125.1:0-9634 GCA_038746055.1 Pseudomonadota bacterium
AGCAACTGCCGAAGCGGCGCAGCAGGCGGGTTTCACCGTCGCTTTAATCGGCGTAGGCGGCCTGCAAAATGTGATAGACCGTGTGCCTAGCGACACTCGACTTTTGCGGCTTGCGGGAGCTGAGCATGTGGCGCTTTCGGCGCCATCTGGCGTGAGCATTGAGACCCATATCGTCTACGAGGCCGTGGCGCTCAACTTGCCTAAGGATGTCCGCAATCTAGACGAAATGGGCCTCAGAGTGCTCCTGCATTCGGCTGCCGCGGCTCGTCAGTTTGACAGAGAGGCGCACCGTCTGGCGCTCCGCCGCGACCAAATAACTCTTTTTGCAATCGGACCGCGGGTTGCATCAGCGGCGGGAAAGGGCTGGGCCGATATCCACGTCGCAGAATCCCCAAATGACCGCGTGATGTTGGAATTAGTGCGGGCAAGGTGCATATAAAGCAAAACAGTTGCGGTCACCTTCGGTTATAGCGGAGGGATCACAAAAACGGGCCGGCAAGGCAGGAACACCATGGAATCAAAATTCGGCAGCCGCAGAAAGCCAGCCTCAAGGGGCCGTTTTCTGGCCGCTGCGCTGGCCTCATTTGGCATTGGCGGCGCATTGGTCGGCTATGTTGTCTGGTACAATATGCAGCCGGATGAGCCGGTCATGGCGGCCACCGAAAGGGCGCCTGAGTTGCCGTCAGCTGCGCTTGTGGATGGCGAAACTGCGCCCAGCCCGCAGTCTGTTACTTCGGCTGCGCCGACCCCCTTGGCAGAGGCAGTGGCCGCTCTTGAAGAGGGTGATGCTGAGGGTGCAGCTGAAGTGGTGACACGCGTGGTCGATCAGCAAGGCGGGATCGACCAAAGACTGGCTGCCGCCGAACAACGTCTCGCCCGGCTTGACCTGCAAGCACAAGCCGCCGCTGGCAATGCTGCGCGAGCAGAGGGCCTGCTGATCGCCTTTGCTACTCGACGCGCGGTCGAGCGCGGGGCAGAGCTGGGCTATCTTGCTGATCAGCTGCGTCTGAGGTTTTCCGATCAGTGGCCGAATGCGGTGGCGACGATTGTCAGCTTTTCGCGCGACCCCTTGCGGATCGACAATCTCACCGCGCGGCTCGACGGGTTGGGCCCGCAATTGATCGAGCGCGAAGAGGGCGTTAGCTGGGCGAGGCTCCAGCGCGAACTTGGCCAATTATTCGTCGTACGCCGCGAAAGCACGCCTTCGCCGCAGCCCCAACGTCGCCTTGAACGGGCGCGCATTTCGTTGGAGCAGGGCCGCTATCAGAATGCGATTGATGAGATCAAGGGCATGCCGGGCGCTGCGCAGGCCGAAGCGTGGATCGCCGATGCCGAGCGCTTCAAGGCGGCGATGGAAGCGCTTGAAGTGATTGAAACGGCTGCTGTGCTGGATCAGAGTGGCCTGCGTGATGGCGCGGGCAATGTGGTAACACAGCCAAGCCCGATTGACCGCGAAGGCGAGGATTAGGCTCTTAAGAGCTCTGGCAAATCGCCGGAAACACCGCGGGCTTCATCCATAAAGAAGGTCTTCAGCAGCGGTGTGCGCTGAACCGCTGCCATCCCGAGCCGGCGCACTGCGCTTGCGGCGCCGGTTGGCACGCCAAAAAGGCGGGTGAGGCCATCGGTTGCCAGTGCGACCATAAAGCTGTCGAGCCCACGCCAGTTTTCATAGCGCTTCAGAAGTTCCGGATCGCCCGGATCGAGCCCAATTCGTGCCCCTTCGACCAGAACCTGCACCAAGGCCCCGACATCTCGCAGTCCCAGATTAAGACCTTGGCCGGCAATCGGGTGAATCCCGTGAGCGGCATCGCCAATCAGTGCAAGCCGTTCTCCGGTGATCTTGGCCGTGTGGTGGAAACCCAGCGGCCAGCTTGAACGCGCGCCAACGCTCGTCACCTCTCCCAGGACATCGCCCATGCGTTTCTGCACTTCGGCCATAAAGGCACGGTCGCCCAGCTTGGTAACGCCTTTGCCATCCGCCTCGGACACCGTCCAAACCAGGCATGAGCGATGGGTCCCGTCTTCGTCATCATTCAATGGCAGGAGGGCAAATGGCCCGGCGGGATAGAAGATTTCCCAAGCGACATTGTCATGGGGCTTCGAATGGGTGAGGCCAGCGATAATAGCAGCGTGCTTATAATCCCATTTGGCGATTGAAATGCCGGCCTTATCGCGGGTTGGCGATTGGCGACCTTCAGCAGCCACCATCAAACGCCCTTTGAGTGTGCGCCCGTCTCCAAGCGTCGCTGCAACGCCAAATTCGTTGCGCTGGCGCTCCGCAATTTCGGCTTTGGAAACCCAATTGATGAGCGGTTCTTTCGCCGCTGCTTCAAATAGAGCGAGGCGCAACCGCCGGTTTGGGAACATCCGGCCCAAAGTGCCCTCATGCGGCTCAGGCGTGAAGTCAATGCGGCCAGGCTTGTTCTGGTCGGTCACCGCAATACTTGAGATATCACAGGCGAATGGTTCCAAATAATCGGCAATGCCGATATTGGTGAAAAGGTGCCAGCTGGCCGTTGAGATCGCGGTCGCACGGTCGTCAAAGCCTTCCTTGGTGAGTTCAGCCGGGTCAGCTCGGTCGATGACATGGCTGGAAATGCCTTGCTTTGCGGCCGTCAGGGCCAGCGTCATGCCCACCAGGCCGCCGCCGAGGATCAAAAGGTCACGGGTTTCATGGTCTGCAGATTTGCTCATTGGGACGTAGTAACTCTTCAAGTGGTCCTTGCGAAGACTATCTAGCTCGCTAGGGCGTTAATTAGGTTCACCAACTAGATTGAGGCAAGCTTGTTCGCTGCATCTCCTTTTGAGCGTATTGCATGGGTAAAGGCACTTGTGCTCGCTATTGCAGCGCTCTTGGTGGTCCCGCAAAGCTTGCTGGCACAAGAGGTGGATACGGCCCGTGAACGTGCGCTCCAACGCATTGAGCGGGCCGGAGACGAGCGCATTTCAGTCGATCTCTTCGCCGATGGTGCGCCGCGGGCGGGCGAAACTTGGACGTTGGCGCTGAGGTTCAGGCCCAGCGCTGCTGAATGGCATGGCTATTGGGCCAATCCCGGTGATGCAGGGCTGGGCATGCAGTTAGCGCTCGATTTGCCCCAAGGATGGGAACCTGGCGAGGCACTATATCCGGTTCCAAAGCGGCTGCTTATCGCAGAGCTAATGAACCACATTTACGAGGGCGAATATGCGGTGCTGGTGCCCGTTGAAGTGCCTGATGACGCGGCGATTGACGGGATCCCTGAGGTAACAGGTGTGGTCGAATATCTCGCTTGCACCGATGAGATATGTGTCCCGCAGGGCGCGGTGTTGAGCGCTGGTCAGGGTGGTGATTTTGTCCGCTGGCGAGCGCAGGTCGCCCCAATGCTCGATGCGGCAGCAGCGTTTGCGCTGTCTGGCGATATGCTTCGGCTTGGTATTCCCTTGCCAGAAAGCGTCGAGTTGCCTGATCCCTATGTATTCATCGCGAACACACAGCTTGTTGAATACGCTCCCTTCCAGACCTTCTGGCGTGATGGTGACCGTTTGGTGGTTGAGGTGCCGCTAAACGAGTTTGGCACAGGCGAGGCTGATCGGATTGAAGGTATCCTGTCGTTTGGCGCTGCCACTGGGGTGCGCTTTGTTGCTGAGGCAGGAGACGTTCCCGCTGGTGGTGAGCTTATGGTGACGATGAACAGCGCCGAAGATCTAACCCCTCCTTTGTGGTCGCTTGTTCTCGGGGCTCTTGTCGGAGGCCTCATCCTCAACATCATGCCCTGCGTCTTCCCAATCCTTAGCCTCAAAGCGCTGAGCCTTGCACGTGCTGGCGGCAGCGAGGCGGAGGCACGATCTGAGGGGATTGCCTACACCGCTGGCGTGATAATCGCCTGCGCAGCGTTGGGCGCAATCATGTTGGCTTTGCGGGCGGCGGGCGAGCAAGTCGGCTGGGCATTTCAGCTGCAATCCCCAAGCGTGGTGATCGCACTGCTGGTGCTGGCGGCTATTATCACCATGAACTTTGCCGGAATTTTCGAGCTGCCCAGCATCGACACGGGAAACGGCCAGGGCCGCAGCGCTTTTGGCACTGGCCTGCTCGCAGCGATCGCGGCGACGCCGTGCACTGGTCCATTTATGGCGGCGGCATTGGGCGCAGCATTGCTCTTGCCTACACCCTTGGCTCTGCTGCTTTTCGCAATGCTTGGACTAGGCCTCGCCCTGCCGTTCCTTGCCATCGGCTTCGTCCCTATGCTGCGAAAAAGGCTCCCTAAGCCCGGCGCCTGGATGGACACCTTCCGCAAGGCCATGGCGATCCCGATGGGGCTTACGGCATTGGCGCTTGTTTGGCTTACCGCGCAATTGGGCGGGCGCGGGTTCGCTCTGTTTGCGCTGGTGATGCTGTTCGGAATTGTGCTCGCACTGTTCGTGGTGGGTCGGCTTCAGCGAGCAGGAAAGATGGCTTGGCCAGCCTTTGGATTGGTCGCGGCGCCATTTTTGATCTTCGGGGCCTTTGCGCTGCCTTATGGCTATGCACCGCCCTCACGTGACCTTGCGGCTTCATTGCTGGAGCCGCAAGCCTTCAGCCGCGAGGTGCTGGCTGAGGCTCGGGCGTCGGGGCAGCCAGTGTTTGTATGGTTCACCGCTGATTGGTGCGTCACCTGCAAGGTCAATGAGAGTGTCGCGATTGAGCGCGAGGCGACGGCGGAGGTGTTTGCGGAGGCGGGTGTAATGGCGATAGTCGGCGACTGGACGGTGCGCGATGAAGAGATCACCATGTTCCTCACCGAGCAAGGAGCTGCAGGTGTGCCGCTTTATCTCTGGTATGAACCGGGTGAAGAGGCAGAGCAATTGCCGCAGGTTCTGACTCCGGAGCTACTTAGTGAGCGGGCGCGAAAAAGCCGGTGAGACCTCCGCATCAGGGCTAAGGATGTCCTCTCCTTGAAACCCGGAAACATCGCCTTTGTTCAAGTCCTCACCTAAGCGGCATGCCGCAATGAGAAGTCCCGGTATAGAGCTGGGGTTCAGCGCTACCATCCCCGCGCCCGGCACAGTGGCAGTGAGTTCGCGCGGCCCGACGAGCGGTTCCCACGAGCTATCGGTCGCGCTGAGTTGGCCTTGCCAGACAGTCTTCTCGCCCAGCTCGCTCGCATCAACTTTGATCCGGCCGATATGACCATTGCCAACGAACGCTAGCAGTGCGCCAGCCCCTTCATCGGCTGGAGAAAAACGGATTATAGCGAGCTCTGGTTCACTGGTTTCTGACACTTCGAGGCATTCGAGTGCGAGCAAGGCTGGCTCTCCCGGAACGCCGTAGATGATGCGTCGGTCTGACCGCGTGGAGAGGGCCCACTTGGCGCCGTGGGTATCGGGTGAGGGTAGAGGAGCGGAGGCAAAACTTAGCGATGCCTCAGGCATATCGCGCAGCATATCTGCATCCGTGGGAGGTGGTTTGCAGGCGGCGAGGGCAAAGACAGAGACCAACGCTGTATACTTCAAGGCTTCCCACCCATCCGTTTAGCCCTGATCTTGCCGTACCGCGTCTTACGCGTCCCCGGCTTACCCTCGTTACTCCGCCCGACCCTCGGTGCTTTCTTCTGTTCATCGGGCAAGCCCAGCTCATCATTCTCAAGCCGCCGGATTTCATCGCGCAGTCTTCCGGCTTCCTCAAACTCAAGATTAGCCGCCGCATCGCGCATGCGTTTTTCGAGGTCCTCGATGTAGCTGCGCAGATTGTGGCCGACGAGATTGTTGACCTCATCATCGCCGGTGTCGACAGTCACTCCGTCCTGCGAGGCGGTGTGCGCAACAATATCGGCGATATCGCGCTTGATCGTTTGCGGAGTGATCCCGTGTTCTTCGTTAAAGGCTTTCTGCTTGTCGCGCCTGCGGTCGGTTTCGGCCATGGCGCGCTCCATCGACCCGGTGATGCGGTCCGCATAGAGGATCACGCGGCCATCGACATTGCGCGCCGCGCGTCCGATCGTCTGGACGAGGCTTGTCTCTGAGCGCAGGAAGCCCTCTTTGTCGGCATCCAATATGCACACGAGGCCGCATTCGGGGATGTCCAATCCCTCGCGCAGCAGGTTGATCCCTACCAGCACATCGTAAACACCCATCCGCAAATCACGGATCAGCTCAATGCGTTCCAGCGTCTCGACGTCGGAGTGCATATAGCGGACCTTTACGCCCGCCTCATGCATAAACTCGGTGAGGTCTTCCGCCATTCGCTTGGTCAGCGTGGTGACCAGCGTACGGTAGCCTTTCTTGGCGGTCGCCAGGCACTCTTGAATGCAGTCTTGCACCTGATCTTCGACCGGGCGGATTTCGACGGGCGGGTCGATCAGGCCGGTTGGCCGGATAACCTGTTCGGCGAACACGCCGCCCGTCTGCTCGATCTCCCACGGGCCGGGTGTCGCTGAGACACAGAAGGTCTGCGGGCGCATCGCGTTCCATTCGTTGAAGCGCAAGGGGCGGTTGTCGATGCAGCTGGGCAGGCGGAAGCCAAATTCGGCGAGTGTGAGTTTGCGCCGGTGGTCCCCGCGCGCCATCGCACCGATTTGCGGCACTGTCTGGTGGCTCTCATCGACAAATAGCAGCGCATTTTCAGGCAGATATTCGAACAGGGTGGGTGGTGGTTCACCCGGAAGACGCCCGGTAAGAAAGCGGCTGTAATTCTCAATTCCATTGCAAGAGCCCGTGGCTCCGATCATCTCAAGGTCGAAATGGGTGCGCTGTTCAAGCCGTTGGTGCTCCAACAGCTGCCCTTCGGCCTCAAGCTCCTTCAACCGTTCGGCAAGTTCAAATTTGATCGCTTCGGTCGCCTGTTTCATCGTTGGGCCAGGCGTCACATAGTGTGAATTTGCATAGACCCGCACCTTGTCGAGCTTCGCCCCAGTCTTGCCGGTCAGTGGGTCAAACTCCGCAATCTCCTCAATCTCATCGCCAAAAAAGCCGATGCGCCAAGCCATGTCCTCATAGTGGCTGGGGAAGAGCTCCAGATTGTCTCCGCGCACCCTAAAGCAACCGCGCGCAAAAGCTGCGTCATTACGTTTATATTGCAGCGAGACGAGCTTTCGGATCAGCTCACGCTGGTCAACGCTCTCGTCTTTCTTGATATCGAAGACCATTGCAGAATAAGTCTCGACCGAACCGATCCCGTAAAGGCACGAAACCGAGGCGACGATCACCACATCATCGCGTTCGAGCAGCGCGCGCGTTGCAGAGTGGCGCATGCGGTCGATAGCTTCGTTTACGCTCGACTCTTTCTCGATATAAGTGTCGGAGCGCGGCACATAGGCCTCGGGCTGGTAATAATCGTAGTAGGAGACAAAGTACTCAACCGCATTCTCGGGGAAAAAGCTCTTCATCTCTCCATAGAGCTGCGCGGCGAGAATTTTGTTTGGCGCAAGGATCAGGGCAGGGCGTTGCAATTCCTGGATGACGCTCGCCATGGTGAAGGTCTTGCCGGAACCCGTCACACCCAACAGCGTTTGCGTTTGTTCGCCTTCTCGCGCGCCCGCAACAAGCTCCGCAATAGCGGTCGGTTGGTCCCCGGAGGGCTCATAATCCGCGACGAGTTTGAAAGGCTTGCCGGGCATCGATTTTTCGGGTCGGGCGGGCCGATGCGGGGTGAATTCCTCCCCAGTTTCGGGTTCTTCAAGGCCGCGTCTAATCACCAATTCTGACATGCGAACATATATGGTACATCGCACGCCGCATCACAAGGCGGTTGTGAAGCGCTTTCATGCGCTTTATTCACCCTCACGCAATGAGGGAGGAATTTGAAGTTATGATTTTACCCAAGTGTATGGGCGCGGTTCTGCTAACATCGGTGTTTGCACTGACCGCCTGCGGGGGTGCCCCTGATGCGGATACGGATCGCGATGGCACAATCACTCAAGGCGAAGCGCAAGCAGCTCTGGCAAATTCAGACATCGGGATAACACCCGGTGAGTGGGAGAACACGGTGGAGTTCGTCGAGATTGAATTCGATGAAAGCCAATTTCCCGCTGAAGCGCGTGGCATGATGGGATCAGTTCTGGAAACAATGCGCGGACAGAAAACCACCACGAAATCCTGCGTTACTGAGGCAGAAGCGAAAGAGCCAGCGGCCGAAATGTTCTCTGGCAACGATTCTGCCGATTGCGAATATTCAAAGTTCGAGTTTGCAGGCGGTTCGGTCGATATGGCAATGACTTGCAACGATCCGGTTTCGGGCAAGGCAACAATAACCAACACCGGCACCTATGACGAAACCAGCTATGCGATGGAGATGGATATCTCCGTCGAAGGCGGGGAAATGGGCGTGATGAAGATCAGCGCGAAGAGCGGAGGTAAACTGGTCGGCGAGTGCTCTGAATAAACCCCAAGGGTTTGGTGAAATGACAGGGCGGCTGGAGCAATCTGGCCGCCTTTTCGTTGGTGCGTGAGCGCATATATGTGGCCAGACCAAAGACTGGGCTTCACTATGCGTTCACTCACCCTGAGTGTATGTTGGGCGAAATGTCCAAGATCGAACACTTCCTCGCTTCCTCTAAAGCAGCGCTCAATGAAACCGAGCTTGCCCGGCGAATTCAGCTGGCCTCAGGCGACTACGCGGAAGAAGAGAAGGGTAAGCCCAGCCTTTTCAAACTGATGGCTGAAGCGGATTTGCTGATCGAGCCTGCGCGCCGGCTGATGCGCAAATTTGACGTGCCGTTGGCCAGGCATCCGCAGACGGTCATTCTGTTTCCGGGCTTTGGTCATGGCCCATCGCGCATGCGTTATATGGCGGAGCGGCTCGAAGAGGCTGGGCATACGGTTAAAGACTGGGGCCAAGGCCGCAATTGGGGTGTTGCGGAAGAGACGTTGGAGGCGCTTGAGGCGCGGCTCGCCCAGGTCTGTAAGGACAGTGGCGGACCGGTGGCGCTTGTCGGGTGGAGCCTTGGCGGGCTCTATGCGCGCGAGCTGGCGAAGCTGCATCCCGATCTCATCACCAAGGTCATCACCATGGGCTCACCCTTTTCTGGCTCACGGCGCAATAACAATATCTGGCGGCTCTATTCGGTTGTCACTGGCGAGAGCGTTGATGAGCCTGGAATTGAAACCGATACTGCGGTCAAGCCTGAGGTTCCAACTGTTGCTTTGTGGAGCCCCAATGATGGCGCAATCGGACCGCGCAGCGCAGCTGGTAAAGCAGGTGAGCGCGACCGAGCCATTGCCCTTCGCTGCACCCACTCTGGTTTTACTTACGATCCCAGGGCGATTTGCGCAGTGTTGAAAGAACTCGACCAGACAAACGACTAGATTCCCTACTTTTCTTTTGACACTTCCACGTTAGACTGCATTGTGCACATGCAGCAATCGAAGCGGGGTGCAGATGGCTGGTGGCGAGCCCGGCGAAGCAGACAACTTTGACGAGATGAGCGATCCTGCGGGAAATGTCCGCTCTGCTTACGCTGCCTATGGCCAATGGTACGACACGCAAGAGCCCGCATTTCTGAAGCGCAAGAATTCCGAAGCTGACGAGAGCTTCCGCCGCACTGGCATTACTTTCAATGTCTATGGCGAGGATGAAGCCGAAGAGCGCTTGATCCCCTTTGACATGGTGCCGCGCATTATCACTGCCGCTGAATGGCGCAAGCTTACGCGCGGGATTGAGCAGCGGGTGCGGGCTCTAAAT
>JBCDKX010000126.1:0-9611 GCA_038746055.1 Pseudomonadota bacterium
CTGCGGGACTAGAGCCTCTGAAAACTCTTGGCATGTAAAACTGAGTGAAACTATTTGTTTAGCTTCGCTTTAGTCTTCGAAGCGAGATGCAAGTTCCAATAAGGCTAATGCAGCCTTGGCAGCTTCCCCGCCTTTATTTTTCTGTGCTGGATCAGCCCTCACCAAGGCTTGCGCTTCGTTTTCAACGGTTAGAATACCATTGCCTATCGCAATGCCATCTATGGTAAGAGCCATGATCGCCCTTGCGCTTTCTCCTGCGACAATTTCGAAGTGATATGTTTCCCCGCGGATCACCACACCAATGGCAACATATCCATCATATTTGCCGCTCTCCGCCGCCATGGTGATGGCGCCCGGGACCTCAAGCGCGCCGGGCACGGTTAGTACCTCTGCTTCATGGCCTGCCGCTTCGATTGCAGCTCGCGCACCGTCGATAAGCATATCGTTAAATGCCTCGTAGAAACGCGCTTCCACGATCAGGATTTTCGCCATTGTCTGGTCCTTTGCTGCAAATGACTGGGGAATTGGGGTGTACTTACCCATTACTCGGGCAGGCCATCTAAGGACGAAAGTGCCATGCTATCAATTGGCTTACAAAGCAATATACCTTGCAAGTCCACTGGGTACACTATTCCGGGATGGACTGATGCCCCGCCAGGGTAATACCATAGCCTTCCAGCGCAATAAGGTCTGGGCGCGTATTTGAGAGCAAAACCATCTCATGCACTCCCAGATCAGCAAGGATTTGAGAACCAATCCCGATATTGCGGTGCTCCTCGTCAGGCGTCCATTTGGCCCCCTGTCCCACGCGCTGAGTGAGAATAACGATAAGACCAGCGCCTTTTTCACCAATGGCACTCATGGCGCGCTGTAAAGTGCGCTTACGGGGGCCTGGTGCGCCAAGAACATCGTCAAAAACAGAGATTGGATGCACTCTGGTCAGCGTGGGCTCTTCAGGATTGATATGCCCCTTCAACAGCACGTAAGCTTCATTATCAGAGATCGTATTGCGATAGGTGATCATGCGCCACTTGCCGCCATAATCGCTTTCAAAGCTGCGTTCATCGATGCGCTCCACCAGGTGGTCGTTGCGCATCCTGTAGGCGATGAGATCGCGAATGGTGCCGATCTTGAGGCTATGCTTGCGCGCGAATTCAATCAGGTCGTCGAGCCGCGCCATCGTTCCATCTTCATTCATGATCTCGCAAATCACGCCTGACGGGTTAAGTCCGGCAAGCCGTGAGATATCAACCGCGGCCTCGGTGTGGCCAGCTCGCACCAAAGTGCCACCTTCGCGCGCCATCAGTGGGAAGACATGGCCGGGTGTAACGATGTCATCTGCGCCTTTGGCTGCGTCAATCGCGACTGAAATTGTCCGCGCCCTGTCTGCAGCGGATATACCAGTCGTTACGCCTTCCTTTGCCTCAATTGAAACGGTGAAAGCGGTCTGCATGCTTTCCTTGTTATTGCGGCTCATGGGATCAAGCCCGAGTTGATCCACACGTGTCTTATCAAGTGCGAGGCAGATCAGCCCGCGTCCATGGGTCGCCATGAAGTTAACCGCTGCGGGCGTCGCCATTTGTGCAGGGATAATAAGATCGCCTTCATTTTCGCGGTCTTCATCATCGACTAGAATATACATGCGACCATTGCGCGCTTCGTCGATAATCTGCTCGGCTCCGACCAGAACGGGAGTATCATCGTTAGCGTCGAGAAACTTCTGGAGCTTAGCCAAAGTCTCCGCTGTAGGATTCCAGTCCGGTTCGTTAGCATCGCGCAAAGTATTGGCATGGAGTCCGGCAGCTCGCGCAACACCTGCTTTGGTGTAAGCGCCCGATTCGATCAGATCTCGGACCTGTGTGATTGTCGATGTGCTCATATGGTTTGAGTAACACATTTTAGTGTGATTGCAAGTATCGCGATATGATCGTGCTTCAGTCGGCAATGAGCTTGCAAAAGAGCTATCAGCAGGCTTAATGACCTTACCATCCCCACTGCGACGAAGCTTGCTCGCTTTTACCAATCGCCCGATACCATCTGACATCATACATGAATTTATCCCATCAACCTTTTGATAAAAAGTACTTTTATACAGATTAAGAGAGGCTCGTTCCATAGTCGATGCCGCCATGGGACTTTTGGTCTTCTTTTGTGAATATCCGGTGGTCGGACTTAGATTGCTAACGGGTGATTTAAAGCTCTGACCCGCGATCGTTCCGACATGGGAATAAGCGAATTGCCCAGTTTCTGGTCCCTTTCTTTTCGTTTTTTCGAACAGCATCAGCGCGGCATTCAGCTTATTCTCAAAATGGCGAAGGACCTCGTCAAGGCTACGTGCATTGCCTGCCCGCGTATAGAATATCGGGCGGTTGAAGCGGGCAGCCTTAGGAAAGAGGTCAGCAGCGCTGGCGTTAGGCGTACGTTGCCAGGCAGACACAAGTCTAACGGCACCGCCACCACCAAGAAAGTGAGCAAGATAAAGCTCCGTACGCGTCACATCTCTGCCAAGCGCTTGCCTTAGTCGGTTACCATTCTCGACGGCATATGCAGCGGCAATCAGGGATGCCAAATGCGGATCGTGTCGCCATTCGAGCTGCTGTTTTCGAGACGCTTTGCGAAACTCATCCACGTCACCCGCGAACAGATTGGGCGACTGACCAGCTTCTTTTCCGCTTGGTGAATCGCTGATTTGACGGTGATAGCGTTCAAGGCTGCGCAACCAAGTGTCCTCGATAAACTGGAAAAGCCCAGCCGCGCTCGATCCACGGGCTTTGGCCCTTGGATTCAGTCCCGACTCAAGTTGGGCTTTCGCAAGCAAATACTCATAATCAACGCCGGTCTGGTGGGCAGCGTTCCAGATGGCACTCATTACCTGCGCCTTTGAATGCTGGGATCCTAATGAGCTACGTTCCAGTTCAAACGCATACGGTTCTGCGGGTCCTTTGGGGCCGCTATTTGGTTTTTCTAGCAATTCTTGATAGGTGCGGTCGGAAGTGAAGGGGGGCCATTCTTGGGCAGCAGCCGGAATTGTTCCGCCAAGCACCAATGCTATCAATATTACCCTGAGAATTACGGCAGCCCTGACCATCGATCAAAGTTAGCCGCAAACAGGTTAAGGAGCGGCAGTCTAGAAATGGTGAATTTTTCGCAAAAGTCAGTCTGACTTATTTGCGCAACAAAGCCGATCAAATGTCTAGATCGCGATCTCTACGACACTGCGTGGATGGTGGACGCACTAGGGTTCGAACCTAGGACCCGCTGATTAAGAGTCAGCTGCTCTACCAACTGAGCTATGCGTCCAATTCAATCCACTTACCGGTTGCTCAAGCACCTCGGCATGTCAAATCGCTAAGACGCGCCCATATAGCGTGGCATCTCAAGATTGGAAGACCTTTGATGCTTATGAATTAGCTTAAAAGACCAGACCGCGGTGCCTCGCGATTCCAGCGATTGACCATCATGAGCGCACCGATACAGATCATATTGGTCATCATTGATGAGCCCCCATGGCTCATGAAGGGCAAAGGTATCCCAACGACTGGCGCCATCCCCATTACCATCATCAGGTTGACCGCGACATAAAAGAAGATGGTAGCGGTCATGCCGGCTGCCAGAAGGCTGGCAAATCTATCACTTGATTTACGCGCTACGCGCATGCCCCAGCCCAGAATTATGGTGAATACAGCAAGCACGAACAATCCGCCTAGGAGCCCCCATTCCTCCGCCATTGTTGCAAATACAAAATCGGTTTGTGGTTCAGGTAGATACTGCAGGTGACTCTGTGAGCCATTGTTAAAACCCTTTCCGAAGACACCCCCTGAACCAATTGCAATCTTTGACTGATTAATATGATATCCAGCGCCCAATGCATCCGCTTCTGGGTTGAACATCGTCATTACCCGGCGCTGTTGATAGTCCTGCAGACCAAGGAAGTAGACGAGCGGTGCAGCTGCAACGGCGGCGATCCCGCCGCCAATAAACCATTTTATTGGAAGGCCTGCGAGAAGCATTACTACCGCTCCGCCAAAGGCTATCGCGAGCGAGGTACCAAGATCAGGCTGGAGCAGGACTAGGCACACGGGTAGCCCGATGAGCAGAGAGGGAACGATGAGCGCGCGCCATGCGACAATCATACCGAGCGGGAGACTGGCGTAAAACTGCGCTAATGTGACCACTATAACGGGTTTCATCAACTCTGACGGTTGTAACACCATAAAACCCAGATCAAGCCAGCGTTGGCTTCCTCCGCGCACATTGCCTACGATCTCGACTCCGACTAGTAATATCAAAACAACTACATAGGCGGGATAGGTCATAAAGCGGACGAAGGGGCGCGGTAGCGATGCGATAATCGATGCCATAAACAGAAAGACGCCGAAGCGGATGAGGTGCGAGGACGCGAACGGGTCCATTTTGCCGCCTGCTGCGGAATAAAGCACAGCCGCCCCAAAGCCGACCAGCAGCAATAGAGGGATAAGCATCCCCCAAGGTTGGCGCGCTATCGGCTCAGGAATGATCCCGGTATTTGCGCTCATGGTTGCGTTTCTTGTGGGGGGCGTGAGACTAGCGCATCGGGCGGAGGCGTACCTGACCCGGTTTGATCCTCACGAGGCTGAACAAACATCTCGCCAATTTCTTGCGTTCGTTCTGCCTCAAGCCTTGCTTCGGCCTCAACCCGATCAAAAATATCCTCATCGCGCTGGGGAGGGGGGGTAACTGTTGCACCACGCTCTGCCGCATATGCGGCATACCGTCTTTCAAGCCGCTCCTGTGCTGTCCCGCCCCATTGTTTCTCGAGTTGCTGCAAGGCTTCAACACCTTTGGCCGGGTCAAACAAGAAGGTAACCACGTCGCGGGCAATCGGATAAGCGGAACCTGAACCGCCACCGTGTTCGATGACCACCGCGCCTGCATAACGCGGGTTGTCGACTGGAGCGAAGAAGGTGAAGAGCCCATGGTCGCGGAACTTCCAAGGGCCGCTACGCCCATCCGAAACGCTCAGCGAGACAACTTGCGCAGTGCCCGTTTTTCCAGCAATCTGAGTGTCTGGAAGTGGCAAACGAGCACGCCTTGCGGTCCCGGCGCCATTGACTACGTTGCTCATGCCTTTGCGGACATAATCGAGATGTTCGGGGTTAAAGCCATAGCTTTCTGCGCGCGCAACAGGGTCATCCAAAAGCAGCCTCGGACTGATGCGATTGCCAGTGGCAAGCCTTGCGCTCATCACTGCCAATTGTAAGGGACTGGCGAGATAATATCCTTGGCCGATGGAAGCGTTAACAGTGTCAAACGTCTCCCATTGACGACCGAATTTATCGAATTTCCAATCCGATGTTGGAACGGTACCATAAAACTGACTGGTGACTGGGAGCTCAAACTCCTGCCCCATCCCAAGGTCCTTAGCCAGGGTTGCCACCTTATCAAAACCGATCTGCTGTGCGAAATGGTAGAAATAGCTATCACAGCTTTGCGCGATAGCCTTGTCCATATTGACAACACCATGATTGGAGTGACAGTTGAAAAAGCGGTTGCCGATCCGTCTACCTCCACCGCAAACAATCGTGTCTTCCGGTGAAACGCCCGCTTGGAGAAATGCCAGACAATGCATTGGCTTAACCGTTGAACCAGGTGGATAGAGCCCTTTGAGGACCTTGTTGCGCAAGGGCACTCGCTGGTCTTCACGCAGCATTGCATATTCAACCGACCCAATGCCATCCGAGAAACTATTCGGATCAAAGCTCGGCATGGAAGCCATGCATAAGAGATCGCCCGTCTGGCAATCCATGACTACAACTGAGCCGCTCTCTAACCCAATCCTGCGGGCGGCATAGTCTTGTAGCGGCCCATCTATCGTCAGCCTGACCGCATCGCCTTGAATGTCATCGCGAGTTTCCAGGTCGCGCACGATCCGGCCGCCAGCTGTGACCTCAACCCGGCGCGCTCCAGGTGTGCCGCGTAGGCCTTGTTCGAATTGTTTTTCAAGACCATCCTTACCGATCTTATATCCTGGGGTGATCAGAATGGGATTGCGGTCCTGCTCATATTCTTCGGCCGAAGCGGGCCCGACATAGCCGATTAGATGTCCGACCGAAGAGGCAGTGGGGTAAAAGCGTGAAAACCCGCGTTGAGGCACCACGCCTTGCATGTCAGGTAAGCGCACGCTCAATGCGGCGAACTGTTCATATTGGAGTCCGCTTGCAACCTCTATTGGAGCAAAACCTCGCGTACTTTCTATCTTGGTTTTAAGGTCGCTGATCCGGTCTTGCCCGAGTTCCAGCAGTTCGCCGATCTGATCAATCATCCGCTCCGGATCTGAAAGCCGGTCAGGTATGACATCGACGCGAAAATCAGCTCGGTTGGAGGCGAGAGGTGATCCATTGCGATCAAGGATCCATCCTCTACGAGGCGGGATAAGTGTCAGGTTAACACGGTTACTCTCTGATTCGAGGCGATATTTTTCATTTTCCGCGATCGCCAGATAGCCCATCCGACCAGCCAAAAGAACGCCTACAGATGCTTGAATTCCAACAATTATGACGGTTCGTCGGTCAAATGTGTTGCGCAAAGTCGAGGCATTGATGATGGGGGTGCTGCGCCTTGTGCCGTTGCGAAGTTTAAAAAAGCGCTTCACCCTATCCTCCGCGCGCGGGACAATCGGAAACGATCTGCGCTGGCGATCATCCGGGCAATCAGCGGGTACAACAGGATCGATAGCGCGATCTGCGGCACGATTGTTTGAACCAGTGGCAATGAGAGGGTTGCGCCCGACACAAGCATAGCTGCGAAGATATAGAGCAGAATACCAAGACCAGCGGTGAACCAATCTTGCCAAAAGCCCCGCCAAGGAAAACGGGTTTCAATAAGCTCCAAGGCAATCATTGTAAGCGACCAAAGAAGTATGGCGCTGCCAAAGGGTTGACCGCTAAAAAGATCGTCAAATGCTCCGAGAGGCACCCCAACCCACATGGGCATAAGGCCGGGGCGCATGAGCCTCCACCCAAGGAAAATAATAAAGCCCAAAGGCGGTGTGATCGGCATGATATCTGCGATTACAAAGAACGGGAGGAGTGATCCCAAAACGATTGTAATGTAATGAACAGAACTTGATCGCCAGGGCGATTGAACCCGGTTGATCTTTGCGCCGCCATAGGCTCGGCGCCTTAGCGGAGGATCAAGCCTGTCGATCAATTCGCAAGCTCCGCTTCGGTGAGTTCATCGCGTTCGCGCACGCCAGCAGCTTCAACCGCCTGAGGCTCATAAATCGGCTCAACGCTTACATAGTTGGTTGCCGCGGGTTCTGCGATCAGTTGTGCAACTCCGCCGTCCGATGTCCTCTCAGAAAGGACTGCAACAGCCACGCCAGGACGATAAAAACCACCCGCCCCGCTGGTTACAAAAACATCTCCAATTTCGAGCGGATTTAGCCCAAGATTGATAAGGCGAATACGCAAAAGCCCATCTCCGCGCCCTTCAGCAAAGGCAACAGTTTGATCAGAAGCACGCCTGACTGGCAGAACGCTCTCGGTGTCGGTAAGCAGTAAGACCCGCGAAGAGCTTAGCGAAGTTTCCAGCACGCGACCAATTACGCCCCGCTCCGAATGGACCGGCATGCCAATCTTGACCCCATCGTTGTTGCCAACACCGATATAGGCGAATCGACGTGCTGAAGATGAACTTGACGCGACCAACCGAGTTGTGGCGATCGGAGTGGTCTCGCCGTTGTACAGACCGAGCAGTGCTTTTAGTCGGTCATTTTCCGCTTCGACAGCTTGCGCTTCTGCTAGGCGAATTCGCGCAATCTCGACCTCTTCGCGCAAGGTCGCGTTCTGACTGCCGGCTCGCCAAAAGCCACTAAGCGTTTGCCAGATACTCTGCCGATTGATGCGCACTCCCGCCGTAGCTTCTCCTGCCGGGCTCGCGGCGGTGGTGGCCACCCCGCGCAAAGGCTGCATGATGGATGGCTGCCACAAGGATATCGCCAGAAGGGCAAGGCCGACGACTGCACCAAGGGTCGCCAACAGATATCCGGTGAAGACCGAATATCGCTGCTTTTTCGAAAAGCCCGATCGACGCGATTTAGGCGACGCCATGGCTGCGAATGACCCCTCTTTTCGTGTTGGCCTATGCGGTCATTAGCACGCCGCGATAGACTGGGTCCTCCATCGCGCGGCCTGTACCTATAGCAACGCAGGTTAGCGGATCCTCGGCGATTGAGACAGGTAATCCGGTTTCCTCTCGCAGATGCTCATCAAGGCGGCGAATCAGCGCTCCGCCGCCCGTCAGAACAATACCTTGATCAACGATATCAGCCGCGAGTTCCGGTGCGGTATTCTCAAGCGCTATGCGTACACCTTCCACAATAGCGCCAATGGGCTCGGATAGCGCTTCTGCAACATGCGTTTGATTGATTGTGATTTCTTTTGGCACACCGTTCACAAGATCGCGACCTTTCAAGGTAATAGTCTCACCAGCACCATCTTCAGGAACGACTGCAATGCCATAGTCCTTCTTGATCCGCTCGGCCGTGCTGTCGCCAATAAGGAGGTTGTGGTGCCTGCGCACATAAGAGACAATGGCCTCGTCCATCTTGTCCCCGCCAGTCCGCACTGAAGTGGTGTAGGCTAGGCCGCGCAAACTAAGAACAGCAACTTCAGTGGTTCCGCCGCCAATATCAACCACCATAGAGCCGACCGGCTCGGTGACCGGCATATCAGCTCCGATAGCAGCAGCCATCGGCTCAAGAATCAGGTGCACTTCGGAAGCACCAGCGTTTGACGCGGCATCGCGGATCGCCCGTTTCTCAACAGAGGTCGATCCCGAAGGCACACAAATTACGATCTCGGGATAACGGAACAAATTTCGCTTGCCGTGCACTTTGCGAATGAAGTGCTTGATCATCTCTTCTGCGATTTCGATGTCAGCGATCACCCCGTCACGAAGTGGGCGGATCGCCTCAATCGTATCTGGTGTCTTACCCATCATCATCTTCGCATCGTCGCCAACGGCTTTGACCCGCTTGATTCCGTTGATCGTCTCGATCGCGACCACCGATGGCTCGTTCAGGATAATCCCTTGATCCTGGACATAGACCAAAGTGTTCGCGGTCCCCAGATCGATCGCCATATTCTGCGACCCGAATTTGAAAAGATTGGCAAAGAAGCTCATTGTTGCAGTGTTCCGTGATGTCCCAAAAGTACCGGCCTATTGACTGCCAGCTACCCGCACTTCGTGTTCACACGAAATGCCCATTCCGCCTAGCGAAACGCAGACAAAAAGGGAAAATTTTTGTTGAGAGTGGAGATGATTTTCCCCCGAGACTCTCGAAATTGCGCTGATCAAGCGCTAGCTTGCGACAAATGGTCCAAATTCGACGCCTTCCTGAAACGCTTATTAACCGTATCGCCGCTGGCGAAGTCGTTGAAAGACCTGCTGCAGCGCTCAAGGAGCTGGTTGAAAACGCTGTTGATGCGGGGGCTTCCCGAGTCGCGGTAGCCCTTGTTGACGGAGGCCTGACCCGGCTTGAAGTCACCGATGATGGCTGCGGGATGAGCCCACTGGACCTGGCTCTTGCTATAGAACGCCACGCAACCTCCAAATTGCCTGATGAAGCA
>JBCDKX010000127.1:0-9609 GCA_038746055.1 Pseudomonadota bacterium
GCAGAATGTGCGCGATTTTGGCTGGGCGACGAGCCGCAAGTTTATCTGGGACGCGCAAGGTCATAAGCAGCCGGGTGCCGAGCATTCGACGGTGATGGCAATGTCCTTCTGGCCTAAAGAAGGCGGCGAGCTGTGGCGCAAATATTCGACCGCTGCGGTTGTTCACACGATGGAGGTCTATTCGCGCTTCTCCTTTGATTATCCCTATCCCACGGCGCAATCAGTCAATGGCCCGGTTGGCGGGATGGAGTATCCAATGATCACCTTCAACGGTCCGCGCACGACCTTGCAGGATGATGGGACGCGCACCTATTCTGAGAGCGAGAAGATCTTCCTTATCGGCGTCGTCATTCATGAGATCGGCCACATTTATTTCCCGATGGTGGTAAACTCGGATGAGCGGCAATGGACGTGGATGGATGAAGGGATCAACTCCTTCCTCGACAGTGTCGCTGGCTATGAATGGGACCCCGATGTGCAATGGACCCGCAGCCTGCCGCGCGATCTGATTCCCTACATGACGTCAAGCCAGCAAGTGCCGATCATGACCCAATCGGACTCGATCCTGAACATTGGCCCGAATGCTTATGGTAAGCCGTCAGCCGCCTATCACATCCTACGTGATACCATCATCGGGCGTGAACGGTTTGACTTTGCGCTGCGTGAATATGCGCGGCGCTGGAAGTTTAAGCGGCCCACTCCGAGCGACTTTTTCCGTACGATGGAAGAGGCCTCGGGCACTGACCTTGATTGGTTTTGGCGTGGCTGGTTCTACACCACCGATCACGTCGATATTTCGCTGGATACGATCCACAAGCTGCGGATTGATACGGAGAACCCCGATATTGATCTGGCCCGCGATCGTCAGCGCTTGGCGGATGAGCCGGAGAAGGTGGGTCTTCGCCTGAACCGTGAACAGAACCTGCCGATTTGGGTGCTGGAAAATCCGGGCGTCACTGACTTCTATGACGAAAATGACCGCTTCACCGTCACCCCGCGCGATACAAAGAAGTATAACAGCTTCCTTGAAGGTCTCGACGATTGGGAGCGCAAGGTTTTCGACCGCGCGGTTGAGGAAGATGCGAACTACTATGTCTTAAGCTTCTCCAACATTGGTGGCCTCGTCATGCCGATCATCCTTGATCTGCGCTTTGCCGATGGCACTAAGGAGCGGCTGCATATTCCGGCCGAAATTTGGCGGCGTAACTCGCGTAATGTCTCCAAGCTGCTGACTTTCCCCAAGGGCAAGGAACTGACCGAGGTGGTGCTTGATCCGGATTGGGAGACGGCGGATGCAGACATCAACAATAACCACTATCCGCGCAAAATCATCGACAGCCGGGTGGAGGCGTTTAAGCGACCAGACCCAAGCTCGCGCGCGGGCCGCGACCTGATGGCTGAGGTGCAACAAGGCGCCAAAAAGGCTGAAGAGGAAGCAGCTGAGGAAGGCGCACAGTAATGCTGCGCTGGGTCGCCGCGATGCTCATGCTCGCGCTTGCTATTCCTGCGAGCGCGCATCAGCAAAAGGCGGCGATCATTACGGTTGAGCACAACCCGCGCTCAGGCATGATCGAGGTAGTGCACAACATCCCGCTGCATGATGCTGAGCATGCGCTGCGCCAACAGGGCAGACGCAATGCCGATATTGTCGGTGATGTTGAAAGCAGGCGTGCCTTTGCCCGCTATACGGCTGAGCGCTTTTCGGTAAGTGCTAACGGCGCTGAACTTGATCTTACGCTGCTTGGTAATGAAATTTCGGGCAACAGCCTACTCATCTATCAGGAAGGCCCATCACCTGGCCCCGGCACTGAGCTCACCATTCAAGCGCAAGTGCTTACCGATATTTGGCTGCGCCAGGTCAATAGCGTTAATGTTGGACGCGGCACGTCCCCGGAAACGCTCGTATTCCGAGGCGGTGACGGGGCTAAGACTGCGGTGCTTCGTTAAATGACAAAGGCGCTCGGACAACGCCTCGATGAGGCCGCAGCCTTCATTCGAGGGCGCACGGACCGTGTTCCGCAAATCGCGTTGGTGCTTGGATCTGGTCTGGGTGACCTTGCTGATGCGATTGACGGGGTGGCGATACCCTATAGCGCGATCCCGCATTTTCCTTCGTCAACTGCACCAAGCCACAAGGGCATTCTGCATGTAGGAGAGCTTGCTGGTGTGCCGGTTGTAGCGATGCAAGGGCGAATGCACTTATACGAGGGCTATAGCCCTCAGGATGTGGTTTTCCCGATGCAGGTAATGGCGCGCTTGGGGGCTGGCATTGTACTTCTTACGAATGCGGCGGGCGGCATTCGCGAGGATTATGACGTCACCGACCTTGTGCTGGTTGAAGACCATTTGAGCCTTGCTGGTCTGGCAGGCAATGATCCTTTGCGCGGGCCCAATGATGACAGCGTTGGTGAGCGCTTTATCAGCATGAACAATGCCTACGACACAGGCTTGCGCGGTGTGGCTGATGGGGTTGCAGGCGAAACCGGGCTCGACCTTAAAAGCGGCGTCTATGGGTTTGTCACGGGCCCAAGCTTTGAGACCCCGGCCGAAATAAGAGCGCTTCGCTCGCTCGGCTGTGATCTCGTCGGCATGTCCACTGTCCCCGAAGTGATTGCAGCGCGCCATTCAGGGATGAAAGTTCTGGCTATCAGTACTGTCACGAACAAAGCGGTGAGCAGTCTCTACGATGGCCATATCACAAATGCCGAAGAGGTTTGGAAAGCAGCGGCGCTGATCCGCCCCAAGCTCGCAAGCTTTGTGGAGACTTTGCTTCCCAGGCTAAGCGATGCGGTGCCATGATGCGCGTCGATACTCTCATTACTGGCGGCCATGTCCTCACCATGGACGCAAGTTTTACCGAATGCGCAGCTGGTGCGGTCGCAATCAAAGGCACCAGGATTGTCGAATGCGGTGACGCTGAAGACCTTGCAGCACGATACCAGGCCGACACAGTTATAGACGCGGACGGGGGCATCATCATGCCAGGCCTCGTCAATGGGCACTGCCATGCAGCGATGACCTTGTTCCGGGGCTATGCCGAGAACGTCACGCTCGACCAATTCCTTGACAAGGTCTTCCACGCTGAGAACAACTATGTTGCGCCTGATACGGTCTACATCGGTGCGGCTGTGGCCTGCGCCGAGATGGCGCTGGGCGGGATTACCAGCTTTGTCGACATGTATTGGCATCCCGATCAAACCATTCGCGCCGCACGCCAGCTCCATATGTCGCTTGTCTCAGGGCCTGTGTTCGTTGCCTTTCCGGGCTTTGATGATTTGGCTGAGTGGCCTATGCGAACCGCCTTCAACGAAGAGTTTGCCGTCCGCTATCGCAAAACCGAGGGCGTGTTTGCGAGCTTGGCTCCACACTCTTGCTACACTCTTGACGAACACAAGCTGACCGAGCTTTCAGCCATCGCCGAGAGACATGGATTGCCAGTTCAAATCCACGCCTCTGAAGCGCTGAGCGAGATGAAGTTGGTGGAAGATGCCTATGGTGCGACGCCGATTGAGGTGCTCGAGCGGACCGGGCTGCTCTATAACAATTGTTCAATCGCACACGGCGTCCATTTATCTGACAGCGATATCAAGCTGATTGCGAAAGCTGGCGCGAGCGTCATTCACAACCCGGCTTCGAACACCAAACTTGCTTGCGGTATCGCGCGGATTTGCGACCTACTTGAGGCGGGCGTGCCGGTGGGCATTGGCACGGACGGCCCATCGAGCAGCAATGATCTGGACCTGTGGAAAGCAATGCGGCTTGCGGCGAGCCTTCAGGCCGTCAACATCTACAGGGCGGGAGCTTTAAGTGACCGTGATACGGTTGCGTTGGCGACGCGCGTTGGAGCCAAAGCTGCTGGCATCAGTGATTACACCGGCTCGCTGGAGCCAGAAAAAAACGCCGATGTCATCGTGGTTTCGACTAAGGGCCTCCATATGCGACCAGTCTACAGCCCTTACGCCGCCCTCGTCTATTCGGCAGGCCGCGAGGATGTGAAAGACGTGTTCGCCAGCGGCGAGCACATCGTCAAAAACCGCGTGCTCCAATGGGAGGGCTTTGACGAAGTGCTTGATCAGTTCGATCAGATTACCAGTGCCATTGCAGCAGATAAGAAAGTTGGACAGTTTGGCGTATAGCAGACACGGGTTGTTCGCCTGCAAATCTCGGGGAGAGCTCCACTGATCGGATTGCTGGGAATTGTCATTCTGCTCGGTGTGTCAGTGCTTTTTTCTGAGGCGCGAGCCAGCATTCAGTATGTAAATGCGGCGCGCGCGTTGGTGCTTCAAATAGCGGTTGCTGTACTCGCTTTAGTCACGCCTGTCGGGCAAGCTGTATTGCAAACCCTTTCAAGTGGCGTGGTCGAGGCGATTTCTTATGCTAATACGGGGATCGCTTTCGTGTTCGGCCCGCTGGCTGACCCGGCTCAGGGTCTGGTGCTTGCCTTTCAGGTGCTGCCGGTGATTATCTTTGTCGCGACGATTATGGCGGTACTCTTCCATATTGGCATCATGACATGGGTGATCCGCATCATTGGCGGCGCTTTGCGATTCCTCACAGGAGCCTCTCGGCTAGAATCCACCTGCGGAGCGGCGAATATCTTTGTCGGCATGGCGGAAAGCCCCCTCACGGTCTTGCCCTACCTACCCAAGATCTCGCACGCTCAGCTGTTTGTGATGATGTCGCTTGGTCTTTCGAGCGTCGCGGGTACCGTGTTGGTCGCCTACTCCGCGCTTGGCATTCGCAGTGACCTTCTGTTGACCGCGGCTTTCATGGCGCCAGCAGGAGGCATTCTCTTCGGCCGCATGCTGGTGCCCGAAACCGAGGAGGCGTTTGATCTGGACGATGGAGATGATGAGGGGCCTGCCAACCTCTCGAACGCCTCGAGCCTCATCGAAGCGGCGACCGATGGCGCAACTCTGGGCATGCAGATCATGCTCAGTGTGATTGCAGTGCTGATTGGCTTTATTGCAGCAATCGCCTTGCTGAATGGCATTTTGGCAGGTGTGGGCGAGCTGCTCGGCATCCCTGATCTCTCGCTAGAATTGGTGATCGGCTATGCCTTTGCGCCGGTTTCCTACATCATCGGTGTGCCTTGGGAGGAGACGACACGGGCGGGGGTGTTCCTGGGCCAAAAGGTCGTGCTCAACGAATTTCTGGCTTACGCAAACTTCGCGCCCGTCGCCGACAGTTTTAGCGCGCAAGGCCAAATTGCTCTCACAATTGCGATATGCGGCTTCGCGAACTTTGGCGGACTTGCCATCCTGATCGCTGGACTTGGTGCCGCTATCCCCGAACGAAAGGCAGAGATTTCCAAGCTTGGCCTCAAGGCGCTTCTAGCTGGCACGTTATCCAACTTTACAAGTGCGGCGATCGTGAGCGTGATCTTTGCGCTTGGTGGGTTCGTCTAGCGCTTGCCAAGGACAACGTTGGCACTCGGCTTGTGCTCGCGGATCTCCTCATCGGTCAGCCCCTGCAATTCATGCGGGAAAACCAACCAATCGTTTGTCTCATGGACAAAGTAGTCCGGGGTGAGATCAGTCTTGTTGCGGGTCGGCTTATAATAGACCGTCGCGACTTTGATTGTTCCAGGCAGGTTGCGGCGGCACTTCAATTCAAGCTCTCGAAAAAGTGCTTCAATCGAACGACCGGTGTCAAACACATCATCTACCACTAGTAGCGAATGCTCGCGGTCGAGATTGTCGATCAGATAATTGAGGCCAAGCACGCGCACCTCTTTTTCCTGTTGGTCGATACCGATGTAGGAAGATGTCCGCACCGAAATATGATCGCAAGGGTGCCCGCGATACTCGAGCAATTCTTGCACTGCGATTCCAATCGGCGCACCCCCGCGCCAGATGCCAACGATATGCGTTGGGTGAAAGCCCGATTCGATAATTTGGTCGCCAAGCACAAAAGAATCTTCAAGCAGGCCATCGGCGCTTAGAAATGTTTTTTCGATCATTCTTGGTAACGCCCCGATGCCCTAACTCGCTTGCTTCCCTTACGGCTTTGGGCCCTGTGTGATAACTTGCATCCATGGATGCAAGACAGCCGTTACTTTTCGTAGTGCACGCTCGACTGAAATGCACTCAAACAGTGCTTGACGTAAGCGTAAGGTGTGGCAGGACGGCAGACAAATCAAATCCAGTGGGAGAGACGAATATGAACCTGGAATTCACTCCGGAAGAAAACGCCTTTCGCAACGAAGTGCGCGCCTTCATTGAAGAGAACCATCCTAAGCACCTTGAGGATATGGGGCACCGCGAAGACATGTCTCCCGAAGATATGACTGCGTGGCACAAAATCCTCGGCAAAAAAGGCTGGGCTGCGCCTGCATGGCCGGTTGAATATGGTGGCACCGGCTGGGACGCGACACAGCGTTACATCTGGTCGGAAGAAAATGCGCGGGTAGGCACCTTTATGCCGCTCCCTTTCGGCATCTCCATGGTTGGCCCGGTGATCTACACCTTTGGCAATGACGCGCAAAAGCAACAGCACCTTCCTGGAATTCTGAGCGGTGAGCAATGGTGGTGCCAGGGTTATTCCGAGCCGGGCGCTGGTTCAGACTTGGCCTCGCTCAAAACTACCGCTGTGCGCGATGGCGACCATTATGTCATCAACGGGCAGAAGACCTGGACGACACTGGCGCAGCATGCCGATTGGGGCTTCTTCCTGTGTCGCACTGACCCCGATGCGCCTAAGCCGCAGCAGGGCATCAGCTTTATCCTGATCGACATGAAAACGCCCGGCGTCGAGGTGAAGCCGATCAAGCTCATCGATGGCGGCTATGAGGTCAATGAAACCTGGCTCACCGATGTGCGCGTGCCGGTTGAAAACCTTGTCGGCGTTGAGAACCAAGGCTGGACCTATGCCAAGTTCCTGCTCGCTCACGAGCGCTCAGGCATCGCCGGGGTAGCTCGCTCTAAGCGCGGCGTTGAAAAGCTGCGCGAGATTGCTGGTAGTGAGAGCCTTGACGGCAAGCCGCTGATGGAAGACTTCGATTTTGCGCGTAAAGTCAGTCAGTTGGAGATCGACCTAGCAGCGCTTGAAATTACCGAGTTGCGCACACTCGCAGGCGAGCAAGCCGGTAAGGGCCCGGGTCCGGAGAGCTCGATCCTCAAGATCAAAGGCACCGAGATTCAGCAACGCCTCACCGAGCTGACGCTCGAAGCAGTCGGATCATACGGCACGCCCATGTATGGCTCAATCGTCGATCATGGTTCTAACGAGTATCAGATCGGTCCCGACTATGCTCAGCATTCCGCAGCGACCTATTTCAACATGCGCAAGACCTCGATCTATGGAGGATCGAACGAAATTCAGCGCAACATCATCACGAAAATGATCCTCGGCCTGTAAAGAGTCGAGCGACACTGGAGGGAACGACAAGTGGATTTCAATTTCACTGAAGAGCAGGATATGGTGCGCGATGGATTGTCGCGGATGGTCCGTGAGCAATATGGCGCGGAAGAACGCCGTCAACTGATCGCTACGGAGGATGGCTGGAGCCGGGAAGTCTGGGGCCAGCTGGCTGAGCTAGGCATTCTTGGAATGTCTTTTAGTGAAGATGATGGCGGCTTTGGCGGCGGCGCAATCGATTCCATGGTGGTCATGGAAGAGTTCGGCAAAGGCCTCGTGGTTGAGCCTTTCGTGCCCACGGTTGTGTGCGCTGGCGGCTTTTTGAAGCATGTAGGCACGGCAGCGCAGAAGGAAGAACATATCGGCGGTATCGTATCGGGCGAGCGCGTGTTTGCCTTTGCCTATGCTGAACCACGCGGGCGCTATGATCTTGCCAACCTCGAATCCACCGCCAAGAAAGATGGCGGCGACTACGTTCTCAATGGCCACAAAGCTGTCGTAATTGGCGCGCCTTGGGCAAGCCACCTTGTTGTCACTGCACGCACTGGCGGCGCGCAAACTGACAATGAGGGTATCAGCGTTTTCGTCGTCAATAAGTCAGCCTCAGGCGTGACTACCCGCGACTACGCTACAGTCGATGGTCGGCGTGCTTCGGAAGTCTATTTCGAAAACGTCCGCGTCTCCGCTGAGGCATTGATCGGTGAGGAAGGCAATGCTCTCCCACTTATCGAGCGCGTCACCGACGAAGCCATCGCAGCGCAGTGCGCCGAAGCTTGCGGCGCGATGAAGGTCGCTCACGCCATGACGCTCGATTACGCCAAGCAGCGCAAACAGTTCGGTGTTCCAATCGCTAGTTTTCAAGTGTTGCAACACCGCATGGTCGATATGTACACCGAGTATGAATGCTCGGTCTCGATGACCTATCTCGCTACGCTTCGCCTTGAGGCCGAAGGTCGCGAGCGGAAGCAGGCTGTTTCAGCGGCGAAGGTGCGTGTCGCTCAGGCCTCACATCATATCGGGCGAGAAGCGATTCAGATTCATGGCGGTAATGGCATGACCGATGAGTATGCCATCGGTCATTACTTCAAGCGCTTGACGATCTTCGATTCTGAATTTGGTAATATCGATCATCACATGAAGCGGCACATCGCTTTGGCGAGTTAGCAGCGGTAGAAGTCAGACTGAGCATTTAACGAGCCCTGAGGCCTACGCCTCGGGGCTTTCTTGTGCACTGTTTCACTTTTTTGGCGGGCTTGGCGGTTTAATTTCAATTCGGGCTTGCATCTCATCGCTAAGCTTGAAAGGATGTAACGAAATGAGGCCGTTCGGGAAGCCTCAAGAGAGAAGCAATTACCAGGCCCCCCACAGGCAATGAGTGAGGTGCCCGGCTAGATTGGGATAAATCGCTTATCGGATAATGCCGCGTGCCGAAATGCGCGCGTGCACTAGGTTAGAAATAGCAAACTTCTGGCATCTCGTGGGGGGAAGAGATGACATGATATTATCAGAGCTGAACAGGGGGACTCTCGCTCTACGATCCTGCGTTGGTGGGACGCCCGTGCGCTTACTTGCCGTGTTTGCGCTGCTTGCCATATATCCAACCGCCATCGCTTCTGGGAATACGACCTTCGAAGGTGTTGCTTCCTGTGCTGGTTCGACTTGCCATGGCCGCGCTGAGGGCAATGGTGCGGTTGTCCGCCAAGACGAGATTGCAACCTGGCAAGAACCCTCCTCACCAAGCGGGGCGCATAGTCGCGCTTATGCGGTCTTGGCTGGCCGTCGCGGCCAACAGATCGCTCGCAGTCTGGGATTAGGTGATGCGCGGCAGGCCGAGGACTGCCTTGGTTGCCATGCGACCTATGTTCCTTCGGCTCAGCGCGGGAGCCGCTTTCAGCTTTCGGACGGGGTTGGCTGCGAAAGCTGTCATGGTGCGGCGGAAGGGTGGCTTGCCAGCCATTATGCTATGCCCGCAACCCATATGTCCAACGTCGACGACGGCCTTACTCCGCTCGAGAATCCGAAAGTTAGGGCCAATGTTTGCCTTGATTGCCACTACGGTTCGACCAAGCCAGGGCAGTTTGTCACCCACTCAATGATGGCTGCTGGCCATCCGCGTGTGTCATTCGAACTGGATCTTTTCAGTGCGCTTCAGCAGCACCACAATATAGATGCCGACTACAAGCGCCGCAAGCGCGCTCCAAACGCAGTGCGGTTCTGGGCTGTGGGCCAGGCTGAGGCAGTGAAACGCGC
>JBCDKX010000128.1:0-9598 GCA_038746055.1 Pseudomonadota bacterium
GAAATGGGCTGGGCGGTTTGGCTCTCGACTTACGGCTCATAGACCACCGCTAGCAGTGACCGCCCTCGCCTGCCACGTTAGTCTGACAAGGCCCTTCCAGCCAACTCGGGCCTAGCGGGCGAGGTCGGCTTCCACCCCCAATTCCAGCCATTTGGCAACGGCCCTAAGTGGACCGGTAGCGGTCTGTCCGCTTACGGAGGTAGGGTTGTCAAAAGCTGACTTTCGGCTCCTGACCCAACAACGGACGATCCGCCAACAGTCTTAGTTGAGCAAGAGACTTCGCTTTTCGAACGATTCCGGGTCAGCCATCGCTAAACATCTTCGCAACGGCTCGAGACCAATGGCTGGCGAGGGGCGAGAATTTTAGCTGATCTAGACAATAGTTTTTGCATTCGGATGCAAAAAAGAGTTAGCAGGCTACGAAGTGAGAGATCGGCAGGGAGAGTCGATCCGCGTCCTTGCGTAAGATCAGGAGTGGGAAAATGGCCGTTTGGCTCAAAGAAGCGGTGAGTGTCGAGGTGCGTGCCGAGGCTGCGCGCCAGGTGCGCGATACGGTTGAGGGCATTCTTGCTGACATCGAAAAGCGCGGTGACGAAGCGGTGCGCGAGCTTTCGATTAAGTTCGATGGCTGGGACCGCGAGGACTATCGCCTGACTGATGATGAGATCAATCAGTGCATCGATAGCCTCGACAAGCAAGCTATCCACGACATCGAATTTGCGCAGGCTCAGGTCCGCAATTTCGCACAGGAACAGCGCAAGTCGATGACCGACATTGAGGTCGAGACCTATCCTGGCGTTATCCTTGGGCACAAGAACATCCCGGTGAATGCGGCTGGGTGTTATGTGCCAGGTGGCAAGTACCCTCTGCTGGCCTCCGCCCACATGTCGGTGATCACTGCGAAGGTTGCGGGCGTTCCGCGCGTGGCAACCTGTGCGCCTCCATTTGAGGGCAAGGCAGCGCCTGCGATTGTCGCAGCTCAAGCGATGGCGGGCGCTGATGAGATCTATGCGCTCGGCGGAGTTCAGGCTGTAGGCGCGATGGCAATCGGGACGCAGTCAATTGCGCCTGTCGACATGCTGGTGGGACCCGGCAATGCCTTTGTGGCCGAGGCTAAGCGTCAGCTGTTTGGCCGCGTCGGCATTGACCTATTCGCAGGGCCAACCGAGACCATGGTGATCGCCGATGAGACCGTTGATGGCGAGATTTGCGCGACCGATCTGCTCGGCCAAGCAGAGCATGGGCCTGACAGCCCTGCCATCATGATCACCAATTCAGAAAAGCTCGCACGCGACACGATGGCCGAGGTTGAGCGGTTGCTCGAAATCCTCCCAACCCGCGAAATCGCGCGCAAGGCTTGGGATAATTATGGCGAGGTAATCGTGTGCGAGGATCACGCCGAGATGCTCAAGGTCGCCAACGACTATGCCAATGAGCATGTGCAGGTGATGACTAGCGATGATGAATTCTTCCTCGACAATATGACCGACTACGGCGCGCTCTTTATCGGGCCGCGCACCAATGTTGCCTATGGTGACAAGGTGATTGGGACGAACCACACGCTGCCCACTAAAAAAGCGGGCCGTTACACCGGCGGTCTTTGGGTGGGCAAGTTCCTCAAGACCCACACCTATCAGAAGGTTTTGACCGATGAGGCAACGACAGTGATGGGCGAGTATTGTAGCCGTTTGTGCGCGCTAGAGGGCTTTGCAGGGCACGGCGAGCAAGCCAATGTGCGCGTCCGCCGCTATGGTGGGCGTAATGTGCCCTATGCAGGCGCTGCTACACCGCGCAATCCAGTTGAGTAGAGACCGCCAAACACGTGACACCACAAGAGCTCAAATCTGCATTTGAACCCTTCGCAAAGGCGCTTGCGACGGCGACACCAGAGGGCGCTTTGGCTGCATTGCGCGCGATGTTTGCTGAGGGGGCAGAGGCAAAGCTGTGCCATCCCTTTGGGACGTTGGCTGGGCCGGATGCGGTGTTTGAGACGCTCTACCAGCCGCTACTCGAAGCTGTGCCTGACCTTGAACGCCGCGATATGATCCGGCTGGCTGGCGCCACGCCCGAAGGCCATGACTGGATCGGGTGCATGGGCAATTACATGGGCACTTTTCTGGGTCCTTGGCTTGGCATTCGCCCGACCGGCCACCTTGTCCATATGCGCTATCACGAGTTCTATCGTCTCGATGCTGGCAAGGTCGTCGAAGTGCAGGCGATCTGGGACATTCCAGAAGTCATGATGCAAGCGGGTGTGTGGCCGATGGCACCGCAATATAGTGCCTATCTTTGCACGCCGGGACCGATGACCTGCGACGGCCTCACTGCCAGCGGCGACAGCTCAGCCGCGCAAGCTCATGTGATTGCTATGCTCGAAGACCTGTGTGCGCACCCGGCTGATCCCGACCCAGCGCGGATGAAGTTGGATCAATATTGGCACCCCCGGTTCAATTGGTATGGCCCCGCTGGCATTGGCACATCGCGCGGGATCTCCGGTTTCCGCAATTGGCATCAGATTCCCTTCCTTCAAGCCATGCCCGACAGAAAGCTCGATGCGATGGGCGACCTCATGTCTCATTGGTTTGGCGAGGGCGAATATGCCTGCGAGACCGGCTGGCCCAATATGCGCCTCTCGCTCACGCACGACGGCTGGATGGGCATCGCGCCCGCAGGCAAAGAGGTGCTCTTAAGGAGCCTCGATTTCTGGCGCCTCGAAGATGGCCTAATCCGTGAAAACTGGGTGCTGGTTGACTTGCTCGACCTCTATTCTCAGGTCGGCGTCGATGTGTTTGCGCGGCTTCAGCATATGAATGGCGCGAGAAATCTAGGCCGTGTGGAAGTGCCCGCGGGGATGAAACCGGTCCGTTAGTCTTCGACGATCCGAGCAGAGCTGCCTTTCACGAAGATGCCAGAAAACACGCGTTTCTCGTTGGCAAGTTCGGGCGTTACGACACGCTCTAGGATCATGTCTACCGCCGCTTTTGTCATCCGGCCTACGGGCTGACGGATGGTGGTGAGCCCAAAACTTGTCCAACGCGATGGACCGACACCGTCAAAGCCGACCACTGAAACTTGCTTGGGCACTTTGAGATCGAACTCATTACGAAGCGTGTCGATGGCGCCGATTGCAGAGACATCGTTCACACAAATGATCGCATCGGGGGGCTCAATCCCACTGTCCATCATATGCCGAATAGCATCGCGCGCGCCCTCGTATGAGAAGTCGCCGTGCAATTCGGTCACGTCGCTAATGCCCGCCTTCGCTAAAGTCGCTCGCGCGCTCTCTTCGCGTTCGTTACCCACCACGGAGTCCGCAGGGCCTTTGAGTAGCGCAAAAGAAGTGTGCCCTGCTCTGATCAACCCCTTCACCAATAGTTCACTGCCATCGGCTTGGTCACAGCACACCGCACTTGCTGCGTGGCTTCCAGCTTGCCGATTGTAGAACAGCAAAGGGATGCCCCGGTCAGAAAACTCGGTGATCTGCTCTTTGGTTAGCTTGGCGGCACACACCACGCCATCGACCTTATATTGCCAGATCTGCGACAGCGCCCGGTCTGCCTCGCTCTCACTCTCAAGCGCAAACAGCAGTACGCGAATGCCCTGCTCGAAAAAGCGCTGGCTCAGCTGCGCAAGGACTTCGGGGTAATAGAGGTTGGTGAGGTTCGAGATGATCACCCCCACCGAATTAGAGCGCGATGTGATCAGGCTGCGCGCCAAGGCATTGGGTTCGTATCCGAGCTCCTTCGCAGCCCGCTCCACCTTTGCTCGCATTTTCTTCGAAACCGATGCCCCCGACTTATAACAGCGCGACACGGCAGACTGAGAAACGCCCGCTAAGGCCGCAACATCGTAGGATGTCACCGCTTTCTTGCGCTCGGATGTTGGGGCACTGTCTGAAGTCATTATGCTCAGGTTCTAGCCGCCGAAACGCCCGCCTGTCGAGGGTAGCTAGAATTTATCAGGGTTTCATTTTGTCTTCGGAACCAAAATGACCGCAAAATGCAACACGCAAAAATATGTCTATATTTCAGATAGTAGTATACGATCTGAACAGTCTTGCTGATTTTACGATTGCAAATTTGCCACAATCAGTGCGAATTTCTGCATTCGAAGTCAAAACATGCTTGATATGACCCATGCGCCTTCGTAGCCAAGCTGTTGAGAGAAGGGCTTCGCGCGTGCGAGGCGTGATCGGGTTTAAGGAGAGAACAATGCGGAAAACTGCCACGAAATTGCTGGTCAGCGCTTCTATCGGCGCAATCGCTTTGAGCGGGCATTCTGTTGCCCATGCGCAGGAAGCTGAGGCTGCCGAAGAGGAAGGCAACATCATCATTGTGACAGCAAACAAACGTGAAGAAAGCATCCAGGATGTCTCGCTCTCCATTCAAGCCTTCGACGAGGAGGCTTTGGATCGCGCGGGCATCAATGATGTAACTCGGCTTGAACTTGTGACCTCGGGCGTAAACTTCTCTTTCACTGGGAACGACGCCAAGTTTAACGTTCGTGGTGCCAACTCAAGTAACACTTTTGCGGATAACAGCGCAATTGTCGGCGCTTATGTTGATGGTGTCTACAAGGCCCGTGCGTCGCAGCAAACGCGCGCCTTTTTTGACGTGTCGCGAGTTGAGTTCCTGAAGGGCCCGCAAGGCACGCTTTACGGGCGCAATACCTTTGCTGGCGCGCTAAACCTTTACACCAATGCGCCTGACCTGAGTGAGGTTTCAGGTGGTATCGAAGCGGGATATGAGCGCTTTAACACGTTCAAAGCTGAGGGCTTTATCAACCTCCCAGTCAGCGACACCTTCGGTATCCGGGTCGCGGGTTATGTAAACAATAGCGATGGGTTCATTGAAAACCTTGCTGGGCCGGACATCGGACAACAAGATGATCGAGGTTTCCGGGTCAGCGCACTGTTTGAACCAACCGATCGCTTTAGTGCGATCCTCCGATATCAACACAGCGTTGAAGATGGCCGCGAGGCGGGTCTCTTCGGTTATACATTCCTATGTCGCAACGTGACCCCATCAGGCCATACCGATGCATTCGGCAGCGAGCAGGATTGTGCTAACCCGATCAGGGGTGCGCAGGACGTTATCGGCAATACCAACTTTGCCGCCAATAGCGGCCTGCCAAACACAGGGCCTTACACAATCTCGCAAGATTATGTACCTGACGTAGACCTGCAAGAGGATGTGGTTTCGCTTGAACTGAATTATGAAGCCGACTTCGGTAACTTCCGCTCGATAACATCCTACACTGATTTCCAGAACCTGTTTGGGTTTGACTTTGATTTCAGCCCCAACCCGCACTCAGTGGGTGGATTTGACGAAACCGCAGAAGCCTTCACTCAAGAGCTGACCTTTGTCTCTGACTTTGATGGCCCGTTCAATTTTACGACCGGTGCCTATTATTCTTACGATGAGCAGTTCTTTAGCTTCTCAATCTTCAACCAGACCTTGCGCGATGATACGTCGCGCGGCGTCGCTGTGCCCGTGCTCGATAACTCTGGCAATGCGGTGCTTAATGCCGATGGCACACCGCTTTTGCTGCCGGTGCTGACCAACACACCTCTGGCATCGCTGGATACCAATCTCAATGGCTTTTTTGCCGATAGTAACTTCATCGAATCCAACACATTCGGCCTTTATTGGCAGGGTGAGTTTGAAGTCACCGATCAGCTGCGTTTGATTGGCGGTATTCGCTACAGCAGTGAAAACAAGGAAGGCACCGGCGGTGGTAGTAACTTCACCGGTGATACCAATGGCGATGGTGTAAATGATCCGCCCGTGATTGTCCTTCCGGGAGCAGCGGGTGCAGCGCCAAATCCGCCGCCTGCGTTTAGCCGCGATGTCTTCATCATTAACCGCGATGCCAGTGACGCTAACTCCGTCGAAGAGACATTTAACAATGTCGATTACCGAGTCGGGGTGGAGTTCGATGTCGCTGACGACATCTTGCTATATGCCAACACCGCCACTGGATTCTTGTCGGGGGTGATCAACAACAATGGCACCGCGACAGACCAGCAGGAATCTCAAGTCTATGAAGCTGGCTTCAAGAGTGTTCTTGCGGATGGCTCTGTGATCTTCAATGCAGCGGTTCACTACACTGAGTACACCAACCTGCTCACTCAGTTCCAGGTGATCGACCCCAACACTGGCGTCGGTGTGACCTTTAGCGAAAATGGCGGTGAAATTGATGCCTTTGGTGTCGATGTCGAGCTGCAATACAATCCAGTCGATGAGTTGTTGCTGTCATTTAATGCCTCCTATTTGGATGCAGAGTTTGGCACTTTTGGGCAGACTAGCCCATACCAGCTCAACAATGGCGCGCCCGCGGGCTTTGTTGATCTAGAGGGTGAAACTCCGATCTTCTCACCAGAATTCACTTTCTCGGCCACGGGGTCGTATGAGTTCGTTCTGTCAGAAGGATTGGGCTCAATCACTCCGGTGGTGCAATTCTACTATAGTGATGGTTTCAACACTTCGAACCTCTTCGCAATTGACCCTGCAACACGCCAAGACTCCTATACCAAGACCGATGCGCGCTTGGTTTGGACCTCGGAAGAAGGGGATTACGAGGTAGAGGCATTCGTCGAGAATATTGAAGACGAAGCCGTGCTCACCCGGTCTAACAATAATGGCGGCGATGACCTCTTGCAGTCATCCTTCTTGTTCCCGCGCAATTACGGCATTCGGGTTCGCGCAAGGTTCTAAATCAGAAACAACAATCTGAGGGAAGAGGGGCCAATGTGCCCCTCTTTTCTTTTATGCGAAGAGTAATTTTAACAGCGACTTTCAGTAGCGGCTTAATCCAGCTTTACTGGCGCTGCGTGGCAATCGCATTGGCGATCAAATCCACGCCAAAGCTCATGAAGTAATGCGGCAGGTCGATGATCACCCAGTTTTCGGCCAATTTTTCGCCTTCACGCCGATAGACGTCAACCACCCGCATTTCGCCGCGCTCCTCACTTTCTGGCAATCCAAGGTAACCGCCGCGCGGTGTGTTGGTGAGGTTGGGCCAGCCAAAGAAGGCAGCAAAGTCCCCTTCCGCAAAGCGCGCAATGTGGCCGTGATATTGCTTGTTCTTGAGGCCTTGTCGGAACGGGTACTGGTGCTGTGCTTGATAGAGCTCAATCGTCTTCATCGCGCCGATACCTGCAGGGCCATACCAGCCCATATCTTCGCGCCAACAGCGCGCCAGATACTCAGGCGTACAAGTGTCCTGACCGCTTTTGTTGAGGAGGTCGAGATCCTCGATCATGCGGTTCAAAAGCGCCATGGTCTTCGCGCCCTGCTCAACGCTCGTTGCACCTGTCGCCCGCAAACCTTTCAAAGGCGCGGGGAAGATATGGCGCGCGCCTAATTGTCTGGGGAATGGATCGAGCCCGATTTGTTGGAGCACGTCTGCCAAATCGATGAAGAAAGCGCTTTGTGCTATTCTCTCGCCTGCAACCTCGTGAAATTCGGCATAGCGGATCTGGACGAGCCGATTGGTGGGTTTGAGGCCCAGCCATTCGGCCACAAAGGCCCCAGTCAAAACGCCAAGCGAACACGTCCAAATCTCGGCGCCCTCATTGGCGTCATTCGTGCCTGCAATCTTCAGAAATTCGCGCCGCTCTAGCCCTGCAAAGGCGCGGCGCATTGGTTCAATCACACTGGCGCAAAGATCGTCCACGCCGGGCTGCTCATAGAACGGCCGAGACCCGCGCCATTGGTAGTCCGGGGTGACCAGAGCTTTAAGGCTCGTAGCAACGGTCTCCACTGGGTCTTGCAGCCAAGCCTCCTCGAACTGCGATGCGAGGGTTTTGGCCGTTTCAACGTCGGGAAAAGTGGTCTGGTTCATAACAAATTTGGGTGCCTAACCAATCGAAAAGAGCCTCATCGCCTTAGCAGCGCTGCGAAGTGGCCAAAACCTCTGAAATTCACGGCGAAACGCATATTGACTTCGAATGCAAAAATATCTTTAGTTGGTCTCACGTGTTGGGAGACAAAGCAATGGAGCAGAGCGAAAAATCTGCTGCTATTCGAGTAGTGCGATATGGTGATCTGAAGCCGTGCTTCGACGCCTTTATCGACACGCGCACTCCCGGCTCTGACAAGAAAGAGAATTTCACGATAATCGGGCCGGGTGTTTCTGAGAACCCGAACCAACATGTGCATATTGCTGCGCCCCATGGTTTCAACATTGGTGGCGCGCGGCAGCCGCCGGGCTGCGTCAATTCGCAGCACAGCCATGACACCGCCGAATTCTTCTACGTTCACACTGGCATTTGGTCATTTGACCTTGGTGAGACTGGCGAAGATGCCTCGATCATCCTCAAGCCCGGAGATGCGATCTCCATCCCGACACGGGTTTTTCGCGGCTTCAAGAATGTGGGCGAGGATACCGGGTTCCTCTTCGCAGTGCTTGGCGGCGATGATCCGGGCCGCGTGCTATGGGCGCCTTATGTCTTCGATATGGCTGAGGAATATGGGCTTGTCCTCCTCGAAAACGGCATCTTGATCGACACCAACGCAGGCGAAGAGGTCAGCGCTGATATGCAGCTCATGCCCGCCACCTCGCGCGCTCAAGTGGAGGCTCTACAACGCCTTGACGATGCAGCGCTTCGCCGGTGCTGTGTGTTGGAGGATGACGAGGTCGCATGTGAGAACACAAGCGGAGCTCAGCGACGCAGGCTTGTGCACACCCAAGGCCAATTGAACTGGCCGCATGAATTTGCGGTCGAAGAAGTTCGCCTTGAAGCTGGCGCTTCGCTCGATCTGGGGACAGAAGCGCACAATCAAGTGGTCTTTGTGCAAGCTGGTGAAGTCGATGTGCGAGCAGGGGCTCAAAAGCGGCTGGGCCTAGGCGATACCGCTACGATCACGCCGGGCCTTGCGCGCAGTTTGCACAATCTGACAGGTACTGCAGCGATTGCGGTCTTGGTCACGGGAACAACCCCGCCTACAGCGCACTGATGGATACCTCACTCAAAGGCAAAACCGCGCTTGTGACAGGCGCCAGTAAAGGCATTGGCCGCGCGATCGCGCTTGCATTGGCAGGCGAGGGCGCGCATGTGATCGCGGCGGCGAGGGCATCTGATGAGCTCACTTCCCTTGACCAAGAGCTCGGAGCAAGCGGTGAGACTTGGGCCGAAGACGCGAGCGCGGATGCGTTCCTTGAGCGGATTTCGGCGCTTTCGAAGCTGGACATCCTTGTGAACAGTCTAGGTACTAACCGGCCGAGGCCCATGGTCGAGGTCAGCGATGATGACCTTGATGTGATGTTAAACCTCAACCTGCGCTCACTTTACAGGATCACACGGGCCTCAGTCCCGTTGATGGGCAAGGGCGCAGCGATTGTGAACATAAGCTCGCAGATGGGTCACGTCGGATCGCCCGGGCGCACTGTCTATTGCATGACCAAGCACGGGGTTGAGGGGCTCACCAAAGCCCTTGGCGTAGAGCTCGCACCGCTTGGCATTCGGGTGAATTCAGTCGCGCCGACCTTTATCGAGACGCCTATGACAAAGCCGATGCTGGCTGATCCTAAGTTTGCGGAATTTGTGAAGAATTCCATACCTTTGGGCAAGGTAGGCGCGACCCAAGACGTTGCC
>JBCDKX010000129.1:0-9538 GCA_038746055.1 Pseudomonadota bacterium
ATCTGTCCTCAGTTGCTTGATGATGGCTGAATTGCTCGCCGCCTGCGGTGGGCTGCCGTTCTTGTCGCGCTCGACGGATCATCTGCCGATTAAGTCGAGCACTCGGCCCTCAAGGGCCTTGTTAGTCTGCTCATCGCGGGCCTAAAACGCCTTGTTGTAATCGAGTAGTGCGCAAATTGTGCGAGCCGCTGTCGCGTTGTCGACGGACTTCAAGAAAAACCGCAGTCGTTTGGCCTTCGAGGTGCCTTCGCGTCTTCACCTGTCTTCGTCTATGTCAATATTAAGCTCTTCGAGAAAGAAATCGCCCATTGTAGGATCAGAGAAGTCAAGAACGTATCCAGTCTACATCTCGAACGCCTCATCCAAAAAGCGGATATCTAGGCTACGAACGTCGCTTGTGTTACCGACCTTAAAGGCTACTTTTGCTCCGGTGAAGCGCTTGCACTTAATTAGGCACAAGCAATGAAGGTAGGAATTCGGCTCCCCCGCTCGCTCCCCAAGGGGTGAGGAAGGCAGTCACCTTCGCTAAGTCATTGATTTGATCGTGGGCGCGGCAAGGATTGAACTTGCGGCCCCACCTGTGGGAAGGGTGACTCCCGTCACTTTCGCGCGAATGGCCGCTTCAGTTGAGGATCGGTTAAGCGTGCAATGACCGAAATTGGGGCGCACAGCTGTCGCAAAAAATCCTCATAGCGAGGTTTTTCTGGTATCAGACGCGTTTTAGAGCTTTTTTGTGTACCAATGCCCGTTCTAAGTTCAATTAAATAATTGAAATAAGTATATAAAACATTATTCGCGCATCGCCTCGCCCGCTCCATTTTTCTTCCCGTATTGAACAAGGATCGTAGTGTCTAAGTCACGCGATATTCCTTGTGTCATTTTTGTCGCATGTTGCGATTGATTCGCGATTTTCGCGCGAACTTGCGGTCTTTGCACTGGACCTTAGCTTCTCTTGCTTCCAATGCCCCAGGCGATGATACATCATCTCATTTATTAGAAAGAAGACGGGCTCCGGTATGAAAAATCTCACCTCCCAGCTTGCGGTCGCAACCGCACTTAGTTTTGTAACTGTTGCTACGCCGGCAACGGCTGAAAATGAAAGCGAAAACGACAATGGGGCAGCCGCTGGCAGCACTATCGTTGTCTCGGCCGAAGGACTGGAAGAACTCGACTTTATCGCTGGCCAAGACGTGCTCGAAGAGGATGAAATCCAGCAAAATCTCAACGGGCAAATCGGTGAGGTCCTCGCCAAAGTCCCTGGGGTTTCCGCTACCAGTTTTGCACCGGGTGCTTCGCGCCCAATCCTTCGCGGTCAGGACGGCGAGCGTGTCCGGGTACTCATCGACGGTCTGGGCACTGCTGATGTTGCCAATACCTCGGCCGACCACGCGACTACGATCGATCCGTTGACTGTCACTCGGATCGAGGTTCTGCGCGGCCCGGCAGCATTGCTGTTTGGGAGCCAGGCTCTGGGCGGCGTGGTCAATGTTCTTGACCGTCGCATCCCTACAGAAGTGCCAGAGAATGGATTTCGTGTCGATGGGCTCACAGCCTTTGATACGGCCAGCAATCTGCTTAGCGGCGGTCTATCGCTTGATGCTGCATTGGGTGAAACCTTCGTAGTCCATTTGGATGGCTCTTATCGCGACACTGATGATCTGGAGATCCCCGGCTTTCAGTTGACTGACGATTTACGCGCTGATCTTCTCGCCGATGCATTGGAAGAAGAAGGTGAGGGCGAACTTGAGGAGGCGGAAGAACTGCGCGAGGCCGCAGCTCAGGAAGACTTCATCCCCAACAGCTCGACCGAGACCTACACCGTCAATGGCGGCATTGGTGTAATTCTTGGGGACTCCAGTTTTGGCGCATCAGTTGGCTATTTCGATACATTCTATGGAATTGTTGGCAACCCCGAAGGCGGCCATCACGAAGGTGAAGAAGGCGAAGAAGAAGGAGGCGAGGAAGAGGAAGAGGAAGAAACGGTATCTATTGGCCTTGAGCAATGGCGTTTCGACTTCCGTGGTGATATCGCTCTGGGTGGCGGCTTTGCCGACCGCCTGAAATTGCGCGCTGGTTACTCGGACTACACCCACACCGAGTTTGAGGGGACTGAAGTCGGTACGGTTTTCGACACCGAAACCTTCGAAGCGCGGGCAGAATTGCTGCAAACAAGCGGTGGTGTCATCGGAGTACAGTTTACTTCGCGTGATTTCTCGGCTGTGGGTGAAGAAGCGTTTGTGCCGCCCAATGACACCACGCAAATCGCCCTTTTCACTGCGCAAGAGTTTGACCTTGGTGGCTTCCAGATTGAGGCAGCAGCGCGATATGAGCGGGTTGATGTGGAAGCGGAAACGCTCAATCTTGAGCGCGATTTCGACCTGTTCTCTGCGGCTTTATCCGGGATCGTTGAACTGGGCGAAGGCGTGCGTCTGGGTGCTACTGCATCGCGCTCCGAGCGCGCTCCGGCTGGTGAAGAGCTGTTCGCAAATGGTCCACATATCGCCACGCAGACCTTTGAGATCGGTGATCCCAATCTTGATGTCGAAAGTGCCTGGGGTCTGGAAGGTTTCTTGCGCGGCGAAGTCGGGGGTGCGCAATTTGGCGCCTCGATCTTCTATCAGTCTTTTAGCAATTACATCTATCTGAACGACACCGGACTTGAAGAAGATGATCTCCCTGTGTTCAACTTCCTTCAGCAAGACGCAGACTTCTTTGGCTTTGAGGCCGATGCTGAAGTTCCGCTGGTTGAGAGCGATGGGTTTGCGCTCAAAGGCGATGTGCGTATCTCTTACGTTGTCGCGGATCTTGCGGACAACACTGAGGTTCCTCGTATCCCGCCGCTGAGCGCTTTGGCAGCGCTTGACGCTGACATTGATGCGTTCAATGTGCGCGGCGAGGTTCAGTACTTTGGCGAACAAAGCAATGTTGCCGAATTCGAAACTCCGACCGAGGATTTCGCGTTCGTCAATCTCTACCTCTCATGGCGTCCACTTACGAACAACCAAAACCTCACCTTGCAGCTTGCTGGTGAGAACCTGTTCGACACTACCGGCCGCCGTCATTCGAGCTTCACTAAGGACTTTGTGCCACTGGCTGGACGTAATATTCGAGCAAGCGCGCGGTTTAGTTTCTGAGCTGCCAAATAGGAAACCGTACAAAGTAAGGGGCTCGCCGATCCACTCGGCGGGCCCCTTTTTGAACAACCATAAAACCCTTATGCGCTCAGTTTTCGACCGCGAATTGTATCTCTGCGTGTTCCTGGAGCCGGTCTACCAGAGCTTCGCCAAGAAATGCGCCTGGGGTGCCAATGCCGCCATCGGCATCGCTGTGGAGGAGAGCAATGCCGGTTTCTGCAATCATCCGGCTGGTTGAGCCATAGCCAGGGTCATATTTACCTTTGACTCCGAACTGCAGGCTCTCGCCATCCGGACCATCGGCTACGAACAGGACATCGTAAAATCCGTTTTGACGTTCTTCCTGGCTCGGACCCTCGCCAGGCTTGGGGGGCTTGGCGCCAAATGGGTTCTTCATCATCTCGACCGCAGCTTCTGCCATTTTCTTCCCCGCTTCGCCCGGACTGGTGAGCATCATTTCATCATATTGAAAATTCTCACCGTAAGGATGGCCGAGCAGGAAATTGGTGCGGTGAACGTTTTTGGTGTTGATCGGCGCCATCACAAAGGGCGCAGCCCATTTATCGAGGTCTGGTTCGTACAGCGGGATCATCCCGGTTGGCTGACCCGGCCCCTCAAATCCTTCCGTCAATGCGAATGGGTCGCGCAGCACGTTGATTACGCTAGGGTTTTTGGCGGCTGCTTTCATGGTGGCCCCAAGGCTGGCTGCGGTGCCGCCGGAGAAGGTGCCTGCCATCGACCGAACACGTCCACGAATCTTTACAGAAGGCGCGCCAAACCGTTGTTTGGCGGCTTTCTGAGTCATCAAAACACCGAGGTCAAAGGGAATGGAATCGAAACCGCTTGAGAAACAAATGCGCGCGCCTGAGGCTATTGCAGCGTCATTGTGCTCCGCAATCTTCTCCGCCATCCACGCTGGCTCCCCGCAAAGATCGGCATAATCTGTTCCGGTTTTCACGCATGCGGCGACCAGCTTATCGCCATAAAGCTGATACGGGCCGACTGTCGTCACTACGACTTTGGTGCGCGCGCACATCGCTTCAAGATCAGCCGGATCATCGGCATTGGCGACCACCAAAGGTATATCGGCAGGCGCACCAATCTCATCGCGTACCGCCTCGAGCTTCTCTTGTGATCGACCTGCCATCGCCCATGTTGGGCCATCGCTGCGCGAGCCATAATGTTGGTCCAGATACTCTGCGACCAAGCGCCCGGTGTAGCCGGTCGCACCATAAACGATGATGTCAAATTCGGTGTCGCTCATGTCGGTTATCTCCTGATTATCGTCCCGTACCCATGCCGGGAAGCACTTACGCATACCACCTAGTCTATTGTCTGGAATTTGCCAGAGTCTCGAACAAAACTCGGGCCACCCGCAATCGGCAAGGTGACACATCTGTCACCCTGTCCGGAGAAAAAAAGAGCTAAAAATATGACATATTTGTCCTTTTCAGTGCTGGATCGGGGTGACACCTTTCCAGCTTTTGCGCGCTTATTGAGATGTCGCGACAGGCTTGCCAAAGACAAGACTAATCCGCTTTAAACAAGTAGGAAACTGACTTAGCCGAGGGGAATGCGCGGCAAGACGCCGGTCTGGCTGGAAAGCGCAAGCAATTGTCCATCTTCGCCAAAATGCTGTGCTTGGCCGTGGACCACGCCGCGATCAAAAGCTCCCAATTGGGTTACTGTTAGAACCCATCCAGCGGGCGCTGACTGGATAAAGCGGAAGGTGGCGTCAAGGCTTGATCCGGCGCGCGTTTTGGGGTGCACACCAAGAAAGAAATCGGAAATGACGGCCAGCCATCCCGAGTCATTGGCAAAGCCTGATGTATTACGGCTCCAAGTGGCGCGAAATCCTGCGTCTTCATCCAGGTGAGCATCACGATGTTCCACCTGATCATAGAGTGATCCGATTGCGCCATAGCGCTGGTCAATGCGTGGCTCGCAGTCATTAGGGCCGGGGAGATCGGGCATTTTGGTAAAGAGTTGGCGCTTGCTGGGTTCACGCGCGCCCAGTGCAGCATTGACGCGGTGGGTTGGTCGACCGTTGACATTTGCCTCGGCCATCCATTGCCCGATCGATTGTCCACCCCCGCATTGCTCACATTGAATCTGCAGCTCTTCAGCATGCTGTGTGGGGCTCAAGAATTGGATGTTAGCCCAGAGTATCGGCTGCCCACTGGCAAGTTCCATCGCATCGATCGTGGCTGCCAACGCCACTCCACCCATAATATGCGGTGCGCCTTCGGGGCCGACTGTTGCAGGGGGCATCACCGGCAGTGTGTAAGCACCCGACCGCCCGGTTTCGGATGGGACTACACGCCAGAAGGGATAGTTTGCTTGAGAGATATGTGGTTTCCTTGTTGCCCGCGATCAGCAAATCCATGCCGCCCTTAGCCCCAGCGGAGTTACAAACGAGGAAGCGTTACGCCCTGCTGCCCCATATATTTGCCGGCCCTGTCGGCATAAGTCACTTCGGGGCGTTCATTGCCTTTGAGGAACAGGAATTGGCATGCGCCTTCATTGGCATAGATCTTCGCTGGCAGGGGCGTTGTATTCGAAAACTCGAGCGTCACATGCCCCTCCCAGCCTGGTTCAAGCGGGGTCACATTCACAATGATCCCACAGCGCGCATAGGTGCTCTTACCTAAGCAGATCACGAGCACATCCTCGGGGATACGGAAATATTCGACCGTGCGGGCGAGCGCAAAGGAGTTGGGCGGGATGACGCAGACTTCAGTGTCGCGGTCGACAAAGGAATTGGAGGCAAAATCCTTGGGGTCCACCACCGCGCTATCGACATTGGTGAAGATTTTGAACTCAGGCGCAACCCTTGCGTCATAGCCAAAGGAAGACAGCCCATAGGAGATTACGCCATCGCGGCGCTGGGCTTCAACAAAGGGCTCGATCATGCCTTTTGTCCGCGCCGCTTCGCGAATCCACTTATCTGATAAAATTGCCATGATGCACTGATTCCGGATGTACCGGATCGGGGCAAGCCGGGCTCTATGACTTATCCGGATGAGTCTGCTGGACGTATAAGCTGCACCGGATGGGCTAAGAGGCCTTCACAGCTGTCGTACAAGCGTTCATGGTCCCTTAGATTTCTAAGGGTAAATCGCGGACTTCGCGATATCAGGGGAAGCGTAGAGTACATGACTGGCAATATCAGTGCCAAGGCTGCCAAGCGCGGTGGCGCCCGGCTTTTGGGTCCTTTCGGGGTCTTCCTGCAGGGTGCGATTCAGCACCCGGGCATGGTCGGCGCAGTGTTTCCCTCGTCCAAATCCACTATCGACAATATGATGAGGCGGGTCGATTGGGAGGCGTGCAAGCTGGTGGTGGAGTATGGGCCAGGGGTGGGTACTTTTACTCACCACATTCTTGAACATCTGGGTGAGGACGCGGAACTATTGGCAATCGACACCAATGCCCATTTCATCGATCACTTGGCCAAGACTATTGCTGATCCACGCTTCAAAACCGTGCTGGGATCGGCCACAGATGTCGAACGGATCGTGAAAGAGGCGGGGCATGAGGCCGCCGATATCGTAATTTCAGGTTTGCCGATCTCGACCCTGCCATCTGATGTGGCGGAAGACATGGTCGAAGCGACTTACCGTGTGCTCAAGCCTGGTGGGGCGTTTCTGACCTATCAATATCGTTTGAAAGCGCGACGTCTGACAGAGCAGGCGTTTGATCGGATCGACAAGAAATATGTGCTGATGAACGTGCCGCCAAACCACCTCACTTGGGGGTGGAAAGCAGCCTGACGGGGGTTCCGGTCGGAAGTGGTTTGATCGCTGCTCATTTGACCAGGCTGGCTTCAAGCTCCGGGTTCAACGTGGTGATATGGTTGAGCCATTTCTTCGGGCGGCGCAGCATGTTGCCAGGATATTCTACCGTAAGACCGAGAATTTTGGCCATTTCACCGACAAAATGAATGCAATTGCGCTGACCAAGACTGTAACGTTTGCCTGGCTCATCCCTCCATTTGCGTACCTCTTCAACAATACGAAAGTACTGTTCGTCGGTAAGCGCAACGGAGAAATGGCGATTGGTTTTTCTGATGTATTTGTCTTTCTCGATATAGACTTCATGTGCGGTCCAACCGCCGAGAATAGCCGCTGTCGAACTTCTGGCAGAAAAGCCGTAATTCTCTTCGATCTTGCGCCCATCAGCTTCCAGCGTTCCATCGAGCACAATGAAGGTGTGCGGATAGCGCCCAAAGACCGAGCCGTTGAAGGAGTGGAAATGGATCTCCACCGCAGCCATCGCTGTAGTTCCGGAGAGCAGCGCAAACAGTGCGAACAAGGGAGCAAAAAGGCGGAGGATAAGGCGTTTCATAACACCTTACCTATCCCGCTAGTTAGCCACTGCGCAAGAACGCATTAGAGGCTTGCCAAAAGGCTCGCATTTCCACCTGCTGCGGTCGTATCGACACAGGTCACCCGCTCGGTTGCAAAGCGCGCAAGATAATGTGGGCCACCTGCTTTGGGCCCTGTGCCTGACAAACCCTCTCCACCAAAGGGCTGGCTTTCGACGATCGCGCCGATCTGATTGCGGTTGATGTAGAAATTGCCGACCCGAGCATGGGCCGCAACAAAGCGATGGGTCGCCTCAATCCTGCTGTGGAGCCCAAGGGTGAGGCCATAACCAGTGGCGTTAATATCCTCGATCACGCCGGCGAGATGGTCTGCCTTATAACGCACGACATGGAGCACTGGACCAAAATTCTCGCGCTTGAGATCAAGGATCGATTCAATCTCTATAATCGTTGGCGCAACAAAGCAGCCCTGTTGCGCAAACGCGCCCAACTCGCGCCGCCATATGGTGCGGCCAGCGGCCTTCTGGCAAGTGATATGGCTTTCAAGCGCTGCTTGCGCATTAGGATCAATCACAGGTCCGACGTCGGTTGCAAGGTTTGTTGGATCACCGATCTGCAAAGCCTCAAACCCGCCGCAGATCATAGCGATCATACTTTCCGCGATATCGTCTTGCAGATAGAGCACGCGCAGCGCCGAACAGCGCTGGCCCGCACTCTGGAAGGATGAAGCCAAGACATCACGCACCACCTGTTCAGGCAGAGCGCTGGAATCGACAATCATGGCGTTCTGTCCACCGGTCTCTGCGATCAACGTCGCAATCGGTCCGGCGCGCCTAGCAAGTGTGCGGTTGATCGCCTGAGCGGTCTCGGTCGAACCCGTAAAGGCGACCCCGGCAAGGCGCGGATCACTTGTAATCATCTGGCCGACATCACTTGCTCCAGGCAAGAGTTGCAGCACCTCTGGGGGAATGCCTGCTTCATGGCACAGCTTGACCGCGAGCGCCGCGATTAGCGGAGTTTGCTCGGCCGGTTTGGCGATCACTGCATTGCCAGCCGCGAGTGCAGCCGAGGCCATCCCTGTGAAGATCGCAAGCGGAAAGTTCCATGGCGATATGGTTGCGAAAACACCGCGCCCGTGAAGGCGTAAGGTGTTGTCTTCGCCGGTGGGCCCCGGAAGCTGGACCGGATCTTCAAACTGCCGCCGCGCTTGGCCCGCATAGTAGCGCAGGAAATCGACTGCCTCACGCAGTTCCGCCACGCCATCGAGCAAGGTCTTGCCCGCCTCGCGCTGGCACAGCGACAAGAACTTAGGCGTATGCGCTTCGAACAGATCGGCGGTCGCTTCGAGCAGCAGCGCGCGCTTGTCCCCGCCCAGCGCATCCCATCCCGGTTGAATGTCAACCGCGCGGGTGAAGGCTGCATTGACTTCCGCTTGGGTCGTATCTCGCCGAGTGCCGACCTCGACCGACAGGTCGTGCGGCATAGTGATTGGCGTAATCTGGCCCGCTTGAGCTGCTGGGAACGTGGGCTCAGCATGCCATTGCAGTTCGGCAAGCCCTTCCAATTTCGCCTCCAGCTTTGCAATCACCAGCGGATCGGACAGATCGACCCCTGCGCTATTTAGGCGTGCACCCAGAATATCTTCTGGCAGAGGAATTGCCGGGTTGCGGCGCGGGGACTTTGCTTCCAGCTCAACGATCTGGTCCCGCACGAGATCTTGTGCTGCAAACTCCGCATCGCCCATCCGATTAACAAAGCTTGTGTTGGCCCCATTTTCGAGCAGGCGGCGGACAAGATAGGCTAACAGTTCCTTGTGACCGCCAACGGGGGCATAAATGCGTATCGATGTCGGTTAATTGCCTTCCAGCTTACTCAGTGCGTCGTAAAGTTCCTCACCCATCCCATGCAGCCGTTGGAATTCAAAAGGCCGACCTTGGGAAAGCTCCTTCACCATAGCAACCGTATTGGCATTATGGGTCGCAAAGGCTGGGTAGATCACATCCTCCTGCTCAAACCGGCGCGCTGCGCAAGCGAGATAGGATACATCGGTTGCCAGCTTACGAGTAAAAACCGGATAATC
>JBCDKX010000130.1:0-9453 GCA_038746055.1 Pseudomonadota bacterium
ACCAGTTCTCGTGACCGGCTCTTGCACCCGAACCTACTGCTGCCATGTGGTGGTATGTCCCTTTATGGGCGCTGTGTAGCAGCGCCTTCCCTCATTTCTTACAGCCTATGTGCAATGTTTCTGCGCCCACGCCAAGGCCCGCATTGCGCTATTTCGTGCATGATGGGGCCTGCCATGGAAAAGACAGCTTTCCAGCAAGGACTTGAGAATGCACTTTCCCACTTGGCAAAGAGCCTTCAAGCTGGCTGCGGCGCGGTGCAAAGACAAAAGCAAAAGAGCAAAAAGTTGGAAAAGTGTCACCCCGCCCAATCCTGGACAAAGCTCTGAAGTTATGGCGCTTTCGAGGTCAGTTTGGTCTCTTGTTAGGTTACAAAAGTGTCACCTTGCAAAAACCGCAAATGACATCGATCTGTCTTCCGGTGGCCAAAAATTTGGCCTTTTACCATGCGCTCGTTAGAGGTCTTACCCATGTCGACAACATTCCAGCTTGATACAAGCACCAGCAGAGCAAACCCCACCCCGCAGCCGATGAAACGGCTTACCGTGCCGCGCATTAGAGCGCGAAAAAAGGCTGGGGTTACTGAGGAGCCGCTGGTGATGCTGACTGCTTACACAGCGCGCCAGGCACAACTGCTGGACGCACATTGCGATCTTCTGCTGGTCGGAGACTCGCTCGCGCAGGTGATCTATGGGCTGCCATCAACGGTGCCAGTGACGCTGGAAATGATGGCCAATCATGGCGCGGCGGTGGTCCGCGGTTCATACCATTCGGTGGTCGTGGTTGATATGCCCTTTGGTTCTTATGAGGCCTCCAAAGAGCAAGCCTTTGAAAGTGCATCTTTCCTCCTCAAGCAAACCGGAGCAGCGGCCATTAAGCTCGAGGGCGGCGAGGCAATGGCAGAAACTGTAGAGTTTTTGAATGCACGCGGCATTCCGGTGATGGGACATGTCGGCCTGACTCCGCAGGCGGTGAATGTGCTCGGCGGGTACATGGCGCGCGGGCGCTCGGATGCCGAGGCCGAGAAGATTGTCAGCGATGCGGTTGCTTTGGATCAAGCGGGCGCATTCGGAATTGTGTTGGAAGGTGTTCTCGAACCGATTGCAATCAAGGCAACCAAGTCGGTCTCTTGCCCGACAATCGGTATTGGCGCATCTGCCCAATGCGACGGACAGGTGCTGGTAACAGAAGATATGCTCGGCATGTTTGAACGGGTGCCGCGTTTCGTTAAGAAGTATGAGGACATCGCCAGCGTGATTGAAAAAACCGTCGCCAGTTACGCCGAGGAGGTGCGCGAACGGACATTCCCGACCGCGGAGCAGACTTACCAGCCTAAGAGCTAGCGCGCCTCGCGAGCATATTGGCGAGCGGTGCGGCAATCATCAGCTGAAGTAGGTGATAAAGCAGGAGCGGCGCTATCACAAAACCTGCAACATCAGGCGCAAACAAGATCGCAGCGAGCGGCGCCCCGATAGCAACACTCTTTTGCGCGCCAGCGAAGAGAAAAGCGATGCGGTCTGTCCGAGCCATGCTGAGCAACCCACCGGTAAGCCAAGCACCCAGTGAGGCGGTGATCAGATAAACAATGATAAGACCAATGAGCAATGCCCAACCAAGGAGGCCAAACATCTGACCCAAACCCTGCCCGACCGCACCAGAGAACGCGACATAAACCGCGATGCCGATCACGATCCGGTCCAGCCATGCAACATCTGACTTGCGCTCTTTCAGCCAGTCAATCGTCCAACTTTGCACCGCCTGGCCGATCGTGAAGGGCAATATGAGGATGACACCAATTCGCACAATTGTCTCACCCCCGATGTTCGCCACCTCGCTTCCCGCCAGTAATGCGAATAGCGGCGCGGTGATGAAAACACCGGCAATGTTGATTAGCGCTGCCCCGATCACGGAAAGTGCGACATTACCGCCCGCGAGACTGGTGTAGGAGGTTGCGGATTGAATGGTCGAAGGCAATGCGCCCAGGAATAGGAAACCCACAGCCACCAAAGGCGGAAGCAGATTTGCAGCAACACTCGATAAGCCCAAACCGAAGATTGGCATGGCGCCAAAGACCCAGGTAAATAGCGGCAGAAAGAACCGCCAATTAGCAATTCCTTTAACAATTTCGCCTCGTGCAATCCGCATGCCGTTTACAAGGAACAACAGGAAAATCGCACAGTTGGAAATCAACTGCGCCGTTACGTGCGCTTGCCCGGACGCGGGTATCACGATTGCGAAAAGTGTCGCGATGAGCAACACCGCAATCATCGGATCAGCCAAGAAAGACAAGCGCTTCACCATAGCCTGCGCGCCCTGCCCGCTTCGTCGTCGCTTGTCGAGATTGGAGGTAAGTTCTTTACAGGAAAGGTCCTGGTAAAACATCCTGCAGAAGCGCCTTGACTTGGCTCGCATCCGCTTCATTGCCGAGCTCCCTCGCGGCCTTCGCCCGCAAAGTCAAAACGACGGGATCACTCCCGGCCCCTTGGGCAATCGCGGTATCAAGCAGCACCTGAACGCGCAGCCAATCAGCTTCCTTGGCGCTTAGCTTAGCGATGAATAGGAGAGCATCAAGATTTTGCGGATCGCCCTGAGCGTAGCGCGCTAGCAGAGCTTTCGCCGCCTCGCCTTCGCCGACTTGCAGCATTGCAGCGGCAAGTTTTCGAGTGAGTGGCCAGGAGCGACGAACTTTAGCTGATACTTTATAGAATTCCGCAGCCGCCAAAGGGTCATTGCCCGCCAACGCCACATCTCCAGCAAGGGAATACGCATCCCCCGATTGCGGATATCGTCGAATGAACTGGGTAGAGACGCCGCGCGATTGGTCCAGATTCCTCTGTGAAACCAAGCCGCGCAGCCGATTACTGACGTCGGGAAGAGAGTTGCCTGGCGCCAGTGTAAAGCGGGTCTGTTCGTGCGGTCTGCTGGCCTTCTCAAAGAACGGAATTGCGCGAGGGCGATCCCCCAGACGTTCAAACGCGCGGCCGACCAACATAGTGAGATAGGTCGAAGAATCAGGGAGTTCGGCCGCGGCAGCGAAACGCTCAGTGATCAAGCTATCCCGGCCACCAAGCCACCAAGCTCTGGCCAAAAGCTCTTGCACGCGCACATTGCCCGGCTGGTCTCCTGCTAGCGTTTCAAGGGTATTGGCAGCGGTGTCAAAATTGCCTTGCTGCAAATTGACAATTGCGCTGAGCAGCCGCGCTGCGGGCACTTCATCCTCAGTGAAACCGCTGCGTTCGAGCAACCGCGTAGCCAATTCCGGTCTATCGGCACGCGCGGCCATCACGGATTGCAGATACTGTGCTTGTGGATCATCGGGTGCAAAATCAGTCAGGTCCCGCACAGCAGCAAGCATATCGCGATTGTATCCCAGATCACCCAAAGTGGCAGCATATTCACCGAGGATTTCAGGGTCATTAGGGGCCGCGGCAGCAGCCGCTTCAAACCATGGAAGAGACTCCTCCATCCCATTGGCATCACGCACCATCTGACCACGCAGTAGCAAGGCGGGAGCGTAGTTTGGCCCCAGCTCTAACGCGTAATCCGCCGCTTCAATTGCGGTGAGGTGCTCGCCACCCATGAAACGTAACCTTGCAATGTCGACCCACAATCCCGGGTTCTCGGGCTCAAGCTCAAGCGCTTCGTCATATGACTGGCCGGCCGCCGCAAGATCTCCAAAGCGGATATGACGCCGAGCCTCCTCTACTGTCCGCAGAAAGGTCTCACTGCCCTGAAGCTGCGAAGAACTGACAGGGTTAGGGTCAGCGGAGCAACTCATGAGCCCCGTACACACCAATGCCAGAGACGCGATTATGACGCGCAGATCAGACATGAAGATCGTACTGTTTAAGCAAGTCGTAGAGCGTCGGACGGCTAATACCGAGGAGTTTGGCGGTGCTCGAGATATTACCCTCGCTGCGCGCCAACGCATGGCGAATAACCCTGCGATCGGACTGTTCACGTGCCGATTTGAGATTCAGGACTTCTTCGTCTTCGTCATCTTCGCTTTCAAAATCGAGGTCGACCGCGCTTACCAATTTGCCATCGGCCATGATCACTGCGCGCTTCACGCGGTTTTCAAGCTCGCGTACATTTCCCGGCCAATCATGACCATCGATGGCTTTCAGCGCATCGGGCGCAAAGCCAGTCACGGTGGGGTTCATCTCCTTGGCAAAGCGCTTAAGAAACGCTTTGGCGAGAAGCACGCCATCGCCGTGACGTTCAGCCAGGCCTGGAATGCGCACAACGATCTCAGCCAGACGGTAAAACAAGTCCTCGCGGAACGTGCCCTGGGCGATCATGCCTTCGAGGTTCTGGTGGGTGGCGCAGACGATGCGGGTATCAACTGCAATAGTCTTGCGCCCTCCGATCCGTTCAATCGTGCGTTCCTGCAGGAAGCGGAGCAGTTTGACCTGAAGGGGCAGAGGAATATCGCCCACCTCATCAAGAAACAGCGTGCCGCCATTGGCGCTTTCGATCTTGCCTTCAGTGGTTTTAACCGCCCCGGTGAAAGCACCCTTTTCGTGCCCGAACAACTCGCTCTCAAGCAGGTTTTCCGGGATGGCAGCGCAGTTGATGGCAATAAAGGGCTTGTCATAGCGGTCGCTCGCATCATGCAGACCTTGGGCAAGAAGCTCTTTGCCGGTCCCGCTCGCGCCCAGTAGCATCACAGAGACATTAGTCGAGGCGACACGCTCAATCGTGCGTGCGACCTTCACCATTTCGGGCGCGCCTGTGATAAGGCGCCCAAGAACAGTTTTGTCTTCGCTTGCATTGGCAAGCAGGCGACGGTTTTCATCTTCGATTTTGTGCAGATTGAACGCGCGGCGAACAATCAGGCCAAGCTGCTCAATGTCGACCGGCTTCTGGTAGAAGTCATATGCGCCGCGCTCAATTGCCTGAAGCGCGCTTTCTCGGGCCCCATGGCCGCTGGCAACAATCACCTTCGTATCGGGCTTCAAGGCCATGATCGCGTCAAGCACCGCAAAGCCTTCGCTCGTGCCATCCGGATCAGGCGGCAAGCCCAGGTCAAGTGTCACGACCGCCGGCATCTCACTGCGTAATGCGGCGATCGCGCTGTCGCGGTCACCTGCGATTACCACTTCAAAATCCTCATAGGCCCATTTGAGCTGAGCCTGCAGACCTTCATCATCCTCGATCACGAGCAGAACGGGCTTCTTGTCAGCCATCAGGCAACCTCTTCTTTGTTTGAATTTGGAGCTGTCGGTAATGCGCTATCGCCATTTACCGGGCGGGCTTCAGTTGCATCGATCATGCGCACCGCTTCAGGCACCGGAAGGCTGACAGAGAAGCGTGATCCGATATTTTCGCGAGACTCAACCATCAGGCGACCGCCCATGGCCTTAATCATTTCTCGCGCTTCAAAAGCGCCGATGCCAAACCCACCCTGCTTGGAGGACACGAACGGCTTAAACAGGCCTGTGCGCAAAAACTCAGGCGACATCCCAGTCCCCGAATCGACGACCTCAATTATGCCGTTCAGACCCTCTAGTTGAGTGTTGATGGTTACCGGCTCTCCAGCCTCGCTTGCGTCAACAGCATTCTGGACAATGTGAAGAAGCGCCTGTTCGACCGCTTCCCCGTCCACGAGCACCACAGCCTTATCAGCTCTTGCCAGTGACACCGGATGGACACCCTTGAACCGTTCGCAGATTTTCGCCGCAAGCGTAGCAAGATCAAGCTCCTGTACCGTCTGTGATTGGCCCGCACCATAACGACCAAGACGAGCTAGAAGCGCATTCAGCTTGTCCGACGAATTGCGCAGGGTAACCAGCATATCGGCGCGGAAATCCGGATTATCTGCGTGTTTCTCTGCATTGCGCGAAAGCAGCGAGAGCTGGCTCGCGATGTTCTTGATGTCATGCATGATGAAAGCCATGCGACGATTAAATTCGTCAAACCGACTGGCGTCCATAAGCGCTTGCTGACCCGCTTGTTCTGCCAGATAACTAGCCAATTGGTGGCCGACCACTCGCAGGAGATCAAAATCCTCCCAGTCAAGACCACGCTCAATGCGCGGACGTGCCAATACAATAACGCCAACAAGGCGATCAAAGTGGATGAGTGGCACCAACGCCCATGCATCGTCAGCCTCAATCAGCCATTTCGGAATATTCGCTAGCTCCCCGAAATATTCGGTCCCTGAACGCACCTCGTCCAATGACAGGATATGATTATGCTGTTCGAGCAAGCTGGGAAGCATATAATCGCTGGCCACCGCAGGTACATCAAAGGTCGCCCACTTCCAACGTGCATTGAGTTCCAGCTGAGCCTCTTCATTAGGCATAAGCAAGAGACCCGCAGGGCTTTCTGTAATGTCGGCAAGCGCCTTGACCGCGCGTTCCTTGAAACTGCTACCCGAGCTTGACACGTGGCCTATTGTGCGGGTGAAACGGAGCCATTCCTCCCTGTAGTCATAGCGGTGCTGAAATAGATGTTTGGCCGCCATCACCCGCAGAGAACGACGAATTCGCTGCGAAGGAAGCCAGATGATTGCTGCCGCGCTGGCAAACACCAGAAAGGCAATTTGGCTGGCGCGCGCCACATCCCCACCAAGCAATGCGAGGCTGCGCGTGACCAGCACCATCACCACCAGATAGGTGCCAATTACAAGCAAAGACAAGGTTTGAAATGTCACCGCGCGCGAAGGGCGGAATTCAAGCCCAGCACTGCTGGAATTCGCCCCCACAGCAAGCATTATCGCCATAATCCCAGCGACGAGACCATGTAACGAAACAAGAATAGGAGGGTTTGCCTCACCAAGATAAGCAAGAGTATGTAAATTCAGATCGTAGCCAAAAAATGCGCCAAGGCCGATACCGCTCCACATTATGATCCGCCGGGAAGCCGACGCAGCACCAGCGTAAAGATTGTGCAAAAGGACCAACGCACCAATCGAGATCATCATGCTGAAGAGCTGACTAATCTCCTGCGCGAGCTGCATGATCTGCGGATAAGAGCCTGCTCTTGTTTCGACGAAAATGAGGAGCAGTTGTAGCAGTTGAACGAGGACCAGTATGACAATTACTGGCCGGGTTGGCTTAAGGCTTTCATCTCGTCCATCAGCTGCGAAGAGCTGAAAGATCACCGCCAAGAGCGCAAGGTTACGAGCTGAATCCGCGATGGCAACTGTGACCGAGGCCGCTTCTGCCGCAATCGACAGGCTGCACCATACAACCGTGGCGCCCAACGCCACCAGAACGGCACTCCGATCAGGCCGCGATCGATCGCCTGAACGTGCGATCCAAACCCCTGCGCCTGCAGCAGCAACCCCGCCAGTCCAATAACAGACCAGAGCTATCATGGGTTCAAGATCAGCCAACGCGAACATGCTCAGCGCGCTCCTTCCGGCCACAGAATAACGCGGACCGTCTGTAACAAGATCACAAAGTCGAGGAACGGCGTGTAATTCTTGGCGTAATACAAATCGTATTCGAGCTTCTTGCGACTGTCCTCTATCGACGATCCGTAGGGATAGTTGATCTGCGCCCATCCGGTGATACCCGGCTTGACCATGTGCCGTTCTCCGTAAAAACGGATCTCGTCTTGCAGGTCATCAACGAAGGTCGGTACTTCAGGGCGCGGCCCCACAAAGCTCATTTCACCTTTCAGCACACTCCAGGTTTGCGGGAGCTCGTCAATACGAACCTTGCGAATAAAGCGGCCGACACGGGTGATGCGATTGTCATTTTCGGATGCCCACTTTGCCCCGTCTTTCTCTGCATCAACGCGCATGGATCTGAGTTTGACTAAGTGGAAGGTCTCGCCGAACAAACCCACCCGCTTTTGTCGGAAAAAAGCGGGTCCTTTGCTATCGAGTTTCACAATAAATGCGAAAATCGCAATGACTGGTATTGTCAACACGAGCAGGACAAGACTTGCGACAATATCAAAGATACGCTTGAACGCGCTCGACAGCATTCGCCCGCTAGAGAAACCATCGGAAAAGATAAGCCAGCTTGGATTGACCGTATCAAGGTCAACGCGCCCTGTCTCGCGCTCTAAGAAGCTGGAGAAATCATTGACGTGAACACCTTTGGTCTTGATCCGCAAGAGGTCTGTCAAAGGCAGCGAATTGCGGCGTTCTTCGAGGGCCAACACCACTTCGCTCACACCCAAATTCTCAACAAATCGGCCGAGGTCATGGATGGCGTCGCGGGCAATCGCCTCCTCAACCACACGTTCTGGCTCTCCCATCGAAATGTAAGAAACGATCGCAAATCCGCTTTCCGCCCGGTCTCCAAGTTCGCGCAAACGCTGTGCGTGCGCCCCTGCACCAAGCACCATCACCCGGCGACGAAAGGCAGAAGACCCAAGGAAGCTGTTGAGCAGAAGACGGTCTGCCAAGAGTACAGATATCGAAATGCCCATCGCGAAGAGTAACGTGGAACGCCAGAAGGTCTCGCCCGGCAAAATCCAGTCGATTGTTGCAAGAGCGATAATCCCCAGGCTGATTGCGACCAGCAATCGCGCACTCGCAAAGCGCAAGCTTCTCAATGAGTAAGGACCGTAAACCCCGACAGCGATCATCGCGAGCCACACCACTGAGGCTGATCCCAATAGAGGTAACCAGCGCCCATCGATCGGTCCTGGATCCATCCCGATCTGATTGGCCCTCAACTGCCAAGCCGTTTCGCCCGCGATTACCAAGAGCGCAAAGTCGAGTATGCCCAAAAGCATAACGGCATGAGGAATATAATGCTTGAACAAACGGATCATTGTTGCGCGCGAGCCTTAGGCCAGAGGGTCTGTTTCAATTCCTCTGTAGGCGCGAGAGTTTAAGTGTCGGTAAACTTTACAGTGACTCGTGCAAGCCGGAGTTTTTCTGGGCTTGCAAAGGTTAATGGTCCAGTAAAGCATCATAACACAACAGGCTGGCGAAAAGACGCCAATCCTAAGACCCAGTTCCACCTTCGGGCATAGAAGCATCGAGGGGACCAAGTGAAATACCTTGCGACTGGATCAGCTGTTCCGAAAAACGAGCTTCAAGCCCCAGCACAATCGCCCGTCTAGAGTAAAATGCGACACCATCATCCTCAATCGTACGAGCGAGATTGAACCAATGTCGCGGAACGGCTTCGCCTTCCCCAAATGTGACGGACTGAGTCAGCAGAGCCCCGCGCCGCTCGAAGGTCGCATAGGGAACCCATTGCGGCCTTCGAACGCCCTCTAATGGATAAACAGCTCCGCTCGCTCCAGCAGTGAAATGCAGCATGGTGCCTGCCCGATCGAAATGCGCGCAGAAAAATGGCAAGCCGCGCTCACCGATACGTTGCAGTGTGGTGAGCCGCTGAGCCAACTGATCAAAGCTAACCGTGAAGCGGCGCACCAAAATGGAAAGATCGTACCCGGTTTGCTCGCAGGCCCGAAGAAAGCGACGATAAGGCATCAAAAGCGCAAGGGCGACGTAATCAGTGACGTGATCTCGAAATATC
>JBCDKX010000131.1:0-9430 GCA_038746055.1 Pseudomonadota bacterium
GCGGCGATGAAGCGGCGCGTCTATTTCGCCGCAGGACTGCTCTTCTTTGGTATTGGTGCAGCGGGTATTCCCTTGCCGCTCTTACCCACGGTACCGTTTTGGCTGCTCGCCGTATTCTTCTTCGCACGCAGCAATGAGGAGTGGGAACAACGCATCCTAAATCACCCGCAATGGGGCCCACAAATCCGCGAATGGCGCGAACGAAGAGCCATTTCGCGGCGTGCCAAAGTGCTCTCAATCGGCTCAATCGCCGCGGGGGTTGGCTTTACTTCGTGGACAATCGGTTTTCCCTGGGCCTGGATTTCGCTTGCCGTACTCGCGATATGCGGAGCCTGGATCGCGGCACGGCCCGAGTGATCCCCCTTATCAAAGCTTGACGGCGACGCTCACTTTTTCTGCTAGAGCTTCGCTTGCGCCTAACTCTCGCGTCATCTCAAAGGTGCCCGCCCAATGGCCAATTGACCATTCGCCTGTAATCATTTCTCCGTCCTCGCTAAGTGTCCCGCGATATTGCACCGTCTCGCGATAGTATTCGTCATCGGTCTCATAGTCTTTGGCGAATTGGCTGTCGCACATGTCCCTACGTCCGTGGATAGTCGCACCAATGGTCAGATCGTCGAACTCATGGGGCTCAAGCACTGTGCCTGTGAAAGCACCGCTGGTTTCTTTGATTGTCGCAAGGAAGGGTGTGGCCGGGGCTGCGTCCGGCACGTCTTTGTAACGGTAGAGGCCATCCCATATGCCGGTGAGATCGAGAGTGTTGCTGGCCATCAGGTCACCATCTGATCGCAGGGGCTAGCTGAGCGTTGTCGTCCGCGTACTGGCTTCTTCCCGCGCGGTTGCGCTGTTGCGTACTTTGGCGACGCCAGACCTTGCCTGCTCTTTGAGCTCAGCCTTGAGCTTGGCCGGATCGCGCGCGATGACGAAGCCAAAACTGACCCCGCCCTCTTTTCCGATGGTCGCGTGGTGAAGCTTGTGCGCTTGCACCAGCCGCTTGGCATAGCCCTTCTTCGGCACCCATTTGAAAAAGCGCTGATGCACCAGGCCATCGTGAATAATCGCATAAATCACACCGTAGAGATTAACCCCAAGCGCCGCCCACCAGAACCACTCCCAATAAAGCGAGCCGAGGATGTACATGACCGCGTTGATAGTCCCGAAAACGGTTGCATACAGGTCGTTCTTCTCGAACATATTATCGTGCGGCTCGTGGTGATCGCGGTGCCACTCCCAGCCCCAGCCATGCATGACATATTTGTGTGCCCACCAGGCAAAAAACTCCATGAAAATGAGCGCGCCAAGTGTCGTCGCAATTGCCCCAAGCCAGGTCATGCTGAGCCCTTCACTTCCATATGGCGTCCACCCGTTGCCATCTGTCCGATCCCAGCTTGCCGCCCAATTCCTGCCCTTCGGGCTGCCGGAAGCGCCCACCAGGGCACATCAGGTCGGCGATGATGCTCAAGATGATAGCCGAAATGGAAGCATGTGGCGAGGCTCATCAGGGTGCCGAAACCATCGCTGCGGGCATTGTGGTCATCGGCAAAGGACTTACCATCAAGGTGCGCATGCGGCCGATAGGTGCCGAAGTAGAACAATTGGAGCGAGGATAGGAGCGCTGGCAGTCCGTACAGCAGCACAATCTGCACCATCGGAATGCCGATAATCAGCCAGTAAATGCCCACTACCGTGTGCACGAATAACAGCGATTGAATCCCGAAATAGCGCTTGAAAAACGTGGCATACCAGCGCGCGAAGTTATCGGGATGCTCCTCATCAAAATCAGGATCGCCCTCCTGTCCAGCCAGCCGGTGATGTGTGTGATGCGCTTCGCGCAGGCCTTTCCAGTTGAAGCCAGCGTAGAGGAACAAAAGAACGGTAGCGATTCTATCACCGAGCCTTGGAAGGGCAGGGACAAGTGTCCCGTGCATCGCATCATGGCAGACGATGAACACCCCGACCGACAGCCAGCACTGGACCAGCGCCATTGCCAACGCGAATGGTACATTCTGCCAAGTGAGCTCAAACACAAACATCGCATAGGCATGAATTCCGAGCCAACCGCCCGCAATCAGCGCTGCCAGCGCAAGCCCAATCGCACTCTGCATTGCGCGCGACGGCAAGGTAAGCGGCATAAGGGTCATGCCAGTAGATACGCTTGGAGAGAGCATTGAGTTTCGTATACGCCTCAAGTCTCTCTACTGCCAAGGAGAGATTGGTCAGTTTCCAGGAACGTCCGAGAAGAAAAACTCGCGCAAATGGTCACCGATCCGCGCCGGGCGCAGTGTCTTGGCATCAATGCAGCACCAGCTTGATTGCACCTCGGCCAGCACATCTTCGCCCCGGCTGATCACCGTACGATAGAAAGCCCGGGCGCCATTATATCGCTCAAGCACCGTCTGAGCGATCACAGCATCGTCAAGAAATGCGGGCTTGCGATAGGTGATTTCATGCTTCAACGCCACCCACGCCTTGGCGGCAACTTCCTCTGCCGGTGCAACCTTTTGCCAATGTGCCAGCACCGCATCCTGGACCCAATTGAGATACCGCGCATTGTTCACATGTCCCATGAAGTCGATATCTTCAGGAAGAACAGTGATCGGGAATTGGAAAGGTCTTGCTGACATAATTGTCAGTTATCATAGTGGGCTGAAATTTCCAGTCCTATTCGCTGTGTAGAGACACCTAATCTTGCGCGATTGCCCCTTGGGCGGCTATCGGGAACACGAAAGACAGATGTAAGACCAAGAAATGTCCAGCGCCCCCCGTACCCTTTACCAGAAAATCTGGGATGATCATGTCGTCGAGACCCGCGATGATGGCACTGCCATCATCTATATCGACCGGCATCTGGTGCATGAGGTGACCAGCCCCCAAGCCTTTGAAGCGCTGCGGTTGGCGGGCCGTCCGGTGCGTCGCCCGGAGCTGACACTGGCGGTGCCTGACCACAATTTGCCAACCACCGCGCGGCGCAATGCAAATGGGTCTAAGATCGCGATTGAAGATCCGCAAAGCGCCCAACAGCTCGCGGCATTGGAAAAGAACGCACCCGATTTTGGCATCCGCTACATTGGCGATGCGGATGTGGAACAGGGGATTGTCCACGTCGTGGGGCCGGAGCAGGGCTTCTCCCTTCCCGGCACCACCATCGTCTGCGGCGACTCGCACACCGCCTCCCATGGCGGCCTTGGAGCACTCGCCTTTGGGATCGGCACAAGCGAGGTCGAGCATGTGCTGGCCACGCAGACATTGCTTCTCCAGCAGTCCAAATCGATGGAAGTGCGCGTCGAGGGCGAAGTCGGGCCAGGTGTCTCTGCCAAAGATGTAGTGATGCACATTATCGGCGTGATCGGCGCCGCTGGCGGCACCGGTTACGTCATCGAATATCGTGGGCGCGTGTTCGAGGCGATGAGCGTGGAAGAGCGACTTACCGTCTGCAATATGAGTATCGAAGGCGGCGCGCGCGCCGGTCTTATCGCGCCCGATCAGGTCACGTTCGACTATCTCAAGGGCCGCCCGATGGCACCAGCAGGCGAAGCGTGGGACCAAGCGGTCGCATATTGGCAGACGCTGCACTCAGATGAAGGTGCAGTGTTCGACAAAAGCGTTGTCATCGAAGCGCATGATATCGCCCCCAGCGTCACCTGGGGGACCAGCCCGGAGGACGTTCTGCCCATCACCGGGCTCGTCCCGTCACCCGATAGTTTCACCGATGAGTCAAAGCAGGTCGCTGCGCAAAAGAGTCTTGAATATATGGGCCTTGCGCCCGGCACACCGCTGACCGATATTCCGATCGAGAACGTCTTCATTGGCTCTTGCACAAACAGCAGGATTGAAGATCTGCGTAGCGCGGCCGAGATCCTCAGAGGCAAGCGCAAAGCGGCAAATATCCGCTGGGCTATCGTGGTGCCCGGTTCTGGCCTGGTAAAGCGGCAGGCCGAAGAAGAGGGTCTTGATCGTGTTTTTACCGAAGCTGGCTTTGAATGGCGTGAGCCGGGCTGCTCTGCATGTCTTGGAATGAACCCTGACAAGGTACCAGCCGGTGAACGCTGCGCCTCAACCAGCAACCGCAATTTCGTCGGACGACAGGGACCAGGCGCACGCACGCATCTGGTCTCACCCGCTATGGCAGCGGCTGCCGCGGTGGCTGGGCGGCTCGCCGATGTTAGGGAATTCGCAGCGTGACAGGCACATGTCACTGCGGCGCGGTCAGCGTGACGGTTGCACACAAACCAGAGTACGTGAACTTCTGCGATTGCACGCTATGCGCCAAAACGGGCGGTGTTTGGGGCTATTATCAAAGCGCTGAAGTCACGGTGATGGGACAGACCAGATCATATCACCGAGTTGATCGCGAGATCCCTGCTTGCGAAATGCACTCTTGCCCCAAGTGTTCGACGACAACACACTGGCACCTTACCAAACATTTTGAAGGCGACCGTGTGGGCGTAAACATGCGGATCTTCGAACCGGCCGAAGTGGCAGGCATTGAAGCGCGATTCCTCGATGGGCGCAACTGGACAGGTGAAACCGAGCCGCGGCACCGTCGCCCCATCGGAAAACTGGGTGTGGACGCGTTTCTGTAGCACCTGCTCTCTTGCAAAGCGCGCAATCGCGGCTCATGTGAAGTGTATGACTGACGAAACTCCCCCCGACGAGTCCCCAGAGAACCCCGAAAAGAAGTCCAAGACAGGCCGCAATGCCGCCATTGGTGCTGCCGCCACTATCGGCTCAGCCGCGATTGCTGCTGCGCTGCTTTATGCAGGCAAGCGCTTTATTAAAAAGCCGAAGGATTCAGCGATTGGCGAAGGGCAGGCTGACAAAGCGCCTTCTGGCGAGCCGCCCGAAACCGACTAACCACACAGGCCGATTTATGGAACCCCTCTCTCAGGTCGAAGGCCGCGCCATCCCGTTTGGTGCCAAAAATATCGATACCGACATCATTATCCCTGCCAAATGGCTGAAGACCATCACCCGCGAAGGGCTTGGAAAGGGTGCATTCGAGAGTCTGCGGGAGGATCCCGACAACGTGTTCGACGCGCCCGAAAATAGGGGTGCTCCGATCCTCCTTGCGGGCGACAACTTTGGCTGTGGGTCGAGCCGCGAGCATGCGGCGTGGGCACTGGGTGACCTTGGCATTCGCGCGGTGATTGCGCCAAGCTATTCCGACATTTTCTCAGGCAATGCGGTGAAAAATGGTATTCTGCCGGTCGTCCTGCCACAAGACGCGGTCGACCGTTTGCTGGACGTTGCGCGCTCAGGTGATCCGATCCATATCGATCTGGAGGCGCAAACCGTTACCACCAATTTCCAGGATCGCTTCACCTTTGAGATCGATCCTTTTCGCAAGCATTGCCTGATGGGCGGGCTTGATGAAGTATCATTGACGCTCGAAAGCAGTGCCGCCATCGGTAGCTTTGAAGAAAGCCGAAATTCTAGCAAGGGATGGTTGATGGAAGGCACCAAAGCCTGAGACCGGACAAACAGGGAGACACTACCACATGAAAGCGATCCAGACCCATGAAGTGGGCGGCCCAGAAACGCTGACTTTGGATGAGATCGATACGCCTGCACCGGGTAATGGCGAAGTGCTGGTCGCGGTGAAGGCATGCGCGATCAATTATCCCGATACGCTGATGATCCGTGACCTTTATCAATTCAAGCCGGAACGCCCCTATTCGCCCGGTGGTGAGCTGGCTGGCGTGGTTGAAGCGGTGGGCGAAGGCGTCACCAACTTCAAACCGGGTGACCGCGTGATGGCAGGGATCGGCAATGGTGGCCTGCGCGAGAAGGCAATTGTGCCAGCCGGCCGCATGTTCCCGGTGCCGGATGACGTGCCTTTTGAGAAAGCAGCCTCGCTGCTGATGACTTACGGTACGACCATCCACGGGCTCAAAGATCGCGGTCATATCAAACAGGATGATGTGGTGCTTGTGCTTGGCGCAGCGGGCGGAGTTGGCCTTTCAGCCATCGAGCTCGCGAAGGCCTTTGGCGCAAAAGTGGTCGCGGCTGTTTCCTCGGACGCCAAAGCCGAAGTGGCTCGCAAAGCTGGCGCGGATGATGTCGTGGTCTACCCGCGCGAAGAAATGGATAAAGCGGCCTCTAAGGAACTCGCCAATGCGTTTAAGGCTGCTTGCGGCCCCAATGGTGCAAACATCGTCTATGATATCGTCGGAGGGCAGTATTCAGAACCCGCCCTACGCTCGATCGCTTGGGAAGGACGCTTCTTGGTGGTCGGCTTCCCGGCTGGGATTGCCAAACTTCCATTGAACCTCACGCTTCTTAAATCCTGCGACGTATGCGGCGTTTTCTGGGGCGCGTTCACCGCCCGCGAGCCAGCCAAATTCATCGCGCAAGTGAAAGAGCTTTTTGCCCTCATGCAAGCGGGCAAAATCGACCCATTGGTCTCAGAAACCTTCCCGCTTGAGCGAGCCGGCGAAGCAATCGCCAAACTGGAAGCGCGCGAGGCAGTGGGCAAACTTGTGGTGACGATGGATTGATAGGAGGCGAGCCAGCGCTTGCCGCGCGCGCTGCTGACCTCTATCTCAGGCACAAACACACCCAAAGGGATCTTACAAATGACCGACTTTAGTGACCGCCAGCGGGGCGAAGAAGCCAAATTTGCGATGGATGAGGAAACCGCTTTCCGCATCGCTGCGCGCCGCAACCGCCTGCTGGGTGAATGGGCGGCCGCTGAGATGAAGCTGACGCCCGAAGAGACAGAGGCTTACAAAAAGGCAGTGGTTCAGGCCGACTTCGAAGAGGCTGGCGATGAGGACGTTATCCGCAAGCTGCTCGGTGATCTGACCGCAGCGGAAACCAACATAAGTGAGGCTGACATCCGCGCGAAACTTGAGGAAATGGCTGTCGAAGCCAAGCGCCAATTTATGAGTGAGAGCTAAGCCATATGCCAATGGCGGGTGCGGATATTGAAGCGGCGATCCTTGCGGCGCTGCCGGGCGCGGTGGTGGAGCTGACTGACCTTGCGGGTGACGATGATCACTGGGCAGCCAAAGTCACTGCACCCCAATTCGTCGGCAAATCCCGCGTACAACAGCACAAAATGGTGTACGCCGCCTTTGGCGACAAAATGGGCGGCGAGCTGCACGCCTTGCAAGTCACCACCGTTGCTCCCAAGTAACGTTACACAAACAAGCTTTTGAAGGTTCTTCGTAATGTCTGACACTGACGCCCGTATCGCTTCTGTGGTTGGCGAAAATGATGTAGTCCTCTTCATGAAGGGCACTCCGTTGTTTCCGCAATGTGGATTTTCAAGCCGTGCGGTCGCGATCCTTGACCATTGTGGCATTCAATACGAAAGCGTCGATGTGCTCCAGGACATGGAAATTCGTCAGGGCATCAAGACTTACTCCGAATGGCCAACCATCCCACAGCTTTATGTCAAAGGCGAGTTCGTCGGCGGCAGCGATATCATGATGGAAATGTTTGAGGCTGGCGAACTCCAGCAGATGCTGGATGACAACGGAATAGCCAAAATAGAAAGCTGATCGTGTTCGTGCTCGCGCATGCAGGCGGATGAATCCAAAAGAAAAACCGCCTCGCACCGGGTATATGCGAGACGGCTTTTCTAACACGGGGAGGCAAGACCCTAGAGACCAGGACGGGTCTGCCTCTACTCGAAGACCACTTTCTTCGTATATAACTATGCACTCCTCGTGCCAAAAACGCTCTCACAAGGAATTCTGCGCCAGACGATGGTTAGCCAAACCTTAAGTCCATTCAGCTTGTAAAGTTTTTCGACAAATACGTTCGGTGAGCTGTTGGGAGGTTGCTCTTGGCAAGAGCGGAATGACCCTGCATCATTGGTTGCAATGACCAACGACTCTCTTGCACCGCAGGGCATTCCTGCCGCCACCATCATCATCTTTCGCAACTGCCCCGATGGTGGTGCGCCGCAAGTGCTGATGACCGTGCGCTCGCGCAATATGACATTCGCCAGCGGCATGGCCGTTTTTCCCGGTGGACGGGTCGATGATGCCGACTTTGCTTTGGGAGAGGAGATCAGCAACGCCTCCGACCGCTCGATTACACCCGATGAGGCGGCCCATCAGATTGCTGCTGTGCGGGAGACTCTGGAAGAAACCGGTCTCGCTTTGGGTTTGCGCGGGCAGATTGATGGAAAGTCGGCCGCAATGGCCCGTGCGCAGCTTGAAGAAACGAAAGCGCTGGCTCCGGTGCTAGCAGCATTCGAATGGACGTTAGACCTTGATCAGATCGTGCCGTTCGCGCGCTGGTTCCCCAAGAATGAGAATATTCCGCGCGTCTATGACACACGTTTTTATCTCGCAAATCTGGGCACAGGCAAGGTCGAAGTCTCTACCGACAATGCGGAGAATACAAGGCTGTTCTGGGTCAGTGCCCAAGGCGCGCTCGATATGGCAACGCGCGATGAGATCAAGCTTATTTTCCCGACACGCCGTAATCTGGAACGGCTTGCCCTTTTCGCCAGCTTCGAAGAGGCGCGCGCGCAGGCCGAAGCGATCCCGGTCAAGACGATCGTGCCCCAGGTCGATACCACCGGTCCCGAGCCCATGCTCACAATCATGCAAAACGCCGGTTATCCGGTGACCGCTGAACTCTTGGAGACAGTCGCAAGGGGGTGATGCTTAGATGTTAACAGACAGGCACCTTCAGCATTTCCAGCAGCATGGTTACCTCGTGTTGGAGGAATTCAAGCAACAGGCAGAGCTTGAGCAGCTGCGATCTGCGGCGACGAAGATCATCGATGAGTTCGATGCGGAGGGCCAGAGATCGATCTTCACGACTGAGGAAGAAACTCGCCCACGCGATGATTATTTTCTCACCTCTGGCGACAAGGTGCGCTGCTTCTTTGAAGAAGAAGCCTTTGATGAGAACGGTCAGTTGGCTCAGGAAAAAGCGCTTTCGATCAACAAAATCGGTCATGCGATGCACGATCTCGACCCAGCGTTTGAGCGGTTCTCGCGCGATCCGAAATGCGGCGCCCTTGCTACTGCTCTGGGCCAGAAGAATCCGCAGATTTGGCAATCGATGTATATCTTCAAACAGCCACGCATCGGCGGCGAAGTGCATTGGCACCAGGATGCGACCTTCTTTTACACCGCTCCGATTTCCGTACTGACTTTCTGGTTTGCGATTGATGATGCAACTCTGGACAATGGCTGCCTTTGGGTGAGCAAGGAGGGCATAAAAACGCCACTCCGGCAGAGATTCTGTTTGCGGGATGGGGCCACGGAAATGGACACATTATCTGATGCGCCTTGGCCAGAGGAGAGCGCTGCGATTCCGCTGGAAGTCGCTGCTGGCACTTTGGTGCTATTCCACGGACTGTTGCCCCATTACAGCCCGCCAAATCGCTCAGACAAGCCGCGGCACGCATATACGCTCCACGTAACCGATGGCGCGTGTGCTTACTCTGACCTCAATTGGATCC
>JBCDKX010000132.1:0-9403 GCA_038746055.1 Pseudomonadota bacterium
CGCTGGGGGGTCGCTGGCCGCGGGTCAAATTTTAAGATTGCCCGCTGGCGTTGTGCGCACCACGCATAACGCGGACACGTTCAAGCCCTACGATCCGGGCCAAGCCATAGGCGAATTGTCGCCAACAACGCCCAAGCCCAAGAAGGGCAACAATTGCGGGGTGTTTGGGGCTGTCGTGGTCGCCGTGGTTGCTGTGGCGGTTGTTGCCCTCGTCGGTCCAGCTGTTATTGGCACCGCGGGCGGAGTTACGCTTGGAAGTACAACCGTAACATCTGCAGTCGGCGCCATATCCGTGCCCACACTGACTGTGACCGCTGCTACCGGCCTCACAGCCACTCTCGGCGCTGTGGGCGGAGCAATCGCTGGCGGAGCGATTGCCGGGGCGGCTGGTGCAATCGCTTCGCAAGGCGTTGGCTTGGCCACGGGCATCCAGGACAAGTTTAGCTTTAAGGGCGTAGCCTTGGCCGCACTGAGCGGTGGTGTTAGCGGAGGCCTTGGCGCGGCTGAGGCGTTCTCCGGCTTTACCAAGAGCGCCGCCGTTCAAGCCGGGGCACGCGGGGTCGCTGCCAGCGCGCTTTCTCAGGGTATCTCAACTATCACCGGCCTACAATCGCGCTTCAGCTTTGCTGGCGTTGCGGCGGCGGGTGTGGCAGCGGGCGTGGGCGATGCCTTTGGGCTTCATCCGCTGAGCGGCAAAGGCGCTAACCTGACCCCCGGCAACATTGCCGCGCACACAGCGGTCGGCGCCGCACGCCTGTTTGCGAGCGCCGCGACACGCTCGGCGATCACCGGCTCGAACTTCGGCGACGCCGTCGAAGCGGGCCTGCCCGATGTCATCGGACAGGTCGTGGGGCAGGTCATTGGCGGGGCGGTCGTGGGCGATAGCGATGCGGTGTCGAGCCAGCAGAGCCCTGAGCAAGTCGTTGACGAGATAGGCGCTGGGTCCCCTGCGCTTAATGCGACGCTGGAACGTTTGCGGGGTTTTGCGCTCAATCCCGCCTTCGACGTGTTCAACGCCACGGGTGAAGATCTGGCCAATGCGGTCGAGATATCGTCCCGTGTTGACGCTCTTAGAGCGAGCGGATTGAGTTCTGAACAAGCTCTCCTTGAGGTCCGGCATTCAGAGATCCAAGCTGTCTTGCGGGAGAGCCTATCGTCATCTGGAGCAACTCCTAGAGGTTCTGCCTTTGTAGCTGAGTCAACGGGGCATATTCCAGGAGGTGCAGCGACTGGATTCGGAGATGAGGCTGACTTCTTCATTCAGCACATAGACGGTGATCTCAATGGGCACCTTACTCAGTCTGGCTACAATCTTAATGCACAAGACTATGCAAAACGCCTGATAGCGTCCGGGAATCTGACCCAACTCAGCTTGATTAGGACCAGGGTGGATCAGCTCGCCGCTGTTTCGACCAATGATCCTATATGGGGTGAGGTTAGTGCGGAACTGCATCGCCATAACGATCTCGTTAGAGGGATCCAGAATACAGAAGCGGCAAAGATATTTGCCGTTCCGGCCATTGGCGTTGCTGGTGGGGCAACTCTGGCTGCGGCGCCAGCCGCTATTTCGTACGGTGTGCATTTGGGCCGGGGCGCCCTCGCCAAGGCACCCTTGATTTATGAAGGAGGTCTGATTTTTGGCGAAGCCGCGACCGGCGTCTCTGTCGGAGTGTCGACTGTGGGCGTCGCTGCGGTAGCTGGCTCGAGAGCTTTGCCGCAGGTTGCAGACACCTCATTCATCGGCCCTCTAATCGGTCGATCGGGCTTTAGAACAAGCGGAGAGTTCGCCGATGCAGTGGGGTCACGGTATCAAGCGTTTTACAACGACGCATCCAAGGCCGCTCTCCGCTCAGAAGCCGCTGGGGCACTAAGGGGTCTAAAAGCCACGCGGGTTGGAGCCGAAGCTGATCGACTAAGTGCCGCGCGTCTCCAAGCCTTCCTGCGGGCAGAAGGTATCTCGGAAGGACCAGGCGGATTAGTACAAATTAACCGATGGCTGCGGGATCCATCAGGGAGTGGCAAATTTGTACGTCCTGACGTGCGCATTCCAGCCGCTGGTCGGATATTCGATGGAACGGTTGGGACCAAGACCTACGGCAGCGCACAGATTACCGGGTTCAGGGACTATTCCGGTGGGGATCGAATCACTATTATTCGCCCGGAAAGTCTAGGCAGTTACTCCTTTATTCCGTAAGAGAAGATATGTTTGACGTACGAACGGTCGATGACCTCTGGAATCATATTGCATACGTCCGAAGCTATGGTCCCAATCGTTTCCCCACGGAGGACTTTCTGACCGAAGACGAGCAAATGACACTTGATTTAGGTTTTGAGCTGCTGCGCAAAGGTGTCAAGGTTGCGTATCCGGAAGAAGAATGGGAGCAAAAGCGTGCGGCTCTTAATCAAATTCTCGACAAGTCTTATGCAGCTTACAAAGCCGGTGAGGATATTGCAGCAGCGCACCTGCTGAATGATTTTGAAGAGCAGATTTTCGATACATCCGGCTAAGCTCGGTCTATGCCCTTGCCCGAAAATGCGGGCTTTCTCGAAGGCAGGATGGTGCAAGCTTGAGAGGCGAACCTGAGTGTCGGGGCTGTCTGAGGGCTTGCTCAAGGTACGTTTGGTCTGAAGCAAAGAGTCGACCGCCACCGGTCTGCAAGACAGCTTCAGCTTCGCTGGCGTTGCGGCGGCGGGGATAGCGGCGGGTGTCGGACACGGCCTGGGTCATCGCTTTGGACTGAAAAGCCTCTCCTCGGCCGAGGGCCGATCGCTTGGCAACATAGCCGCGCACACAGCGGTTGGCGCCGCGCGCCTGTTTGCGAGCGCCGCGACACGCTCGGCGATCACCGGCTCGAACTTCGGCGACGCCGTTGAAGCGGGCCTGCCCGATGTGATCGGACAGGTCGTGGGGCAGGTGATTGGCGGGGCGGTCGTAAATGGAAGATCGACTGCGAGCGCTGAGCCTCACAAAGTGGCCGACCGCGCGACCGCCAGTGGCGCCGAGCAAGTGCAACAACCGGACGCCCAAGTGCTGGCTGATCCGGTGGAAAACTCAGGGGCAAGGCCGGTTGGAGCACTTTTCGACGACAGCGCGCTCTATGACGAGATTCTCGCTTCGCCTGGATGGCAAGAGTATTTCGCAAGCAATAGCGGCGAAAACAGCCTTGCGGTGCAACGGGCCCCCCTTGCTCATGCGGCAGCAGTGGAAAAGGCTCATTTGGAACGTCGTGGTAGCGTGACCTTTTCCAGCGGCCAGGCAACTGACGCCAGCGCGCTAAGGACAGTTGAGGCACAGGAAGCATTCCGCGACGCCGGATGGGCCTCGACGCACTTCGAGATGCGCGTTCGTTGGAAAGCGTTCGACGATTGGGTTGGTGGCCTCGGCACCAGCATTAGCTCAGACCTTCAGCATGATATTGAAGTTCGTAGAGCCGCACTGGTCGACAACGACGCTTATGTCTCAGAATTAAGCGCAATCGCCGACGCTGAGGTTGGCAAGGTCATTTTTGCCGGTCTTGGCCTTGGTTCGAGTGTTGGTGGCTTTGTTGGGACTGGTGCCGCAGTTTTAGCAGCAGGCGGGGGATGGGGTACTGGTGCCGTTTTGGCGGTGGAAGCTGACTACGCCCAGTCAAATGTTCGAGGGCTCCTTAACGGATCTTTTCAAGCCCAGTCCACCGGCGGTGGTACAATAATCTCGCTTGCGACTGATGGCCGATATGGCGAGGGAGCCTATGCCCTCGGTACGCTGGGTGTGGCAGGACTTGCGGGTGGCATCAGCTTGGCTCGGTCTAGGATCTCTAGTACGGGGCGTGTTGCCGCAGAGGGGGCTGCTGCTCTTGGACCGACTGGCAAACAGTACAGTGTTGCCTTTGAAGTCAAGCTAGACCGGAATGTTTGGGGGCGAAGCGATAAGGTACACTTTAATCGTGCTAATGCAGCTCTTGATGATGCCCTTCGCTCTGATAAAGTCTTCGCATCAAGAATGGAGTCATTAATGCCTGGAGTGCAAAACTCTGTTGCCCGGTCGGGAGGTCGACAAAACCCAGCGGGTTGGACCTGGCACCACGGCTCCGAACCAGGAAGCATGCAATTGGTCCCGACTTTACAACACACCAATCCATTATTTGGAGATGCCTTCCATCCTAATGGAGTTGGCGGATACAGCCTCTGGGCAATTCCAGCTGGTGCTCCAAAGAGGCGGTAGACGGTGCGTAATCTCTCGGAACTCAATATGAATCAACGAGGCAGGCCGGCCAACCGACTTCCCCCGTCCAAAAATGACATCAAAAGCTTCCAGGCGTCGTTTAATGTCGTTTTACCTGAAGAATACATTGCATTTCTAAACCATTCAAACGGGGGGCACCCTGAACTCGACGCGATCATACCAATAGGAGGAGATGTAATTCATCCTCGCGGTGTGGATCATTTCTACTATCTGAATAATGATCGCGATGGGCCACAATCAATTTGGCCAAGGGCAGAAGCATGGAGAAATCTGCTAGGATCTAATTTTTTGGCATTTGCAGAGGATGCGGGTGGTAATCCCTATCTTTTTGATCTTTCGTGCGACCCTTTGGCTGTATGCACCTGCCTTCACGATGATGAGCTTTCGATCGTTACGGTATCATCTTCGTTCGGTGCGTTTATTGATGCACTGGCTTACGATCCAGATATGATATGACGATGCACCACGAACGACGTTACGATGGAAAGCCACTGCTTCGATTGCTGGAGCTATATGTGCTGCATGTGATCGGCAAAATCTCCGCAGATGATGCGGAGCGTATGGTTGCGATGACGCCCAAGCTACGCGAAATATATGGAAGCTCCGGGGAGTGGCCGGAGATCATTGCCGCGTCGGTAGAGCTTCCCCTGGAAGCGTCGTCGGACATAAAGGATATGTGGGAGAGAAATCAGGAAATTGCGCGTGCGAATGCTGCTGAGCTGCCTCCTCAAATGTTCGCGGAAATGTTCGTTGATGAGAACCTTGCTCCCTGAAGTTGGCCGAACGTTTGCCAGTTCATTCGCTTCAGCAGGCTGGATCGCTTCCTTCTTCTCCCCGCTTTTGCACTCTATTCCGCCCTCCGTCGGGCGCTCTAGCGGGAAACCCCCATCCCCTTGTCAGCGGCCTAATGGCCCCACGATCGCGGTCAGCGATCCGGTCCCTCAAGCACGCACACCGGATGCGGCATATCCGCTCGGGGCCGCTTTTCCCATTTTCCTACAGGCTGCAAATCCGCTAGCCCTTGATCCGTGACCGATGTGATTTTGGCTAACCTTTCTACAGACCCGCGGGTTGCTCTTGATTGGGTGGAAACGGGCTTCTGGCGCGGTGGGAAGGTTCGGCTCCACCGGTGGGTTTCGGTCTTTGGACTGTGTAACCGGTGTCTCCTACACGCGCACAGGCGCGCTTCGGGCGGCGGTGCGCGGGGCGGCGGCGAGCGCCGTCACGCAGGGAATCGCGACCGTCACCGGTTTGCAAGACAGCTTCAGCTTTGCGGGCGTTGCGGCGGCGGGGATAGCGGCCGGTGTCGGACATGGCCGGGAAAGGGCTTGGCTGTTGACCCTCCAAAACAGCCGCTTTCACGAGGCTGTGCGCAGCTGGGCCAGCCGCTTGCGCAGTTCAGGGTCTGCGCTGATCGCGGCGGTGGTCTTGTCAATGACGCTCTGAAAACCCGCCGAATTCGCGACCTTCTCACCAAACTCCTCGGTCAGCAGCGCGCGCACAAAGCCGCGCGCAAAATCCTCGTCAGACAGCCCTTCGATCGCGGCGAGCGCGTCGACCATCTGCCGCGTGTCCATCGACTTGGCCTCTGGCTTGGCCGCATGGCTGGTCTGGCCCGTCTTGCCGCGTTTGGCCATGCGCTGCAATTGCGCGCGGACCGCGGCGAGGACCTGCTCGGAATTGGTGATCCGGGTCATACCAGCGACCGGAAACAGGGGCGTAGAGGAAAGGGCAATTGACTCACAGGCATGTTAGACACGGCCTCAATGTCGGGTTTGCTCGCCGCCAAGCTGGCCCAGCAGCAAGGATGTGGCTGATGTCTCCGCCGTCGCCTTGTCGGGCTCGTCCTGTTGCGATACAGACGCGGCGCCGTCCATCTTGGAGCGCAGCTCTTGCATCAGCAACTGAATATCGCCGTTCATCGGTGCGTTGTCGGTGTTTAATTTGATGCCGCGTTCAAACTTGGCGATAGCCTCAGCAAACTCATCGCGGATGACATGGGTCATGCCTTCGACAAAAACGCGCAGGTAATTGTCGCTAGGAGCGTTGAGGAGCGGTCCCCAGGTCGCGAGCGCTCGATCCGCTTCGCCGCTGGTGAGCTCGAAAAAGCCGAGCTGGTAACGCGCAAGAGCGTATTCCGGGGCAAGCTCAATCGCGCGTGAGAGAGCGGCGTGCGCTTTGATGTAGTCGGATTGCCCATTTATGAGCACGGAGCCGAGCATAAAATGCAGGCGCGGATCGTCCGGATAGTGCGTGAGCAGCGCCTCGACTGCGCTAACATCACCGCCGTCGGGCCATGATAGGTCGGCCACGAGTTCTTCGATTTCGGTGTCGCTGGCAAGTTGATCAGCCATGGGTGATGCTTCCTTCATCGAAATTTGGACAGCGAACGGCGCAATTGCGTGAGCGCCTTTGAGTGGATCTGTGAAATACGACTTCGCGAAAGACCCAACAACGTGGCGATGTGCGCGAAGCGTAGGCCCTTTTTATAGTGGTATTCCATCACGCTTTTCTCAGGGTCGGGCAAGTTGGAAAGTCTGTCTTCAAGCTCTCGCACAAGTTGGTTCCAAGCGGCCCCGTCAAAGGCAGAAGGCGTATCGCTGGGCACCCTCTCCATCTCCGCTTCTGCATTTTCTTCAAGCATGAAACCAAGGGCCATACCCACGACAATTTCGCGCAAGGCCTCCATCGTGTCGTCGTCAGTGTGTTTGTCGGCCTGGCGTTTGAGCGACGCTAAACGATCGCGCTTAGCGCGCACGCGCGCAGCGTACGCGGCGCGCGCTTCGTTGGCTTTTGTCAGCGCATTCCGGATAGCGCCGACAATGCGGGGTCGGGCGAAGGATGGGAATGGGACACCCTGATGGGGATGGAAACGTTCGATGCAATCGAGCAACGATTCATAGGCGATTTGCGAGCAATCTGACGCTTCCAGACCCATTCCGGAAATGCGGCTATGTTCTTTGCGGGCTGTGCGCTCGGCAACGGGGCTAAACCGTGCAAAGAGGGCGGCTCTTGCCTCGGAACTCGGTCGAGCTCGATACTGCCGCCACTCTGCCGCCTCTGCGCGCTTGCTATCAGTTAAGAGTCGCAAACCCTCGCCTGAACCCGTCACACGAAGCTTCCTATCAGCCCTTGAAGGACAAGGCTCCATCCGTCGATCAACACAAACATAAGCACTTTGATGGGCAGCGAGATTGTTTGGGGTGGAACCATCATCATCCCGAGTGAGAGCAGGATTGAGGCCACCACCAAATCTATAAGAAGAAAAGGCAACATGATCACAAAACCGATCGTAAAGGCGACGCGCAATTCGTTCATGATGAAAGCGGGGATCAACTTGAGGATGTCGATACCCTCCGCTGTTTCGGGTGGGGAAGCTTGCGAGATCGAATAGACCATTGCGATGTCGCTTTCGCGCGTGTGGCGCAGCATAAATTCCTTCATAGGGTCCGATGCGCTTTCAATCGAATCCGAAACGGTCGCGCTCCCGTCTAGGAATGGCGTGAGCGCCTCATCTTTTACTCGATCAAGCGTTGGCCCCATCAGAAACGCGCTCATAAAAAACGCGAGGCTCACAAGGACGATGTTTGGTGGTGTTTGCGGCATACCAAAAGCGTGGCGCACCATAGCAAGCACAATCACAATCCTTATGAAGCTCGTTGTGCTGACGATCAGCGCGGGAATGATCGCTAACATCGCCAGCAACAGCGCTGTTCGAGTAACTTCGGTCTCTCCGGTTGTACTCGGTGCGATAGCCGGGCTCGCGAGGTCCACGAGAATTGTGGCTTGGGCAGCCGACAGCGGAATGGCCAGCGCGACAAGGGTCGCTAGAAGTGTACAAAGCCAACGGCTCATAGATCGACGGGCTCCTCTAGCTCGTCCGCAAACCGATCCAATACTGTTGCGCCTTGTTGCGAGATATGGAGCAAATATCTCTGCTTTCCGTGCGATAGCACCAGAAACTGACTTGAAGGGCCTGCAGGCAACCGCTCGACAATCGCCAGCCTTTTCTCCTCCGGCACAAACATTTCCGCGCTCGCTCGGATGGGGTTTACGAAGCGAGCAGGCAGGAAGGGCATGCCATAGCGTATCCGAAGAAACCCAACTGCCGCGAAGGTAAAGCACACGCATAGGATGAAGACCAAAGCTATGCGCATCCAAGGGACATCAGGGAGCGCTGTTTCTCCTATCGCAGCGAGGCCCCAAACAGGTCCATCGCGCAGGATGCAAATCAGATGCGAGAGATACATAAAGAATGGACAGGGTCAGCCGATTTGCGAGAGACGGATGGCAAAGCGATCTTCGACCGTCACGATCTCTCCGCGCGCGATGACCTTCCCGTTGACACGAATATCAACCGGATCGGCAGGGCTCTTATCGAGGGTGATGATATCGCCTTTCGTCAGCTTTCCCAGCCGACCAATCGTCAGCTGCCCGCTTCCCAAGAGCGCTTCGCATTCCACTTCTACGTGATCCAACAATTCTACCGGATGGATGCCATGGACGTTGTTTGGTTCATTCTCGGATGGAGAAGGTGGGGAGTTGTTCATTGCTCTTCCTGAAATTCGAGAGTGTAAGCCTCGTCGGCATCACTTATGATAAAGCTCAGCGGTGAAGTCTTGCCGTTGATCATAAGATCGGAGGGCTGATGAGGTGCGCTGTCGAGCAGGAGTATGTCGCCCACTTCAAGTTCAGCGAGATCCTTTAGCGAAATCTGAGTGGATCCAAGCCGAACCGAAATCTCGACAGATTGATCACAGAGAGCTTCCGCAAAGGTTGCCATCTGTGGAGCCATTGGGGCGTTAGTGTATGTGCCGCGCGTCATCCAGACGAGTTGAGCGAGTGGACACTCCAAGGCCATCTGTGCCTCGCCAATCGGTCCGATAAGCAAGGAAAACGACCGCAGCGATGAGTTCGCGATCCGATCATCGATGGACGCCTGTGGATGCGACATTATTTCAGCGATGCGAGACTCAAGATCGTCGATTACACGTTTGCCAAGCTTGTGCAGCAAGTCGCGATCATCCTTGGTCTGCACGCCTTCACTCTCGGACCCGAGAATGGCCAGAGCAAGCGTGATTTCAGCCTCGGCCTTGCCCGTGATGTCGAAGCCCTGCCCTCTGCGTATTGGATGAAAGTCGCTAGGGCTTTGAGGCAAGACCTCGTCCCAGCTTCCTA
>JBCDKX010000133.1:0-9341 GCA_038746055.1 Pseudomonadota bacterium
CCCAGCAATGAGACCGACCGCTATCGCAATTCGCGCGCGTGGAAGTCGAAGGTCGGCAATTGGGGCTCGATGTGGATGCAGTTCCATATCGTCCACCATCTGCACCCCTATATCCCGCTCACGCGCACACCTGCCGCGTTTTGGGAGATGAAGCCGATTTTGGAAGCGCGCGGGTGTGACTTGGGGGAGCTGTAGCTTGCTCCGGTAGCGTATCCGTTCGCCCTGAGCCTGTCGAAGGATGCTCACAAACGGTGGCTGTGCTTCGACAAGCTCAGCACGAACGGATGTTGGTGTTACTGGTCGGGCGTATTCGAGATCACCGCCGTTGCATCCGCTGAGATCGCGCCTTCGGCAGTCTCTTTAAAAATCGCCACTTCGTTAAGCCCGTCGCTATTCGCGCGGCCGCGGTACATGCCAGCGGTGTTAAAACTAAACAAAGCGTGCCCTTGAGGTGTCACCAGGATCACTCCGCCATCACCGCCAAGTGCTTTGACTTCAGCCATAACGGCATCGGCAACGATTTCGGACTGCTTAGAAATTTCAGCCTGTGATACATTCGCATTTGGAGTTGAAAGCCAATTTATCGCTTCTAGGAAGCGTAGGCGAGCACAGATTTCGGCTGCCACACCAACCCGAATAAAATACTCGCCCCAACCAGTCGCTGACACAGCGCAGCTCCGATTATCCGCATAGGTCCCAGCACCAATGACCGGCGCATCGCCAATCCGCCCCCAGCGCTTGCCCGTCATTCCCCCGGTCGAAGTACCAGCGGCCAAGTTCCCATCTTGGTCGAGCGCCACCGCGCCCACAGTGCCAAACTTCAAATCCACATCCAGCGCCGACAACTCCCGCGCCTTCATCCGCTCCAGCGATTTCTTGCGGCGCTCGGTTGCAAACCACTCTGCCGGGGTCACCGCAAAGCCCTGTTCGCCCGCAAACTGCTCTGCACCCTCACCCATGAGGAACACATGCGGGCTTTCAGTGCGTACTCTGTCGGCGAGCAAGATTGGGTTCTTGACCGTCGTCACGCCTGTCACCGCGCCGGCGCTCCGATCACGGCCATCCATGATCGAGGCATCGAGTTCATTCTCGCCCTCCCAGGTGTAGACTGCCCCGCGCCCGGCATTGAACAGCGGGTTATCCTCCATCGGGATGATCGCCGCTTTCACCGCATCCATCGCGCTGCCGCCATTCTTAAGAACCTCAGTCCCCGCATCCAATGCCTCCTGCAGCGCGGCCTCGTACGCCGCGCGTTGTTCAGGCGTGATATTCTCCGGCAAGATCGTGCCAGCCCCACCGTGGATCGCAATCGACCACTTTGGCTTGTCTTGCGAGTGGGCATCAGCGAGAGCGGTTGAAGGGGTCAGCAGCACGAGGCCCGCAGCGACTAAAGCGAAGACAGTTTTTTTCATGGCTTGCATTGCTACTCGTTTTGCTCACATCAAACCAGAGACGGTTTTGGGAGAAGGTTAATCCAATGAGCAAATATGGCGAAACAACCACGGCGGATGAAGTGCTAGAAGGCAAGGACCTATCGGGTAAGACGGTGCTCATCACCGGAGGGTCTTCCGGGCTTGGCCAAGAGACGGCTCGCGCTATGGCTGCCAAGGGTGCGCATATTGTCATAACAGCGCGTAATCCAGAGCAGATGGACGAAGCAGTCGCGAGAATCAGAGCAGATGTGCCAGATGCGAAGCTCGATACGCTAGTCTGCGATTTGGCTTCGCTCGGGAGCATTAAGGCAGCCAGCGCTGAGGCCAATGAGCGTTTCGATAAGATCGATATTCTGGTCAACAACGCTGGCATTATGGCTTGTCCCAAGATGCAAACGGCCGATGGGTTTGAAATGCAATTTGGTACCAATCATCTAGGACATTTTGCGCTGACCAAGCATCTGATGCCCTTGGTGCGCGCAGGCACGGACAAGCGCATTGTGAACCTTTCAAGCCGGGGGCATCATATCAAACCTACCAACCTTGATGATCCCAACTTTAAAACCACCGAATACACGCCTTGGGAAAGCTATGGGCGCTCCAAGACCGCCAATATCCTGTTCACCAAGGGGCTGGAGGATCGCTTTGCCGATGAAGGCATTCACTCCTACGCGGTCCACCCGGGCGGCATTCATACCAATCTCGGCCGCCATCTGACTGAGGAAGACACCAAATTCCTGATGGATCGGATGAAGCGGCAGGCTGAGGAACAGGGCAAGCCGGTCATGTTCAAGACGATCCCAGAAGGTGCTGCTACACAGGTCTGGGCTGCAACCGCTTCGGAACTCGATGCTCGCGGAGGCATTTATTGTGAGGATTGCCACGTGGCTGAAATCGATGATGTTTCGTCCAATCGTGGTGTACGAAGTTACGCTCTCGATCAAACCACAGCCGATCAGCTTTGGGCCTTGTCGGAACAGATGACCGGAGAGGCTTTCGTCTAGAGTTCCCGCTCGATTTTACATTTTACAGCTCTTTACCCCACGATTTTACATTTTGCGTTATAGGGGCTCCAACACGCGCTGCGGCGCCGCGCCGGAGGAGCGCGGGATGACGATACAAGGTGCAGGTGTTCAGGGTCGCACACCGCGCTGGCGCGCTTGTTTTGGATTTGCTGTCACCGATCTACGGGCGCTTCGCCCTGGCGGGTGGGGTCGGGCGGCAAAGAAACTCGAGCAACTCGATCAAGAGTAAATCGAGACCTCGGGTCGCTAGCTGCGGCATCGGGTCGCAGGATACTGAAGGGCGCGTTGGCAAAGTCTGGCGCGCCCTTTTTTGCTTCAGCTATTCTGTGATGAACTGAGCCAAGAGTTGGAAACAGTCCTTGGCCTCGCGGGTGGGTACGACTGCCATAAAAACATGTGGTGCGCCTTCATACTCGTAAAGCTTGGCATCCACTCCTGCGTCGCGAAGTTTGCCAGTGAATGTGCGGCTGTCGATGATGAACAGATCGTGCCGCCCGGTCCAGATGCGGGTTGGCGGCAACAAAGCAAGATCTTCTTTAACAGCGAAGAGCGGGCTGCATTGCGCCCCCTGTGGATCGCGCTCCCCAGCAAACATCTTCCCACAAGAGCGCAAGGTGCCGATCTTGAGCATAATATCATGCGGTTCGACCGCAGCGATGGCCGGGTCTGACATAGTCACATCGAGCCAGGGCGCAAACAGCGCAAGCTTGCCCGGCCGTGGTCCGCCTGCTTTGGCAAGGCGCAAAGCAAGGCTCAAAGCCATATGGCCTCCGGCACTATCGCCATTGAGGATTATCTTAGCGGGATCGTGTATTTCAGTGAGCCTTGAAAAAACAGCGTCCGCCACAGCATCCTGCCGCTCAGCTGAGCTTTCCGGAACGACTTCATATTGAGGGAGCGAGATGCTGATACCTAGTTTCTCGACCATCGTTTGCGCCAACGGCCAGTGTTCCTTGAACATCGGCAGGACAAAGCCGCCGCCGTGAAAATAGAGCATGTGCCAATCGCCGGGTCCAGATTTCGGATGAAGCGTGATGACTTTTTGGCCCGCAGCTTCCCATTCCTCGACGTTGAATTGGGCGCGAAACTTACTTGGCATCACTGCATCTCGCGGGAGCGAACGCGCCGCCATATAGGCCTCAAATTCAGACGATGTATGCGGGAAGACCGGCTTGCGGCGACTCATCAGCCATTTGATTGTGCGCATCAGTATGCTTGGCTTGGCGCTGCGCAGCTCGATCGATGTGTCGGTCAGCATAACTTCTCTCCTCGGACAACAAGAGTGCCGCAAGGTTGGCCTAAGTCAAGGATTGATAGCGACAATCCATCCTTCTTTGAGCCATAAGCCGAGCATGCCTCCGGCTCGCATTGCCGCTGCTTGAACTTGCTCAGCTTTAGGGTTTTCGTGCTTACCAAGCAAAAGCTCGATTAGCTCGCCATAGGTTGCGCCATCTTGCATCGCTGCAACGGCCGCTGCGTGATCCGCTTCAAACAGTCGGAATGTTGGTCGTTCAGCCTCGCGGGAAACTATACAAGTTTGCTGGGTTTCAAGCCTTATGTCCGGCGCTTCGCTTTCACTTCCAAGAGCCCGCCACAGCGTCTCCAGGTCATGATTTACAAGCCGCGCCTTGGCACGCGGCTGGAACGCGATCCGCAGCTCACCCCAGTCCCCATCACCAAACTCAGCACTCGCAACTGCGAAATCCTGCGCGCTGACTGGTGCCATATTCGGGGCAGTGGCCAGCTGCATCATAGTCCATTCCAGCCAAGCGAGTTCGGTGATTTCAGGCCGGTCAGGAAAAAGCTCTGCGAGGGTTCTATCAAAGCCCGCTCCGGCCTCATCGATCGTCCAACCACTGGGTGGATGCGCAATCGCGTGATTGATACAGCCCTGAGCAAAGCCATGTGGTCCTAAACATAAGGCGGTTCGCTCATATGTTTCAGCCAAAGCGCCCATTAGCGCGGAGCGATAGTTGCCGCGATAAACTGTCATTCCCATGGCCTGGCTGTTACCCCAGCCGTCCGGGAGTGGTGCGTCCTCATCGAGGATAGAGCGCAAAAAAGCCTCTTGCCGCTCAGCCAGATCGCTCATGCAGGCTCCAATACACTTTCAGCTAGCTGCCGAGCATGATCGAGCTCGGCAAGCAGCTCAACCAATGGCGGAATTTGATCATCACGCTCGATCATCACCGCCGGTAGATGAGGCAGCATTTCGAGCGCCTTGGCGAACAGATTCCAGACTGGCTCCACCACTGGACGATCATGCGTATCGATAATGATATCGCGTTCAGGAGTTGCCGGGTCATGGCCTGCCAAATGGATTTGCCGCACTCGTTCTAAAGGCAGACCTTGCAAATACTCCTCAGCCGAAAACCCGTGGTTCTTTGATGAGACGTAGATGTTGTTCACATCCAGCAGCAAGTAACACCCGCTGCGCCGCGCCATTTCGCTCAGAAAGCTCCATTCGGTCAGCTCATCTTCCGGAAAGGTGAGATAACTTGAAGGGTTCTCAAACAGCATTGATCGACCCAGCACATTCTGCGCATGATCGATATTGTTGCAAACCGCGCGCAGTGCTTCCTCTGTCAATGGCATTGGTAGCAAGTCATGCGAGTTATGCGCGCTTGTTCGTGTCCAGCACAAGTGATCTGATACCCACAGCGGGTCTATGCGCTGCTCTAGTTGTTTGAGTTTGCTAAGGTAGTCAGGATCAAGTCCTCGCGCAGAACCTATCGACATGGAAACGCCGTGAATGATTACCGGCAGATCGCGGCGGACCTGTTCCAGAATTCGCAGCTGACGTCCCCCTTCGATCATGTAGTTTTCGCTGATGACTTCAACGAAATCGACCGGGACACCGCCTTGGAGGAAATCGTCATAGTGCTGGCGCCGAAGGCCGAGCCCAAAGCCTGAGAAAGGCTCAATTGGAACGAGATCCGAAGTCATAGCGAATTTCCTAGCAGATTTTGGCCCGCAAGTGGCGCGTTCATTTCGCTTTGATATTCGTAGACCGAGACGTACCAGTTACAGCAATGCTATAACTGTGGTCCGCAGAAAATTCAAAAAAATGTAACCGTCTGCATTATGCCTGCGAACCACCAGTCAGTTCCAACACAATGGAACGCCAGTTTTTTTGAAAGTACAGTTTGGAGATTATCTATGAACAAGAAATCAATCGCTTCACTAGCAGGTCTCGCTCTCACCGCCGGCATCGCAGCTGGCATGGCCACCACACCTGTGGCTGCCCAAGGAGCTAAGGAAAAGTGCTACGGCATTTCCCTTGCAGGCAAGAATGACTGTGCGGCTGGTCCAGGCACAAGCTGTGCTGGCACTTCAACGCGCGACTATCAGGGCAACGCCTGGAAGTATGTCGATAAGGGTACCTGCACCAGCATCAAGACCCCAAAAGGCAACGGCTCGCTAACCCCGATCCGTCGTTAAAGGACACGGTTGCCTGACAGCTCTCTCACTGTTCTCTTCCATTCGGACTAAAGTGTGACATAAGCCGGATCGGACGGGGCGGTGAGAGAGTACCGGCAGCCTCAAGAAAAAAGACAAGACCAAGATATAAAGTGTATGAGTTCAGGCAATTACAGCTCTGCCTTTCGATTTGGTTCTTGAGGAGGATAAAATGAACGCTATTACCTCATTGTACGGCCGCATTGTGAGCATTCTCTCCGGCCCAGTAGTTGAAAGTCTCGGCCTGCTCGGCATCCGCATCGCACTTGCTGGCGTGTTCTGGAGGTCCTACAAAACAAAGGTCGCGGAAGGCACATGGTTTACCCCAAGCGAGTTTCTACCGTTTCTGTTTCAGGACGAATATGCCGGACTCCCCATTCCGACCGACATCGCCATGCCGATGACGATCTATGCTGAGTTCTTTTTCCCGCTGCTGCTCTTTGCAGGCCTTTTCACCCGCTTTGGCGCAGCAGCACTCGCTGTGATGGCGATTGTGATCCAGATCTTCATCTATCCTACAGGAGCGCACTTCTGGGGTTGGGCTCTTGGGATTGTTGCGATGGCCGCGATCCTCATTAGCCGCGGCGGAGGGATGTTCGCCCTCGATCGCCTGACGGACCGTTTCTTCGGTGCAAAGGCTGCCTAAGTGGTCGCTGATGAGCCCACCTTCGCCCGGCTGATGACGGGAGCGCAAAACGGCGACAAAGCCGCCACTAACGTGCTCCTGTCAGAGGCCGGGCTTTGGCTTGAACGTTATTTTAGAAGGCGCATACCTCCGCATTCGATCGATGATCTGGTGCAGGATGTTCTGATTGCTTTCTATTCGAAGCGGGCGACGTGGGATCCGTCCCGCCCGTTTCTGCCATGGCTCGCTGCCATTGCACGCTATCGCTGGGTCGATCACCTGCGCAAAGTCTATAAGCATGAGAGCCAAGAACTCATGGATGATGATGCGGCCCAAGAAAGCGAAGAAGAAGTTGTTATGGCGCGGGTAAGCCTTGATAGGTTATTCGGACAATTGCCAGAACGTCAGGCAGAAGTGATCGAGATGGTCAAAATCTCAGGGCTTTCGATTCGGGAAGCTGCTGAAAAAACCGGGCAGAGTGAAAGCCTGGTGAAAGTAAATATCCATCGTGGCCTTAAGAAACTGGCGACGTTGGTCGAGAAAGCTGATTAACATGGACAAGTATTCAAACCGCGACGAATTGATCGCAGCCCTGACAGAAGATGTGACCCCGGTCGTCCCCGTGCGCCCCGCTCAAGGGGCAGCGCTCATCGCCTTTGCAACCGTTGTGGCGGGAATCGCTTGTGTGGTGATCTTCGGCTTTTGGAATGGCATGATCAACGGACAGGCCTCACCCTATTTCTGGATTAGCAATGGTTTGCTTGCTCTGGTTGGAGCCTCGAGCACAACCGCCCTTGTGTCGACGGTGACCCCTCGTGTCGGTGCGCAGAGCAGTGCGCCCGGGTGGAGCACCGCGATGCTGGCAGTTTTGCCGATTGCTGCAATGTTTGCGATTGTTTCGATAGAGTCTGGCCATGATCATGGGATGAGCTTGAGTGACCCTGGCTTTCTCTATTGGGAGTGCGCAGCCTATGGTCTTGCGTCCAGTTCGGTTATCGCTGTGGCAGCGATCATGTTTCTCAGGCGCGGCGCTCCAGTTTCGATTGACCGGGCCGGTTGGCTGATTGGTTTGACGAGCGGCTCTTTGGGTGCGCTTGCCTATAACCTCACCTGCCCGATGGATTCGCTCTTGCATGTCGGAATCTGGCACGTGCTGCCGGTATTCGTGGCTGGTGTCTTCTGGCGCTATGCCGCTCCGCCTCTGATTCGCTGGTAAGCCACTCAAAACCAATGAGTCAGGCAAACATCACACCCGTCATTGCCCCATCATGATTACAGGCCTATATGGTCGCCATGTCTGTAAGACCTTGGCGTGATATTGAACGGCGGGATTGCCGCCAGATAATGGTCGGCGATGTACCAGTTGGCGGGGATGCGCCAATCACGGTGCAGACAATGACTAATACGCCGACCGAAGATGCCGCAGCAACGATTGACCAGATCAGGCGCTGTGAAGAGGTGGGATGCGATATTATCCGCGTTTCCTGCCCGACTGAGGAGGCGACGGCTGCCTTTCCGCTGATCACGCGCGCGGCCAATATCCCAGTCGTGGCGGATATTCACTTCCACTATAAGCGGGGGCTAGAAGCGGCCGATGGCGGCGCTGCCTGCCTACGGATCAATCCGGGTAATATTGGCAATGCCAAGAAAGTTGCGGAGGTCGTGCGCGCTGCCAAAGCCAATGGGTGTGCGATCCGAATCGGGGTCAATGCGGGCTCGCTTGAACGGCATTTGCTCGAGAAATATGGCGAACCTTGTCCCGAAGCGCTGATCGAGAGCGCGCTAGATCATATCAAGCTCTTACAAGATCACGATTTCCATGAGTTCAAGGTTGCGGTGAAGGCCTCGGACGTATTCCTCGCAGTCGCTGCCTATCATGGCCTTGGCGATGCGGTGGATTGCCCGCTGCATCTGGGCATTACCGAAGCTGGCGGACTGATTGGCGGAACGGTCAAAAGCTCGATTGGCATGGGTTCGCTCCTGTGGGCCGGGATTGGTGACACCATCCGCGTCTCGCTTTCGGCCGAACCCGAGGAAGAAATCAAAGTCGGCTATGAAATGCTGAAAGCGCTTGGGCTGAGAACCCGCGGTGTGCGAGTGGTCTCATGCCCCTCGTGTTCACGCCAAGGCTTTGATGTAATCCGCACGGTTGAGACGCTGGAAAAGCGGCTTGAGCACATCAAGACACCGATGTCGCTCTCAGTTCTGGGCTGCGTGGTCAATGGCCCGGGCGAAGCACGGGAAACCGATATTGGTCTCACAGGCGGTGGCTCAGGCAAGCATATGGTCTATCTCTCAGGTCTCAAAAACCACCATATCGAGAGCGACGATATGCTAGATCATATTGTCAAGCTCGTGGAAGACAAGGCGGCTGCGATTGAAGCTGGCGAGGAGGTCGCATTTGACCCGCACGCGGCTGAGGCAGCTGAGTGATCAAAGCAGTATTTTCGGGCCTACTTGCTGCCGTGCTGGTGATCGGTGGTGCGACTTTCGCGAGTGGTAGTGGACATGGCCACGATTACCCTGAAGCGCGGCTTTACGACCCCTCGATTGACGCCGTTGCTGCTGTTAAATCTGCCCTAGAGGTTGCTTTGGAGCGCGACGTACATGTGCTGATCGCCTTTGGCGCAAATTGGTGCCATGATAGCCGTGCCTTTGCCGGCTGGACTGAAAGCGAGCGCATCGGTGGCATGATCAAAGAGCGCTATGAGCTTGTACTGGTCAATGTCGGTATGCCGCAGCAAGGCGATGGACATAATCAGCAACTATTGAGGCGCTTCGGCATTGAAGAACAAGACG
>JBCDKX010000134.1:0-9249 GCA_038746055.1 Pseudomonadota bacterium
CCTCACTTTCGCCGAAATGAGCGCGCAGGCTGAGCGACAGCATCAGGACCGTGTGCGCCAAGCCGAACAGCTAGCAGCCGAAGCTTCCACAAAAAATGACCTCGATGGCGACGGCCTTGTTACTTTTGAGGAGCTGATAAGCTCGGTTCCCAAGCCCACGGTAAAGGCCAGGGACAAAGCCAAACGAGAGCGCCTGTTCACACGGCTCATGGCGATCGATACCGATGGTGATGGCCGGGTAACCGAAGATGAGCTGTCCAGCCGCTTTACCGAGCAGTTTGCGCTTGTTGACATCGATCAGGACGGTGTGATCTCCAAAGAGGAGGCCAAGGCAGCCCGCCTTAAGCTCGATCTGGCGCGCGAGATTGCCAAGACTGCTGTGTGCAAACTGCCTGAGGTTCCAGCACACGCGGTGCCGATTGCAGTGTTCAGCCGTGAGGGAGCACAGGTATCCTCGGTTGCCCTTGGGACACAGAAGCAAACCACCAGCATAATCGATGTCACAATTGAGGATGGAGAGGAGCCGCTTTTCATCCTGCTCGCATCGCAAGAGCCGGTCATCTGGGCCTTCGCTGGTGCAACACAGCGGGTTCATCAAGCGGTGCTCTTCGCGAGGAAAACGGATGAACAAGGCGGCGGTCTGATCGGCGCCACCGGACTTGCCGAGGGCCAAGTCACTATCGGCGAAACCGACTGCCTGCCGACCACAAAGATCCTCTCACTCGGCCCCAGGAGTTTCGAGCAATTGGCGCCATTGTTTGTCGCCTCGACCGGGATCGAGGCCAATATCCAGAAGCATCGGAGAGGCACCATTTCAGTCAGCTTGCCCTCATTCGCAGTTGACCGTTCGACCACTGAAACACCTGCGCCCGACGGCTTTGATCCGCTTTTGTGGAACAAAGGGCTCTCAAACTACTCGCGTGGGATTGGCAAGGTAGACCCAGCATCACTCATTACCGAGGCAAGCCATCAGCCCTATGACGTATATCCGCGAGAGTTCGGCTTGGCCCAACTCGCCGCACGCGGGATTATTGAGACAACGCAGCACTTAAATGAGTATCGTATTGTCAAACCGCTCGATACGTTCCCGCAGTCTATTCTGCGAACTGGACGCGTGCATTTTGTACTGGGTGAAGGTATTACCAGACCACAAGGCGAGATCGGCTCGTCCTGTATCTATGGGCCAGATGGCACGACAGTTCTCGAAGGGGACTACTGCACGCAATACCCCAAAGGCAATGCGGTGACGGTCCGAGTAGGCGATGCGGAGAAGGCCTGCCTCGTGCGAGAAGATGGCACGCACGCGGGGTGCTTCCCCAAGGATGGCCGCGCGTTACGAGCGGTGGAAGCTGAAGGCGATGCGGTGACATTCGAGCCTGTGCCGGAATCCGAAGAGCCCATCGAGACCGTGCCAAGCATACCATCTCCAGCGCCGCCAGACATGTATCTGCCAATCGATCTGATTCCCGCAGGTCCGTCGCAGCGCTGGTAATGAATCCAAGGCCGAGCGCGATTGTCCATCAGCAATCCTCGCTCGGTCCTAATCTCAGCGATCCCACCCTTCGGTTGGAGCCCGACCACCGTCAGAACCGATGCTGATAACTCAGCGTTACGGAACGGCCCGGCCCATTGCGGCGACGGCCAGCAAGGAAGGTGGCTTCGCCCGGCAGCACCTGATTGGCATTGAGGAGGTTGGTGACCTGAAGGCTCACGTCACCAGTTCCTGCCCCGCCCCAATCGATCACTGTGCTGACGCCCAGATCGATCTGCGTGTATGCATCTGCTGGGAAGGGGTCATTGCCGTCGATGAACGCAACATCGCGGTCACCGGTAAAGAACAGTTGGCCGAAAAGCCGCGTTTGCGCGACAAACTCCCACACTGGTCGGATCTGCAATTTGAACGGCGGCACGTCCTGCGTGGTGATCGCGGTGAAATTGCCATCATCAGCCGTATCGACCCGGCCTTCGATGTAAGCAAGTGCAGTTTCAATTCGGAACGTCTCAGTCACTTGCGCGGTAGTAACGAGCTCAAAGCCATAGACTTCACTGGGTGCCTGACCACGGTTGATAAGGCCGGTGGCTCCATCAACGCCCAAAGAAGTGTTGAAATTGCCCTCCGAGAAGTAGCCCGACAATTGTACGTTCAAATCACCAAATTGTGCACGCAGGCCAGCATCATAGCTCTTGGCGGTGATCGGTTGGACGACACCTGAGTCCGCAATGGCAACGCCGGGCAGCACATTGTTAGCAAGGAAGCCAATCGCGGGCAGAGTGAACCCTTCGGAATAATTGGCAAACACGCTGATATCGTCGCTGAGGTCCAATATTGCGCCAAAGTTGAAGGAGAAGTCATCGGCGGAAGCTGAGCCGCCGGGACGCTCGCCGGGTGGTACAAAAAAGAAGAAGACGATGTCGTAAGGACCGATGATTTCATAAGAGAAATTGTCCCACCGAATCCCACCATTGATCCGCAAGCTGTCGGTCAGCTCAAACGAGCCCTGCGCGAACAGACCGATGCTTTCGAGCGTAAATGGTGGGCGCTGAATATCCTGCCTCACGGCATCAAAAAAGCCCGTGTTGTCAAAATCACCTTCGCTCGAAATTGGCAGCAAACTCACAGAATCTGCATAATTATAGTCGCCCCCCACAGTAAGCGTGATGCGGTCACCAAATTCGCGAGTGTATTCGAGGCGCGCGCCATACTCCTCGGTCACTGCGCCGGTTTGCCAAAGGCCGGGCCACTGAGCCGGAAACGGGCCGGTCGGCTGACGCAGCGCGCGAATATCGCTACCAGGGTTCAAAAACTCACTTTCCGAATAATAGGCCAGCGCAGTCAGGTCGCCGCCGAAGAAATCCGTGTCGCGATAACCCAGGCTGGCATACAGGAAATTGTTGGTTGGCGGACTGGCGTAGCTGAACGGAAAGGGCACTTCTTGGGTCCCCTGCAGCCCGTTAATATCGAGCGCGCCCAGCTCAAATTGCCTCTGCGAGCTTTCAAGCTCGGTGTAATTGGCGATCGCGGTCAGTGTGCCAGAGCTGCCAACATCGACATCGAGCTTCCCAAACAACGTGTAATCATTGACGAAGTTGCTGCGCCCGGACAACAGATTGCCCTCCGCATCAAGGATCCCATTGGTGTCCTCATAGCTGCCGTACACGAACACGCGCACACCGTCAGTCACCTCACCATTGACCGCAAGGTTGCCCTTGATAGAAATGCCATCGCTATCAAACGCATTGGTACCGGGCGCGAAAGCCTTAATCTGTGTGCCGGCCTCGATTGTGAGGCCATCTTCCTGCGGATCGCGGGTGAAGAATTGGATCACCCCGCCTGACGCTCCTGCGCCATAGAGCGAAGTTGGGCCGTAAATCACCTCGGTCCGCCCAATGGTCAGCGGGTCGAACTTATCAAGAAAGCGACTAAAATTGGTGTTTGGCGCAATCGGCACGCCGTCCAGCAGGAACAGCGGATCACGACCACGCAGGGTCAGCGAAGCGGCCGAACCTTCGGTTACCGGCGCGCCAAGGCCGGGAATATTGAATCCGATCAGCTCCTGCACACTGGTCGTGCGCGCGTTAAAATCGCTCAACACCTCATCGTCGATCACGATGGCTGCGCGAGGAAGATCACGCAGTTCAATATTCTGCCGTGCGGTAACTATTATCTCCGGCGTATCTTCGTTTGCCAGCTCTGCATCTGGGCCGATCGGGTCACCAGAAATCTGCGCAAATGCCGGGGTGATTGCGGTCGACGCCAAAAGCGTGACGCCAATTTTAGACGTGAGAATAGCGCGAGAAAATCGCATTGTAGCCTCCTAAAATCCCGCCGTCGCAGCGGTTACTGCAAGTCACTCGCAATTTCAAGAAGCTTTAGAAAATATACTATGGTCCACCGGCGATTGATTTGGCTCGGTCGCGCATACGCGGAGGTTCAGTCGATTCCCGATAGCGACATCAAATCGGCTCCCGAGCACTTGCGGGAGCGAGCGATGGGTCAGGAGGCCTAACCGACGATGACCTGCTTCATTCCCAGCGTTTCCATCTCCAGCTCTTCCACGCGGCGCTTCACAACGTCACCGATCGTTATGATCCCGATCAGCCTGTCATCCTCAACCACCGGGAGGTGACGGAAACGCCCTTCAGTCATGGTCTGAAGCACGCGCGCAAGCGGCTCGTCAGGTGCACATGTCTTAACCTCACGGGTCATAATGTCCCCGACCTGTCCCTCAACCAGGCTGCTACCAAGATCAGCGAGCCTTCTGATAATGTCGCGTTCGGACAGTATGCCCTCAATTTCGCCAGCCTCACCAAGGACGAGAACCGCGCCAATCCGTTCCTTATGCAAGAGATTGATGGTGGATTGAACGCTGTCTGTGCCGCTGACAGAGACGACTCGTGAGCCTTTGGATTTGAGAATCTGGCGCACATCACTAATCTGAGCGGAGAGCTTCGTGGCAAGCGACTGGCTGAATTGTTTGGGCTTCTTGACCTTGCGCCGTGGGCCTGCATAGTTGGTTGGTGCTCGCATCTCTCTCTCCTTTAGGCAGTCGGCGCTTATCCTTCCACCTTATATACCTCATTTTTCGTCAGATTAGAAAAACTGCTCATGCCGATCATACCAGACAGCCTACCTCCAGTCGTCGCACTGGTGATATTCGTTACCGGTGTGGTGGCAGGTTATCAGTATCGCAGGGTGTGGAAAGCAGAGGGGCCGCGTACCCAGTTGTGGATCTACGGGACCATCGCCAGCGTCTGTCTTTTGATGGTCGGCTTAATCCCGCTTGAGGTCCCGTCGCAATAGCGATCAGCGCCTATTTTCGCGGTTTAGCGCACTTTGTCCAACTCAGCTTCGCCGCGCTCGAATTCTTCGACCATTTTGCGCGCACGCGGGCAATTTAAGCGATCGCGCAATGGGCTGTCAGGATCGATAGGCTTACTGCAAACCAGACATTGATCGGCATCGCTCACGGCGTTGAGGCCACCGCAGCTGCCTTTAATCGTGCGGCCAGAGAACATGACACCCACCGCCATCCCAAGCATGACCAGCATCAGCAGTCCAAACGCAAACAAAAATGTCGACACGATTTTGATCCCTAAGGTTTGCCGCGAACACGCTCAAATTCTGAGCTGCTCACGCTTTCAAACTCCGGACTACCATTAGTGTCTGAGCGAGAAATAAACAAGGCTGCGATGTTTTCCCGCTCCGCAATTTCTAGCCCGCGCTGCTCACCTGCGGCAAGTAAGGCCGTCGCCCAAGCATCGGCGAGTACGGCCTTATCAGATAGGACCGTTACCGAAGCAGCCTTATGCGTGATGGGCCGACCGGTGCGTGGATCAATGATGTGCGAAAAGCGCACGCCATTTGCCTCAAAGTAGTTCCGATAATCGCCCGAAGTCGCCATGGCGATATCTGTAAGGCCAAGAATTTCACTGGCTTGCCGCGTACCGATGGTCGGTTGCTCTATACCGATCTGCCAGCCCTTACCGCGCGGACCAGGGCCAATGGCGATCAAATCACCTCCGACCTCAACCAGATAATTCGCCAAACCCAGCCCTGCCAGCGCCTCGTCAAGTGCATCAATACCAGCGCCCTTCGCCAGCGCGGATAAAAAGACGCTCGCCGCTGGATTGAGCTTGCGCAGCTGTGCATTTTCAAAGTCATGCGCAAGGACAGTATCCTGGCCGATCGTTGCCATCGCCGCCGCGATCGCCGCATCGGCGGGCGCAGTTCGATCCTGAAGCTCTTCGCCAGAGGTTGAACCAAAGCCCCACAATTCTATGACCGGCGCAAGCGTCAGATCGAAATAACCTTCACTGGCCGCATGAACGCGGCCTGCGACCTGCATCAGATCATTAAATTCGCTCGATAAATTTACCGGATCGCCGCTCATCTCGGCATTGAAGCGCGAGACTTCCGACACGCTATTCCAATTGGACAGTTGGTCATCGACATCAACCAGCGTCCGCGCCACCACCGCTCTGATTTCTGCCTCATCAAAATCATCATCGGTCGCAACAATTTTGATCTGATAGCTCGTTCCCCACGCTTCACCACGCAGTTCGTGAATCGATTCTTGCGGAGAGCAGCCAGCGCTCAGAAACGAGACGATAAGCGCCAGGAACAGTGCAAGATGAGCTTTTTGCATCGTTTATTTCATTTTTTTGGATCAAAACGGGGACCTAAGTACGATTGCCGTCTTTGCGATTGCGCTGCAAGGGTCTATGGGGGCGGTGATGGAAAAGTTATGAGACGCTCGACCAAGCCGACGGGGTAAGGTTACGGCGTCGCTTGGCGCATCCAACGTCAGTCCATCATGGGATCAACCAGCTCTCTTTGTTGAGGGCAAATAAAAGACAAACGCGTGACCATCTACCGCTTGAAAAAGGGTCTGGATCTGCCCGTGGCCGGTGCGCCGCAACAGCAGATTTTTACCGGGCCGCAAATTACTCGCGCAGCGATGCTGGGTGGCGACTACATTGGCCTCAAACCTCGACTCGCCGTGCAGGAAGGCGACTTGGTTGGCGCCGGAGCCCCACTTTTTGCGCATAAAGATACACCCGAGACATATATAACATCTCCGATATCGGGCCGGGTCACCGCCATCAATCGCGGGTATCGCCGCGCGCTGGTAAGCGTTGTGGTTCAGGCTGATGAGGCCGCACCCGCGCCACTTAATTTCAGTTCCGTCGGATCAGCCGATGAGCGCGATGGAATTGTTGAACGGCTGTGTCGCGCAGGTCTATGGACTTCTTTTCGAACTCGCCCCTATTCGAAAGTGCCTGCGCCAGCTGATGTGCCGCATGCGATCTATATAACAGCGATCGACACCGAACCGCTCGCTCCTGATCCAGCTTTGACCATCGCAGAGAGCGAAAGCGCCTTTGCACGCGGACTCGAAGCGATTGCCAAATTGTCCTACGGGAAAACGCATCTGTGTCAGGCTGATGAAGTCGTGCTGCCTGGCGCCGATATTCCGGGCGTCGAGATTGCGCGCTTTGCCGGACCGCACCCCGCTGGTCTTGCTGGAACCCATGTGCACTTTATCGAGCCGCCCAGCGCCAACCGCACTGTGTGGACGATTGGCTATCAGGATGTGATTGCCATCGGCCATCTCATGCAGACTGGCAGGCCCAATTTTGAAAGGGTTGTGTCCTTGTGCGGCCCGCTAGCGCGAGAACCGAGACTGGTGCGCACCGTTATGGGGGCGTCGTTCAAGGAGTTGCTTGAAGCGGAGTACAACCCTAACTTGCCTAGCCGTGTCATCTCCGGATCGATCTTGAGTGGTAAAGCGCCCGAGGTTGAGGGAGCGGCATTTTTGAGCCGTTATGCGCGACAGGTCACGATCATTGAAGAGGACCACAAGCAGATTCCGCTTGGCTGGGTCCGCCCAATGTTCAGCAAGTTTGCCTATCAGCCGGTGCTGGGATCGATGCATCGGCGCAAACCCCATCCATTTACGTCTAATCTTAATGGCGGTCGCCGCGCGATGGTGCCGCTGGGCACATTTGAAGAGCTGATGCCGCAGGACTTCCTGCCGACCCAGTTGTTGCGGGCGCTGCTTGTGATGGACACCGATAGCGCTCAGGCGCTGGGTGCGCTTGAGCTTGACGAAGAGGATCTGGGCTTGGTCGGTTTCGCCTGCCCTGCTAAATATGAATATGGCATGGCCTTGCGCGATTGCCTGACCAAGATTGAAAGGGAGGGCTGACGCGATGGGACTGCGCAGTTTCTTCGACAAGATTGAGCCGCAATTCACTAAAGGCGGCAAATATGAGAAATTCTTCCCCGTCTATGAGATGGTGGAGAGTTTTCTCTACACGCCCAAGACCGTAACCACCGTAGCGCCGCACGCCCGCTCCTACATCGATATGAAGCGCATCATGACCTATGTCGTGCTGGCGACGATCCCGGCGATTGTCATGGGGCTCTATAACGCGGGCTATCAGACCAATCTGGCGCTGATGGAGATGGGCGTCGACCCAAGTTGGCGCGGCGCTTTGCTGCAAGCGCTTGGGATTGAACTTAACCCTAACAGCATCATCGCAAACTTCCTGCATGGCCTGTTATTCTTCCTGCCAATTTACATCACGACGCTGGTGGCAGGCGGGATTTGCGAGGTTATATTCTCTGTCGTGCGCGGGCATGAGGTGAATGAGGGTTTCCTTGTTACCTCTATGCTCTACACGCTGATCATGCCGCCAGACGTGCCGCTGTGGCAGGTTGCGCTTGGCATTATGTTTGGTGTTGTCATCGGCAAGGAAGTGTTTGGCGGTACCGGCAAGAACTTCCTGAACCCGGCGCTCACGGGCCGCGCATTCCTCTATTTCGCCTATCCAGCAAACATGTCGGGTGACGCAATCTGGACCCCGGTTGACGGCTTCTCTGGCGCGACGGCGTTGTCTGTGTCGGCCTCGGAAGGTTACACCGAGCTTGGCGCTTACGGCATGACCTGGTTCGATGCATTCTTCGGCTTTATCCAAGGTTGCCTAGGCGAGACCTCGACGCTGGCCTGTTTTATCGGGCTAGGCTTCTTGCTGATGACCAAGATCGCCAATTATCGCATGGTATTGGGCTGTCTAATCGGGATGATCGGCTTCTCGACCTTCCTCAATCTTATCGGTTCTGACACCAATCCGATGTTTGCGATGCCGTGGTATTGGCACCTGGTGATCGGCGGCTATGCCTTTGGCCTCGTGTTTATGGTGACTGAGCCCGTCTCTGCCTCGCACACCAATATGGGACGATGGATTTATGGGGCGCTGATTGGCTTCATGGTGGTGCTGATCCGGGTGATCAATCCGGCCTTCCCTGAGGGCATGATGCTCGCCATCCTGTTCGGTAACGTCTTTGCGCCATTGATTGATTATTTCGTGGTGCAGGCCAATATTAAACGGAGGGCAAGACGCTATGCCTGACGAAACAATGACATCCGCCAATAGCAGCGCGCCTAAAGGCATTATTCGGCAGTTCCTCGACATGCCGCCCGATGCGCCGATCAAGACGGTCGTTTTCGCGGTGACCCTATGTCTGGTTGCTTCCATGGCGGTGGCAGCGCTCGCGGTATCACTGCGGCCGATCCAAGAGGTCAACAAGCTCCAGAACAAGCAGACCAACATCCTTCAGGTCGCGGGCATTTATCAGGAAGGCTCGAACGTCGCCGAGGCGTTTGAGGCGTTTGAGCCTCGCGTGCTAGAGCTCGATACGGGCAAGTTCACCGATGAATTTGATGCAGCTTCGTTTGACGACCG
>JBCDKX010000135.1:0-9193 GCA_038746055.1 Pseudomonadota bacterium
CCTTCGGTGATCTGGCCGTCTGCGTCTTGCAGGAGGTAAGTCTTATTGCCGTGGAGCACTCCGGGAGCGCCTCCCAGCAAGCTTGCCGCGTGTTCGTCTCCATCAAGGCCGTGGCCTGCTGCTTCCACGCCGAGCATTTTGACGTCGGCATCGTCCAAAAACGGGTGGAACAGGCCGAGTGCATTGGAGCCCCCGCCAATGCACGCGATCAGCAGGTCGGGAAGCTTGCCAGCGCGAGCCACCATCTGAGCGCGCGCTTCGGTGCCGATGACGCTTTGGAAATTGCGTACTAGCTCGGGGTAAGGGTGGGGCCCTGCGGCAGTGCCAATGATGTAGAACGTGTCGTGTACATTGGCGACCCAATCGCGCAGTCCTTCGTTCATCGCGTCCTTGAGCGTCGCACCGCCGCTGGTGACGGGGATGACTTCTGCGCCCAGCAATTTCATGCGGAAGACGTTTGGCGATTGCCGCGCCACATCCTCTGCGCCCATGTAGATCACGCAAGGCAGACCAAAGCGGGCGCAAACGGTTGCGGTCGCCACCCCGTGCTGCCCCGCGCCGGTCTCCGCGATAATGCGGGTTTTGCCCATGCGCTTCGCCAGCAGGATCTGCCCGATGCAATTATTGATTTTATGCGCGCCAGTGTGGTTGAGCTCATCGCGCTTGAACCACACCTGCGCACCCATTCCTTCGCCAGCGTCTTTGCGCAGTTCCTCGGTCAGCCGCTCGGCATAATAAAGTGGGGAAGGGCGGCCAACGTAGTGCTCGAGCAGATCGTCAAACTCGGCCTGAAACGCGGGGTCCTCTTGCGCCGCGCGATATTCGCGCTCGAGATCCAGGATCAGCGGCATCAGGGTTTCCGCGACATAGCGTCCGCCAAAATCGCCAAAATGGCCCTGGTCATCAGGCTGGGTGCGGAAGGAATTGGGGGTGTTTTCAGTCATGATTGAGCGCCGCATTACAGAACGCCGCAATCTTGTCCACGTCCTTGATGCCCGGTGCGCTTTCAACACCAGATGACGTGTCCACAAGGGCGGTACCAGTCGACCTGATCGCGTCGGCTACATTGTCAGCCTTTAACCCGCCAGCAAGACCCCAAGGCACAACTCCTTCGAAGGCTTTGAGCAAGCTCCAATCAAACGAGAGGCCCATGCCACCGGGCAGCTGCGCGCCTGCGGGTGTTTTGGTGTCGAACAGCAGAAAATCAGCATTGGCATAGTCGTTTGCGCTTACGACGTCTTCAGCGGTCTCCACGCTCAGCACCTTCCAAACGGGCAATCCAAAGCGCGACTTTACCGCAGCGATACGGGCCGCATCTTCCTTGCCGTGCAATTGGATTGCGTTGAGCCGGGCGGCAACTACGCTTTCTTCGAGCAGCGCATCGTCAGGGTCTACATAGACGCCGACTTTCAAAAGGTTGTCAGGGGTTTGTTCGGCCAGATCCGCCGATTTCGCCACGCTCACAAAGCGTGGGGAAGGCGGATAAAAGTTGAAGCCGATATGGCTCGCACCAGCTCTTGCCGCAGCCGCAATGGTCTCGGGCGTTGAGAGACCACAAATCTTGATCTGCACCGGCATGCTCAGCTGTTCTGGACGAGCCGTAGCAAGGTTCCATCCGGATCGATTAGATAGCCAACCGTCACATCGCCAAGCTCAGGCCGGGCGGGGTGGAATCGGGGTGCACCTTTGGTGGTCTCTGGGATACCAACATCCTCAATCAATTGCATCATGGCTGGCAGGTCATCGAGCCTGAGACAGGCGCTGAACCAGTTTTCAAGCGGGTCGAGATCGGGATGCGGGAAAAACTCCAGTTTGATCGAGCCACGATCCAAAATCATCCAATTGTGCGCGCGATAAATGCGCTCAAAGCCCAGCTTGCCGTAAAACTCCTCGGTCGCATCGTAATTGCGTGAAGGGAGGTTGGGGGTCGCAAAATCGGCCACGGAATGCCCTAAAGCGTTGCTTCGATTGCGCGTGCAGCAGCAGCTGGGTCATCTGCGCGGCTGATTGGACGCCCGATGACCAGGACGCTTGCGCCGCTGTCTCGGGCAGCGCGGGGGGTGACGACGCGCTTCTGATCACCGATACCGCTGCCAGCCGGGCGCAGGCCGGGGACGACGAAATAGCCGTCTTTCCATTGCTTGCGCACCTTGCCGACTTCGTGGCCCGAACAAACAATTCCATCGAGGCCCGCTTCATGGGCAAGGTCAGCAAGCCGCATAACCTGGGTTTCTGCGCTGCCGTAGACGCCCGTGGCGGTGAGGTCGGCGGAGTCAATGCTGGTGAGTGTGGTAACGCCTACGACCTTGCAGCCCTCCGCAGCAGCGGCCTTGGCATCTTCCATCATCGCGCGGCCGCCCGAGGCGTGGACGGTAACAATTTTCGGCTCATAGACATGGATCGCCATCATGGCCGAGGCGACGGTGTTGGGAATGTCATGAAATTTGAGATCGAGGAAAATCGGGAGGCCCATATGCGCAATTTCGTGAACCCCATGGCCGCCATGGGCGCAGAAGAATTCGAGGCCTAGCTTAACCCCCCCAATATGCGCTTTTACCTTCTCGATCAGCGCCTTCGCGGGTTCGATCTGAGGTACATCCAACGCGAGGAAGATAGGATTGCTCATGCGGCATTTCCCGCTGCTGTGTCGTCTACGGGCTTAAGGCTATCCCCAGACTTGTCCTGGAGTTTTTCCACAGGCCCTTCCACAGGCGTCTCGCGCTGACGAGCGAGCGCAGAGGACTTGATCGAGTTTTCAAGACTGCGGATGCGGCGGTCAAGACCCCATTTGATACTGCGGTGATAAAGCCACATCGGGAAGATACCGAGCAGGAAGGCAAGGATAACAAGTGCCGGGACCTTGGTCTCGACCAACAAGCCATCCCATAGAGTTACCTCAACCGAGTTCCAGTTGAGGAAGGAGAAGAGCATGATTGCACAGGCAAGCATGACCCAAAGAATGGTGCGCACTATTTGCATGGGCTTTGTGACCCCTTCCGCTTGTCCAATGTCCCGCGCACGAAATTAGGCTTTTTGGTTCCTAAGTCCAGCGCTTCACTCTAGCCAAAGACACGCTCAAAAATCGTATCGACATGCTTGAAGTGATACTCGAGGTCGAATTTCTCTTCGAGCTCTTTGTGTGAAAGCGCTGCCGTTACCTCTTCATCGCCCTTGAGCAGGTCAAGTAGCGACAGAGCGCCATTGGACTCCCAGACTTTCATCGCGTTCCTTTGCACTAGACGATAGGCGTCTTCGCGGCTGACGCCCGCCTGGGTGAGTGCGAGCAGAACCCGCTGCGAGTGTACTAGGCCGCCCATCGAATCCATATTGGCCTGCATGCGCTCTGGATAAACGAGCAGCTTATCGACCACGCCGGTGAGGCGGGCGAGGGCAAAGTCCAAGGTGATGGTCGCATCGGGTCCAATAAAGCGCTCAACCGAAGAGTGCGAGATATCGCGCTCATGCCATAGCGCGACATTTTCAAGTGCTGGCAGGGCGTAGCTTCGGATCATCCGCGCTTGCCCCGTGAGATTCTCGGTGAGCACCGGGTTGCGCTTATGCGGCATTGCGCTCGACCCTTTTTGCCCCGGTGAGAAGTACTCCTCTGCCTCAAGCACCTCGGTCCGCTGCAAATGGCGCACCTCGACAGCAAGCCGCTCAATCGATCCAGCAATCACAGCGAGCGTTGAGAAATACATCGCATGACGATCGCGCGGGATCACCTGGGTGCTGATGGGTTCGGGCGTAAGACCAAGCTTCTCAGCGACATAGGCTTCAACCTCCGGGTCGATATTGGCGAACGTACCCACTGCGCCAGAGATTGCACAAGTCGCAATCTCCTTGCGAGCTGCGATCAGGCGGGTTTTGCAGCGATCGAACTCGGCATAGGCCTGCGCAAGTTTGAGGCCGAAGGTTACGGGCTCTGCATGAATGCCGTGGCTACGGCCAATGGTAGGGGTGAACTTGTGCTCCTCAGCACGGGTTTTGAGCGCGGCCAGCAGCGCGTCAAGGTCCTCCAGCAGAATGTCGGTTGCGCGCGCCAATTGTACCGCCAGCGTCGTATCCAGCACGTCAGAAGAGGTCATGCCTTGATGCATAAAACGCGCTTCGCCGGTATAGCCGGCTGCATCGACTTGTTCTGCTACCCAAGTGAGGAAGGCGATCACATCATGCTTGGTCACCGCCTCAATCGCATCAATCGCCTCGACATCAATTTTCGGATTCGTCGCCCACCAATCCCATAGCGCCTTGCCGGCGCTTTCCGGCACCACGCCAAGCTCACCCAATTTCTGTGTCGCATGCGCTTCGATTTCGAACCAGATACGGAATTTCACTTCTGGTTCCCAGAGAGCAGTCATGGCAGGGCGGGCATAGCGAGGGACCATTGGATCGGTGTCCTTTTGCGTGAAGGCAGGTATTTACGGCGCGGCTATGCGCGCCAGCGCATCTTGGCAATAGCGAATGGGGCGCTATCAACTGTGTAGGGGACTGCCAGTTGACAGCTGTAACCGTAAACAAGGGGGTGGCGAAAGGCAGTGCAGGAGGACATTTCGATGACGAGTGATACGGCCAGTACGCCGCCGCCAAAGCGCCTGCAGGAGGAACGCTATTCGCCCTTCATGCGGGTAACTCTGCGCCGCTGGACCAAATGGTATCTCGAGGGCACTGAGACATTCTGGCCATTCAGTGATCTCGTTATTCGTTTCCTGATTGGAATGTGGTTCCTTCGTTCAGGGCTTGTGAAGGCAGCAGATTGGGATACCGCGCTGCTGCTGGCGACGCTGGAGTATCCGGTCAGCTGGATGAGTCCTTCCAATGCAGCGATGACCGGCCTTGCGATTGAGCTAATCGGGCCGGTTCTTTTGATTGCGGGTCTGATGACCCGGCCGGCTGCGCTCGCGATGGCGGCGCTTACCATCATCAGCCAGGCGGTCTACATCCCTACGACAACCAATCTGATCGTGAGCGCGATGTTGATTTGGTATGTGTTCCATGGACCCGGAGCGTTCTCCTTGGACCGTATAATGGCAACCGGCTTCAAGGCATCAGCCCTGCCGCTCGCGCGTCCCACCATCATTGGTTGGGATTGGTCGCGTGAGCATCTTGCTCCGATCGTTATGGCAATTCTGCGCCTGTGGATGGGCGTGAGCCTTTTGACCTATGCCGATGTGATCGAACCGCCGGTTGCGGTGATGACATGGTTGCCAGTGACGATCTTTTCCGGCTTTCCTGATTGGCTGGCGCTGATAGTGGCTGCATTCTTCTTCACCGGCTTTGGCGCGGTGATTGTCTCCTACGGCCTGTTTTTCCTGATCGCGGCGTTCATGATTGCGGGTGCGCACCCGAATGTGACGCTCTTTCCGTTTCTCTTCCTCGCCATTTATGAGTCAAAGGGGGCAGGGGTCTTCTCCGTTGACCGCGCGATCCTTGCCTGGCTTGAGAGGAATATTCTGTTTGACCGCGACTACTCGGAGATCCCAGACCGTTGGCCTCATGTTGTGGTGGTGGGTGCAGGTTTTGGCGGCCTAGCGGCAGTTGCGCGTCTCAAACGTCTGCCGGTGCGCATCACTCTGATCGATAAACGCAATTATCACCTGTTCCAGCCGCTGCTCTACCAAATCGCGACCGCCACTTTGAATCCCGCCGATATCGCGTCACCTATCCGTTCGCTGTTCAAGGGTGATGGCAATGTTCGAGTGCTGAAGGGCGAGGTGACTGGAATTGATGCCAAAGCTGGCACTCTGACATATGGCGATGGCGGAGCGCTTTCCTACGACAGGCTGGTATTGGCGACTGGCGCCACCCATAGCTATTTTGGACGCGATGAATGGGGCGCCTTTGCTCCAGGGCTTAAGACAATCGAAGACGGCGTTGCGGTTCGTGCTTCGATCCTCAACGCCTTTGAAGAAGCGGAGGCCTCGGGCGATCAAGAGCGCATTAAACGACTCCTCACATTTGTCATTGTTGGCGCAGGACCCACCGGAGTGGAGCTTGCTGGCGCGATTGCCGAGCTTGCCAAGGTGAGTGTGGAACGCGAGTTCAGAACGATTGACCCGGCGAGCGCGAGAGTGATCCTGGTCCAATCGGGTGATCGTATTCTGCCCGCTTTTCCTAAAGAACTATCCATTCAGGCGGCAAAGTCGCTCGAGAACCTTGGAGTCGAAATCCGCACCGGTAGCAGGGTCACGGAAATCGCAGAAACGCACGTGCGTATTGGTGATGAAACCAAGATCGATAGTGAGACCGTACTGTGGGCAGCGGGCGTCACGGCATCGCCTGCTGCGAGCTGGCTTGATGCAAAGGCTGATCGGGCGGGACGCGCTGAGGTCAATGACCACATGCGGGTTATTGGTTCAGACGGTGAGCCATTCGAGAATATATTCGCGATTGGAGACACCGCAGGCAGCACCGCCTGGGAGGGTAAGCCCGTTCCCGGACTGGCGCCAGCTGCGAAACAGGCCGGCGCTTATGTCAGCGAAGTGATTGAGGCGGAGTTATTGGGCAAGAAATGCCCTGGACCTTTCGCCTACAAACATCAGGGCAGCCTCGCCACAATCGGACGCAAATCTGCCGTGGCCGATTTTGGCTCGTTCAAAATGTCGGGAGCACCTGCATGGTGGCTGTGGGGCCTTGTGCACGTTGGCTTTCTCACTGGGGCCCGCAACCGGGTGACGGTGGTGGTGAACTGGGCGTGGAGCTTTTTTGCCAAACATTCGGGAGTGCGTTTGATCACCGGAAAAGTGGGCTGAAGCAGCGCTTTCCTACACGCAAAAGCGGCGTCACAATGGTGCGTGGCTCTTTGAAAATCGCATTTCCTCCTAAAAGTGCGCGGAGCGTGCCTTGCAAATGTGTCTCCTTTGTCCAACATAGAAATTTATTAGTTTCAGATGCTTGGGAGATTTAGTGTTGGAAATGAGGAGACACCAGTGTCTCCTATGTCCTACATTGGCTATTCAAATCAGCCCCTTTGCACGCAGGCTCACATGGCCTTCGCGTCCCACGATGACATGATCGTGGAGCGTCACCCCAAGCAGCCTTCCGGCTTCGGCAATTTTCTGAGTTATTTGAATATCTGCGCGGCTTGGCTCTGGGCTACCTGAAGGGTGATTATGCACCAGAATAAGCGCGGCAGCCCCCACGTCCATCGCTCGTCGAATGACTTCGCGAGGGTGAATCGCTGCCTCATCAATCGAGCCATCGCCAACGTGGTGATCATCAATCAGGCGGTTCCTGGTGTCGAGATAGAGCACGCGCACACGCTCAACGGTCAAGTGCGCCATGTCGATCGAAAGATAGTCGATCAGCGCTTGCCACGATCCGAGGACTGGCTTTTCAAGCACCTCACTGCGCGCCATCCGCCGTGCGGCAATCGCAACGCTTTTGAGCGCCGCTGCACTGGTTGCGCCAACGCCCCTAGTCCGCTGGAGCGCTGCGGGATCGGCATTGAGTACCCCTGCTAGCGAACCAAATTGTGCAATCAGAGCTTTGGCAATAGGCTTGGTGTCACCCTGCTTGATCGCCGCAAACAGCAAATACTCGAGCACTTCATAGTCGGCAAGCGCTTCGGCTCCACCCTTTAGGAGCCGCTGTCTCAGGCGCTCCCGGTGACCAAGTCCTGCGTGTTTGCCCGCGTCAGATTTGCGCGCATCGCGCCCCGGCGCAGGATTGCCAGCACCGTTATCGCCAAAATCAAATCCGTCTTCAGATCCGGGCAAACTTCTCTCTCTCCGCCGCTTTACTTGGCCTCTATCATTGCCTTTGCTGTCCAGACGCGCAAGTGATGGCGTCGATGTCAAAGGTGAAGCCCGAACTAGATCTGCCTGATTTGGAAGGTCGAGGTGTGCGTCGACTGTGGCCCCAACGCTGGCGCTGGCGCATCAGCGTCGTGCTAGCCCTGCTTATTGCTCTGGCTGCCACGTTCGCCTGGCTGACGCGCGAACGGATTGCAGGCAATTTGATCGACGATGCGCTCACACAGAATGGTCTCGAGGCGAGTTATGAAATTGAGAGCATTGGCACCCAGCAGCAGGTGATTACCAATCTCGTGGTTGGCGATCCCGAGCTGCCTGACTTTACGGCTGATCGCGTCGTACTTGATATCTCATATACTTATGGTCCGCCGGAGATTGGCCGAATTGAGCTGCTGCGCCCGCGGTTGTATGGATCATTCAGCGACGGACAGCTCAGTTTCGGCAATCTCGATAAGCTGTTGTTTGCGGAAAGTGAGGATCCCGCAGGGCTTCCGGCATACAATGTGAAACTCATTGACGGGCGTGCGCAGATCGCCAGCGAATATGGCATGATCGGCGTAAAGGCCGAAGGTGCTGGGCGGCTCGACGATGGTTTTACAGGTAAGCTTGCGGCGACTGCCCCTGGGCTTGGTTTAGAAGGATGCGCGGCCTCGTCTGCAACAGTTTTTGGTGACCTGACCAGCTCGGCTGGGCGGCTCAGTTTTGATGGACCTTTGCGCTTGCGGGAAGCGACATGCGCTGCCGGTCGAGTCGCGACAGTCGATGTCGGCGCTGTGCTTACCTTGGCATCTGACTTTTCGTCCGTTGAAGGCGACTTGGCGCTTTCAGCGTCGGCCTTATCGGGTACGGATGCGAAGCTGTCTGCGCTTGCAGGCAGTCTTGATTTAGCTTGGGCGTTCGGTGGTGAATTGAGCTTGCGCCACGAGCTTATCGGCGAGGAGCTCGAAACGCCAGTGGGGCAGGCAGCGAGCGTTGGTACTAGTGGCACATTACGCAGCCGTGAGAACTTTACCCGCAACGAATGGACCGCAAACCTTCGCGGAAGTGGATTTGACGCCAGCCGACTCTTGAGCGGTTTAGGCTTGGTTGAGGCGCGCGCTGCCGGTGCCGGAACTCTGGTTGGCGGTTTGCTCGATAACTTTTCGGCGGGCCTTTCTGGCGGATTGAGCGGTGGTGAATTCGCTGGTGATGTTTCGCTGCGCACGACCAAAAGCAATATCCGCCTGGTTATCCCCGAAGCGCAGCTGTCAAGTGCTGGTGGGGAGACGCTGATCGCCTTGTCACAAGTTAGCTATTCAAGTGCAACGGAAGTGCAACCTGAATTGCTCGCTGGCAATATCCTAACCGGTGGTCCGCAACTGCCGCAGATAAATGCACGGGTTCGGCAAACGGGGACTGGCCTTTCATTGCGGATGACTATGGCCGAGTATCGGGCGGGCGGC
>JBCDKX010000136.1:0-9056 GCA_038746055.1 Pseudomonadota bacterium
AACTGCCGTTCACGCTCAGCATCGCGGACCTTTTGAAAGATCACCTGCTTGGCGGATTGCGCATCGATACGGCCAAGGTCCACCGGAGGCAGCGGATCGACGATAAAGTCACCGATGGCAGCGCCCTCTTGCAGTTTCTGACCTTGTTTCAAGTCCACCTGCTTGAAGTAATCATCGACCTCTTCAACCACCTCAACCACACGCCACAGCGTCAGATCGCCGGTCACCGGATCGAGCTTTGCGCGGATGTCGTTTTCCGCACCATAGCGGTTGCGCGCGCTTTTCTGGATCGCCTCTTCCATCGCTTCGATCACGATGGATTTGTCGATCATCTTTTCCGACGCAACGGAATTCGCGATTGCGAGCAATTCTGCCTTATTGGCGGAAATGGCACTCATCAGTCGTCTGCCTTTTCTTCAGTTTCTTCTTCAATTTCTTCAACGCCGCTTCGATCAAGCGGCTGGGTCGCAGCAATAAGCGCGTCGGTGAGGACAAGCTTGGCGCTGTGAATTTCATTGCGGGGAAGCAAAGCCTCTCCCGCCTTGGAGTCGGTGAGCTGCACCATATCACCTTCGATGCCAGTAAGCTCGCCTTTAAACACGCGCTTGCCGCCTTCATCACCCGACCACCCCTTGGTCATGACGATCCGCGCCTCGTGCCCCGCCCAATTGGCAAAGTCTTTTTCACGCGTGAGTGGACGGTCGATACCAGGCGAGGACACCTCAAGATGATAGGTCCCTTCGATCAGAACCTCACCAGCTTCTTCACGAGCATCGATTACATCGGACACCCGGCGCGAGAGCGCAGCGCATTGATCGATGACCAGCTGACCCGTCGCGGGGTCTTCCGCCATAATCTGCAAAGCTTCGCCGCCATCACCCGCTTCCGACGGCATTATCGCTACGCGCACCAAATCAAAACCCAAAGCGGTTGCTTCAGGTTCAATAAGAGTGGTCAGTCGCGAAATATCGGTCATCTAGGTGGCACAATACTCTTGGTTTATGACAAAGCCGATTTGTGCCGGCCCCTCGTGGCGCCAGCCCCTTCAGTGTTCGACAATGTCGGGATGAAGGCCACCTAGGCGCAAAGTTGCTATTTGGCAAGGACAGATCCGCAAGCGATGTGATGAATGAACAGCTTTGCAGCCGAGCGCTGAGAGCATGAACACTGTCGAAGCACCGATTTGCGTAGAAGCAAACTATCCGAAAGTGCCGTTGACCCAGTCTTTGACCTCTGAGCGCAATCTGCGCAACTCGTGCTCTGCATATTGCTCAGCAAAATGGCGAACCTGCAAAACATCGGCATTGGCAAGCTCAGGATCGAAAAGCAGTCCATTCATGCCACCGTTGGGACCTTTCGCCTCCCGCACCACCTCACAAAAGACCTCGAGCCCGCCAATATGCAGGAAGCCCGTCTCGCCTTTGTCAAGCGGCTCGGCAAAGCCCAATTGCGCACCCGAGCAAGAGAGATCGATCAGGATGCATCGAAAAGTGCCATAGAGCGAAATGAACTGCGCCGGGATTGACAGGCGCAGACGCGGTGCGCCTCTCCTTCCAACCTTTGCCTCAACATCGATGCTCGTAAGCGAAGCACCTTGCTGCATCTGCGACCGCATCGCTCGCGCCTTGATCGCCAAGGCACGCGAAGCTTGCGAAGGACGGAGCGATGCACTCATAAATTCCGAGTGTTAGCGTCAATGCTTCAACCGCGGGAAAATGAGCTGCTAGGCAGAATTCTCTAACGAAGAATCTGCGCTGCTATCACGTCGGTTCCACTGGTGTAATAGCTATGTACCAACGCCGGTGTATTCTTGCGCTCTGGCGCGAAGATCTTCCAACTCAAGCTCGGCAAACTCTTCCTGATAGTGCCGCACTTGCGCAACGAAGGCATCGTTCACAGGAATTTCGAACATAGCAGCGTTCAAACCGGGGCCTTCGCGTTTGATCGTCACAAAGTGATCGATCGGCCCGCACCGTAAGAACCCGTCGCTGCCCACCTTGAGCGGCTCTTCGATTGCAATCAACACGCCGGTACGAGAAAGATTGGTAACGATGCAGTTGTAATCACCCAAGATCGAAAGGAGCTTACCCAGCAAGCTCAACGGCAAGCGCGGGGCAACTCTCTTCGATTTCTGGAAATGCGATTCAAAGTTATCGTCTTCACGGCCATCCATTGTATTCGCTCCGATGAACGGCGAAGTTTCACTGGGCGTTGTTTCCCCAGTCACCAATGTCGGAATTGCGTCGATCGCGCGAACGAGACTCAGATTCTCGCTTGCGCGACGAATCATTATCGGTCGAACCATAGCCCCAACCATCTTGGGCCAATCTGTGCTCGCGTTCAGTCACGCGCGCTTCCTCCAGTGGCATTTCGCCAAACCGGGTGGCCCGATCACCCATATTTTCGGCCACTTTAGGCGCGACATAGGATGCGCCGAAAGTCACCACGATCGCATATGTAAAGATGACTAGGACCATAGCACCAGCCGCAAAACGCACGATTGCGGCCACTCTATCAACCATGTCGATCAAAACACGCATTTTCGCTTCTCTCAGATGCACGAGAGTTGCACAATAGTATTCTCGCGCGATCGCTACGCTATCGGGTACTTCTAAACGACTTGTAAAGATTGGTTATTTTTCGCCCAGCAGTCCCATTGCAAGTGGCGGACACAATAATACAAGCTGTTATTCCTGCTCTTCCATCAGACTATGCTTCTTGATCGCATGACGTAGCTGATCATAGCTAAGACCAAGCGCTTTGGCCGTCTGGCGTTGGTTCCAGCGATGCTTGCCAAGTGCGTGTTCGACGATCGCCCGCTCATGCGCATCAACGGCTGCGCGCAGGTCGTCCACTGCCTCAAACTGAACACTCGGTGGCGCAGACTCAGAAATGACTGCCGCTGGATCGGCTGGTGCAGGTCCATTTGGCCGTTCAGAGCGCCGATGCGAGGGGGTCGCGGGCTTCCAGGGGCTTTCGAATGGATCGAATTGGACATGGGCAATGGGTGTTTCGGGATCATCCCAACGATAAACCGCGCGCTCCACCACATTTCTAAGCTCACGCACATTACCGGGCCAATTGTGGTTCTCCAGCTGCTCTATCACATGCGGAGCAAAGCCGGGCCAGCCGAACCACTCCAACTCGGTTGCCATGCGCCGGGCGAAGTATTCGGACAGCACCGCGATATCGCCTTCGCGAACCCGCAAAGGGGGCAGGGTGATCACTTCAAAACTGAGACGGTCAAGCAGGTCTGCACGAAATTCACCCGAGGCCGCCAAAGCAGGGAGATCATCATTGGTAGCAGCGACAATGCGGACATCCACCCGGATCGGGCGGGAGGAGCCGATGCGAGTGACTTCACCATATTCGACCGCTCGCAGCAGCCGCTCCTGTGCGCCCATCGAGAGAGTGCCCAGTTCGTCGAGGAAAAGCGTGCCCTTGTCGGCTTCCTCGAACCGACCGGCCCGCGCTTTGGTAGCACCAGTGAAGGCGCCTGCCTCATGACCAAAGAGCTCTGCTTCGATCAGGGTTTCAGGAAGCGCTGCACAATTCATGGTGACGAGCGGCTCATCCCAGCGGTTGGAAAGGCGGTGAAGACGCTCTGCGATAAGTTCCTTACCGGTCCCACGCTCGCCAATGACGAGGACCGGGCGGCTCATAGGTGCGGCCCTGGAGGCGCGCTCTACTGCATCCAAGAAGGCCCCTGATTGGCCAATAAACTGGTTCTCGCGTTCCACCGCTTGCCCTCACCAAATCCGCCAATCGGGACCTTTGGCCAATATATAGGAATTATTCCCAATGCTTGGCAATAGTTACTAGATGTAAAATACCTAATGGAATAAAAATTGTTTCATTTTCAATATTTTATTAGATTTGGCACGCTGTCTGCAATGTTACAACCAACACTGAAAGACACCTACGGGGACAAGAAATGTACACCAAAGACTTCTTCCGCACCAAACTGGGCCAAGCTTCGCTCGCTAGCATCGTTGCCACAACGGCGATGATCGCCTTCACCACGCAAATGAATGTGGGCCTTAAAGATACCCATTTTGCACAGCCCACAGTGACTTCACCCGTGCTGGTTGAACTCGCGTAAGGCAGGTTTGTGAGCAAACGAGACGATCTTTCCCAAGGGCCCCAAAGCCCCACCGGGCCGAAGCGCGCAGCACCAACTAAGGCTTCTCCCCAAAAGCCTGACGCCAGTCCGGTCGATGACGACATCCTTGATGCTGTTTTTGACGACGTGCTGTCCCCGTTGCACAAAGAGACTGCCAGCAGCGCTTCGGCCCAACCGCAGGGGAAAGAAAGGCTCTCGCGCCTTGATGCTGAAATCGAGGCCTTGCGTCGAAGCCCCACCCCGACGCAAAGTCGCACATCAACGCATAACGAGACCGACTCGGAAGCGCATAACAGAACGAACCCGTTTCTTGATGGAGTAGCCTTCATGGGCATTTTCAGCCGCACCAGAGATATTATCGCTGCAAACTTCACCGATATGCTCGATAAAGCGGATGACCCGCAAAAGATGATCCGCATGATTATCCTCGAGATGGAGGAGACGCTGGTCGAAGTGCGCGCGAGTGCAGCCCGCACCATTGCGGACCAGAAAGAGATGCATCGCCACGTCGTGAAGCTCGACCGGCTGCAGGCGGACTGGGCCGACAAGGCGCAGCTTGCGCTGTCAAAGGATCGCGAAGACCTGGCGCGCGCTGCTTTGATTGAGAAGAAGAAAGCGGTCAGCATGGCTGACCAACTGAAAGAAGAGATCGCGGTGCTTGATGATGCACTGCGGGCCTATGAAGAAGATATTCAAAAGCTGCAGCATCGCCTGCGCGAAGCACGCAGCCGTCAGACGCAGATCGCCGCGCGCCTCGAAAGCGCTGAAAACCGTGTGAAACTGCGCACCTTGATGAGCACCGAGCGCACCGATGATGCTTTGAGCAAATTCGATCAGATGGAGCGCCGCGTTGATTACGCCGAGGGCCGCGCTGATGCGATCGCAATTGGCAATGAGGGACCACCCTCGCTGTCAGATGAAATTGCCGCACTCGAGGGCCAAGACGCCATCGATGATGAACTTGAAGAAATGAAGAAACTGCTCGGCAAGCCCGAGAAAGATGACTGAACAAACAGCCGAATTGAACCAACAGGGAAGTTAAGAAATGCCGGACGAAATTGTGGCGATGATGATTGTAGGTATGCTGTTCATCGGCCTGCCTTGGGTGATCCTCCACTATGTAACAAAGTGGAAGACCGCCGCCACCATCACCTCAGATGATGAGGTTCTGCTCGAAGAACTCTACAATCTCGCCAAGCGTCTGGATGAGCGCATGGACACCGTTGAGCGTCTCGTTGCCACCGATGACCCCTCGTTCAACCCAGTCAAACGCCTCCAGGCTGACCAGGAATCAGACAATCAACAGCTGCGTGAACTTGAGCAGCTCATCGCCGAGAAAAAAGGAGCCCAGTGATGAATAGCCGCACTTCGCTTTACCGCGACAAGCACAATGCCAAATTGATGGGTGTGGCTGCGGGTATTGCCGACTACACCGGAATCGATGCCTTTTGGGTACGCCTCGGCATGGTTGCACTCACAATCTTTGCGCTCGGCCCGATCGGCTTCCTTGCCTATTTCGTAATGGGCTTTCTGCTCCAAAAGAAACCGCCGCATCTCTATCGCGATAATCAGGAAGAGCAGTACTGGCAGCGTGTTCGCCAGAGCCCGCAACGCACCGCACGCGAAATCCGCGCTCGCTTCCGCGATATCGACCGGCGCCTGGCTGATGTTGAGACCTATTACGTCAGCAACAATCCGCGCCTGACTCAGGAAATTGAGCAGCTGCGCTGATCCACAGACATTCCGCGCGTGCCGCGCAAGACTTACACAAGGGGTTGGACACATGGATTCTGAGATTTTCCGAATGATGATCCCCATCGTTGCGATCATCTTCGGATGCGCCATTCCGATGGTCGCGATCTGGGCAAAGCACAAAGAGAAAGTCGCCAAGCTACAGATCGACGCGACGGCCGACGCCACGGCAGAGAAAGCGGCGCAATATGCATCTCAGGTCCAAAAGCTTGAGGACCGCGTCCAGGTTCTCGAACGCATTGTAACCGACCGTGGCTATGATGTGGCGACCCAGATCGAAGCTCTGCGCGACACCCGTGAAGTGGAACGCCAGGATATTGGTGTTCCCCTCAATATTGACAAAAAGGAAACTGCATAATGGATTGGGGTGGCCCCACATTTGTGATCGCCATTATCGCCGTGAGTATGGCTGGTTGGCTCATCAACAACTGGATTCGCGCCAAGCACGGCTATGATCTTGAAGACGAGTGGGGTGGCAAGACAGCCAAGCGCGATAGCGCTGAGACTGAACGCCTGCGCACCGAAAATGCCGAGCTCAACACCAAGCTCGATCAAATGCAGGATCGCATGGTGGTGCTCGAGAAGATTGTAACGGACCGAGGCTACTCGCTCTCAGAAGAGATTGAGGCGCTGCGCGACACACCTGCGGCCAAATCAGACAGCGGTGTCCCACTGAACCTCAAATCCAAGGAGCCCCAGACATGAGCCCCGATGCGGCAGCTGTTATCATCCCCAATCTGCCCTGGATCATCGGCGGCGGCTTGGCGCTGGGTGCAGCCACGATTGCCGGCTGGATCCACACCACACGCTTGCGGATCAAGCATGGCTATCCACTCGAAGGCGCATGGGGCCAGTCCTTGAAGCCCGCAACCGATCATGAGGCCAAGCAACGCGTCACCTTACTGACACAGGAAAACGCCGAACTTCGAGCGGAGCTTGGCGCGGTCAAAGACCGACTGGCCAACATCGAGCGGATTGTGACTGATGGGAGCTATCAGCTCTCCAGCGAAATCGACAATCTGCGCTCACTTGAACGCCAGAAAGACGCGGGGAGCGCATAATGGAAGGGGATTTTCTAGCCTTTATCGCCGCAATGACGATTATCATCTTGGCTTTCGGCACTTTTGCTGGCGAGCGCAGTCGCAGGCATAAAATCAGCAGGTTGGAGCTTGAGGCCCGCATTGCAGAGGCAAAGGCCGCAGAGCAATCCGCTGATAAGGAGGTGCAAGCCCACCTTGAAGACCGAGTGCGCGTATTGGAACGTATCGTAACGGATGGCGGTCATCGACTTTCCAACGAGATCGACAATCTGCGTACGCTGGATAACGAAAAGGATGCAGGGCCAAAGAAAGTGGGGAACGCATAATGGACGCTGATCTTGTTCTGATTTTTCTGTTCATCTTGCTCATGACCACCATCATCGGGCTGACGATCAATGGGATTGTCAGCAAGGTGCTCAATTACAAGCGCGACAAGGCGGGCATCCCGCGCTTCGGCGCCCCAACGAAAAAGGCCGACAATGGTCTCGATGATCGCACTGGATTGATGGAAGACCGCCTGCAGGTTCTTGAGCGGCTGGCGACTGATCGCGGAACCTTACTGTCTGACGAAATCGAAGCCCTGCGTAACGATGTACAGACCCGCCATGAGAAGGAGACCTCACAATGAGCGGATGGGCAGTGGTTGCCGTTGTCGCAATTGTGGTTTGGGGCATTGTCCAAATGGCCAAAGCGCGCGCCGGTATCATCTCTGATGAGGACGGCAATGAGACTTTTATCGGCACAGCTGATGGACCTTCCAAGGCAGAAGCTGACGAAATGCGCTCCGAGATGAAGCAATTGCGCGAACGGCTCCAAGTGCTGGAACGCATTGCGACCGATAACAATACGCTGGACGCCCGCGAACGCGCCCGCATCTCAGCTGAGATCGAGGCGCTGCGTGGGACCGAAGACACAAATGCGGACACCGGAATTCCCCTTCCTGCCGCCACCAATGAAAAGGAGCAGAGCCAATGATCATGGACCCCACTCTTGTTATCACCGCTGCTTGTCTGGTTGGGATTTGTGTGGTCGCTTTTGCTCTGCTGCGCGCATGGCAAGGTTGGCTCGACCTTAAGCGCCAAGAGCTGGATCGACAGCAGCGCAAGAATATCGACGCGCCTGAGATCGAAGGCGGCGCAGCGGCAGGCGCGGCTCGGATCGAGCTTGCTGACATGAAAGAGCGGATCAAGAAGCTGGAAGCGATTGCGAGCGGGGTTGAGCTTTAGTGCGCAATGCCTAAAGGCAGCTCGCATGAGATCACTTGATGACATTCTGGAAGAATACGAGTTTCTTGAGGGCGATGAGCGCTACTCGCTTCTGATTGAACTGGGCCGCGAACTTGAGGCGATGCCAGATGCGCTGAAAACCGATGCAACTCTGGTGCGTGGATGTTCAGCAGCAGTCTGGGTCTATCCCACCGACACTGCCAGAGGCGGAGGCCTACACTTCCTGGCAGATAGCAATGCAGCAATAACCAAAGGTATCGTCGCTCTGGTTATTGCCGCTGTGCAGGACAAACCGGCCAGCGCAGTGGCAAAAATGAACGTCGCCGAAGCGCTTGCCCCATTCGACCTGAAAAACCAGCTGTCGAGCAATCGCACGCAAGGTGTGCCCAATATGATCGCGCTGGTTCAGGAGCATGCTGCCCGGTTGGCTGAAGCAGGTTAGCGGCGATGAAGCGGCGCGCCTATTTCGCCGCAGGACTGCTCTTCTTTGGTATTGGTGCAGCGGGTATTCCCTTGCCGCTCTTACCCACGGTACCGTTTTGGCTGCTCGCCGTATTCTTTTTCGCACGCAGCAATGAGGAGTGGGAACAACGCATCTTAAATCACCCGCAATGGGGCCCACAAATTCGCGAATGGCGCGAACGAAGAGCCATTTCGCGGCGTGCCAAAGTGCTCTCAATCGGCTCAATCGCCGCCGGGGTTGGCTTTACTTCGTGGACAATCGGTTTTCCCTGGGCCTGGATTTCGCTTGCCGTACTCGCGATATGCGGAGCCTGGATCGCGACACGGCCCGAGTGATCCCGCTTATCAAAGCTCGACGGCGACGCTCACTTTTTCTGCTAGAGCTTCGCTTGCGCCTAACTCTCGCGTCATCTCAAAGGTGCCCGCCCAATGGCCAATTGACCATTCGCCTGT
>JBCDKX010000137.1:0-9042 GCA_038746055.1 Pseudomonadota bacterium
GGGAGAGCGGAGAGCCCGCTTGCGGGGATGCTAACAAACTCGGCGAAAGCTCCGGTCTTGTTGCCGCCCATCACTCGGTCGCCGGTTTTGAAGCCACTTGCAGGGTCAGCCTCGAGGACTTCTCCTGCCATTTCGAGGCCAACGATGAAGGGAGGTTCGGGTTTGAACTGATACTCGCCCTTGGTCATCAATAGATCTGGGAAATTCAATGAGGTGGTGTGGACCTTGACCAACACTTCGCCGCTTTTGCGTGCAGGCCTAGGTAAATCGAACAGTTGCACCCCGGAGAGATCATCTGAAAGCTGATTGACGCGAAGTGCTTGCATAAAAGCCTTAGAAGTTGTCTTTGCCCGCTCTGAGGGCGGCAAACGTCTCTGCCGGTGTATTCCCACCCCAACGCGCCATCAGCGTAGGATCATCTGCCCGCAAGAAAGGATTGGTCGCAAGCTCAATATCCAGTTTTGTCGGGACGGTTGCCTCACCGCGTTTGCGCTTTATCGCGATCTCATCCGCATAAGCCTGTAGCCGGGCGTTTTCAGGGTCTGCATGCAGTGCAAACTTGGCATTAGCAGCGGTGTATTCATGCGCGCAGTAGAGCACGGTTTCGGGCGACATTGCCTTGACCCGCTTCATACTCTCCCAGAATTGCGGCGCAGTGCCTTCAAACATCCGGCCACAGCCAAGCGCAAACACGCAGTCACCGACAAACGACATGGAGGCTGTGGGAAGGTGGAAAGCAATATGGCCATTCGTGTGGCCTGAGGCGTCAAAGATATCTGCGTGCCAATCACCCAACTTGATCTTTGCACCATGCGCGATCAGTTGATCGATCTCACCAACCTTCTCGACCTCCTGCGGCGCAACTACAGGCGCGCCTGTCGCCTCCTTGATAACTTCGTTGCCCTGCGTGTGATCGGGGTGCCAATGGGTGTTCCAGATCTGGCTAATCGTCCAGCCTTTGGACTTAGCTTGACGCAAATACTCATCGCCATCGGGGGTATCGATACAGGCGGTTTCCTTGCTTGTAGGATCATGCAGCAGGAAGCCGTAATTGTCTGACAGGCAGGGGAATTGGTGCACTTCTAGCATTGCGTTGTGGGCCTTCTCTTAAAGGTCACCCTAACTTTGCAATCCGGAATAGGAAAGGCCCGCCAGCATTGCTGCAGGCGGGCCTTCCTGATCGACAATTCTGACCGCGTGATCAGTCTTCGTCTTTGCCCTTGAGTGCTTCGCCGAGGATGTCGCCCAAAGACGCTCCAGAGTCGGACGAACCGAACTGTTGCACTGCCTCTTTTTCTTCGGCGATCTGACGCGCTTTGATCGAGAAGTTTGGCTTCTTGCTGCGGTCAAACCCGGTGACCATAGCATCGACCTTGCTGCCGACCTGGAAGCGATCAGGACGCTGCTCATCGCGGTCACGGCCAAGATCAGAGCGCTTGATGAAGCCGGTGGCGCCATCATCGCCAACTTGAACCTCAAGGCCGCCATCGCGTACTTCGAGAACATTGACAGTGACGGTCTGACCCTTGCGAAGTGAGCCCGCAGCCGCCGCACCTGCTTCGGTCGGTGCACCTTTTTCGAGCTGCTTCATGCCGAGGCTGATGCGTTCTTTCTCAACGTCGACGTCGAGCACAACGGCCTTGACTTCTTCACCCTTGCGGTGAAGCGCCAGCGCGTCTTCACCCGAGATGCCCCAGGCAATGTCTGACATATGGACCATGCCATCAACATCACCGTCGAGCCCGATGAATAGGCCAAACTCGGTGGCGTTCTTCACTTCGCCAGCAACTTCGCTGCCCACAGGATGCTTCTCGGCGAACTCTTCCCAAGGATTGCGCTGTGCCTGTTTGAGTCCGAGCGAAATGCGGCGCTTGTCGCTGTCGACTTCAAGGACCAACACATCGACTTCCTGCGATGTGCTGACGATCTTGCCTGGGTGAACGTTCTTTTTGGTCCAGCTCATTTCAGAGACGTGGACCAGGCCTTCGATTCCCGCTTCAAGCTCAACAAACGCACCATATTCGGTGATATTTGTGACGTGACCCGAAAGCTTCATGCCAATTGGGTACTTGGCAGCAACGCCGTCCCATGGATCGCTTTCGAGCTGCTTCATACCCAGGCTGATACGCTGTGTGTCGGCGTTGATACGAACGATCTGAACCGTCACGGTGTCGCCAATGGCGATCACTTCGCTCGGGTGGTTGACGCGCTTATAGCTCATGTCGGTGACGTGGAGCAGGCCATCAATGCCGCCGAGGTCAACGAACGCACCATAATCGGTGATGTTCTTGACCACGCCATCAATAACCTGACCTTCAGCCAGATCGCTGATCAGTTCGCTGCGCTGTTCAGCACGGGTTTCTTCGAGCACAGCCCGGCGTGAGACCACGATATTGCCACGGCGACGGTCCATTTTGAGGATCTGGAATGGCTGAGGCACTTCCATGAGTGGGTTTACATCGCGAACCGGGCGAATATCGACCTGTGAGCCGGGAAGGAATGCCACGGCGCCATCGAGATCGACGGTGAAGCCGCCCTTCACACGACCAAAAATGCGGCCTTCGACCCGCTTGCCTTCGCCAAACTCGTTTTCGAGCTTGTCCCAGGCTGCTTCGCGGCGGGCGCGGTCACGGCTGAGCATGGCTTCGCCGTCTGCATTTTCTACGCGGTCTACGTAAACTTCAACTTCATCGCCAACGTTAAGGCCATGATCATCGTCGCCGCGTGCGAATTCTTTTAGGTTCACTCGGCCTTCGCTCTTAAGACCTACGTCAATCACAGCATGTCCGGCTTCAATGGCCGTAATGGTGCCCATGACGACGCGGCCTTCAAAGCCTTCTTCGCCGGCACCGCCGAGTTGTTCATTAAGAAGCGCTTCGAAATCGTCGCGCGTGGGGTTAGGTGAGGTTGCCATAGGTTTGGCTAATCCTTGCAAGTTTTGTTTGCTACCGGCCACCGGTTTTTCCGGGGTCTTATACCGCCACCTGGCGCACCATTGCGCTGGCCTTGCGGGCAAGAGGCCGACATCTGCGCGGAGCCGAATGCATGCCGCTCAGGTTCTTGTCATCGTTGTTGATGCCGTGAACGGGCGCGCGCTTAGCGCCAACGGTGGATTAATGCAAGTTGTTTGCGCGCTTTTGCCCCTGTCGCTGCAACACCTAATGGGCACACAAAAGAAGAGCTTAAAATTCGACTTTTACCGCGAAAACAGGCATTTGAGGGGAAATCGCGGATTTAGAGTGTCAACTTTGGACTTGGCTGCTCCTCTTGATACTTGGTGTAGAAGCACCATCAAGTATCCGCTGTGTCCAAGTAGGAAAGCGCTAACGGCTTTTCAGCGCCTCTTTGACAACCTCCAAAACCATCTCAAATGCCTGCTCGCGGTCAAAGGCGGTGGTATCGATCACCATAGCATCAGAAGCGGCTTTTAAAGGCGCATCCTTGCGGTTGATATCGCGGGCATCGCGCGCGACCACATCCTTCTCGATTTCCGCAAGCGGGATCTCCTCTTCATGGTCGAGTTTTTGATCGATCATCTCCAGCCAGCGACGCCGGGCGCGGGCTTGGACGCTGGCAGTGATGAAGAGCTTTATATCCGCATCTGGCGCGATCACTGTTCCAATATCGCGCCCATCGAGCACCGCGCCGCCTGGTTGCTCGGCAAAAGCGCGTTGACGCCTGAACAGCGCCTCGCGCACCTCGGGGTGGATGGAAGCGCGGCTTGCAAGGCTACCAGTTTCTTCGGTGCGCAGAATATTATCTTCGAGCAGCGCGTCTGGGAAATCGCAGGCAGCAAGCGCATCAGCGGCGCTGTCCGGATTGCCATCATTTATCGCAACTTGCCGTCCAACCGCGCGATAGAGAAGGCCCGTATCAAGACAGGGCAATCCCAAATGCGCGGCAAGGCGTCTGGCGATAGTCCCTTTCCCAGACGCAGTGGGCCCATCAACGGCTATAATCATGGGCTGGTCTTCCTTGCCCTAAGTGCCTTTGCCAATCCGAATATCGCTATGGCAGCCCAGAAGCCTTCGAGCACCAGGCTTGGCCAGTTGGTATGGACCAACAGGCTGATGGTGAGCAGAGCGGCTCCTGTCAGATTGGTGCCGTGGAGGACATAAGGATTGGGCTCATTGACCCAGGTCAAATAGGCGTAAGCCCCGATAATGCAGGCGGTACCGACAAAACCGATAAGAGAGTAAATGTCGAGCGGCGAAGTCACTGAGCCGCCCCATTCAGCAATTCCATAAATGTAGGAAAGCTTGTTGCGATGGGAGCGATGTCGTCCATTTCGACACCGCCTTTGCTGGCAAGGCCGGCAACAGCCATGCTCATCGCTATCCGGTGGTCGAGGTGGGTTTTGACGCGTGCGTTTGAGGTGCCGCGCAAAGGTTCCCCACCGGTGCCGTGGATGGTGAGGCCGTCTTCTTGCTCGTCAACGCGAGCACCCGCGGCGGTGAGAGCAGCTGCCATTACCGCAATGCGGTCGCTTTCCTTGACGCGCAATTCCTCAAGGCCTGTGCACGCAGTCGAACCTTGGGCAAACGCTGCGGCGACAAAGAGCACCGGGAACTCGTCCACCATGCTGGGGACGATGGCGGGGTCTACCTCAATCCCGCGCAATGCAGAGTAGCGCACTCTGAGGTCGGCCACGGGCTCTCCTCCGACCTCGCGCGGATTGAGCTCTTCGATGTCTGCGCCCATCTGTTTGAGGACAGTGACAATGCCCGCGCGGGTGGGGTTAAGTCCCACATTCTCAATTACTAGATCGCTTCCTGGTACAATGGTAGCGGACACGAGGAAGAATGCCGCAGATGAGGGATCTCCCGGTACCGCCACTGCCATGGGTCGCAGGTCCGCCTCACCATGGATGGAAATGATTCGTTCACCATTCTCCTCGCCCATTTCAAGCTTCGCGCCAAAGCCGGTGAGCATCCTCTCCGTATGGTCACGAGTGGCGACCGGCTCAATCACGCGGGTGATACCTGGTGTATTGAGGCCAGCGAGCAGCACTGCGCTCTTCACTTGGGCGCTCGCCACCGGGAGGCGATAGGTGATCGGCACCGCAGGAAAGGTTCCGTGCAGCATCAAGGGGAGGGTCCCACCTGATGAGGCTGTAAAACTGGCACCCATCTGACTTAGAGGCGTGATCACCCGGTTCATCGGCCTGCGTGAAAGGCTTGCATCGCCTACAAAAGTCGCGCGTAGATCATGGCTTGCAAGCAGACCCATCATGAGCCGGGTGGACGTACCCGAGTTGCCCATGTCGAGCGCTTGCTGGGGCTCTAACGGGCTGCCGAGACCCGCGCCGTGGACGACCCAGGTGCCGTCTTGGTCACGCTCGATTTGTGCACCAAGCTGGCGCATTGCCGTGGCGGTAGCGAGCACATCCTCGCCCTCGAGCAACCCAGTGATACGGCTTTCGCCGACGGCAAGCCCTGCAAACATAAGGGCCCGGTGGCTGATCGACTTATCGCCCGGCACACGAATGCGACCGGTCAAAGGAGCGGAAGAGGTGAATGTATGAGCAGGCATAGAGGCCCGCGTCTTTGACAGCGCCATAGACCTATGGCAAGGCGCGCGCGCTTTTACAGGGCGCACCACTTGATTCATGCGATGCCTGCCACCAGAATACCCGTGCACAACACCCCTGCACTAAACCGCAGGGCCAGTAAGGACACTTCAGCAATGCCCAAACCCGAATGGGGAACCAAGCGCACCTGCCCGCAAACTGGCGAGCGCTTTTACGATCTTGGCAACGATAACCCTGTGACCAGCCCCAATGGTCACCAGTGGTATCCAGAGCCTGTGCTCAAGTCCAAGCAGCCGATCCCGATTGATGATCCTGAAAAAGCGAAGACCGGTGAAGCCGATACAGATCTTGGCGGCGAGGAAGACGATGAGCTGAAGGACATCGAGAACATTGATGATGCAGAAGACTCGCCCGACAATGATGTTGATCTTGGCGGCGATGATGATCTGGGTGTCACTGCTGCCAAAGACGACGACGGTGGCGACGACGACAGCTGATTTTGCTCTTGCCTTTCAATAGGGGCGGTCTTAAGGGAGCGCTCCCTTGTGAAAGCGGGGTAACGGCCTTATTTTGGTAGGGCCAATACGATGGATAAATGGGGCCTTAGCTCAGCTGGGAGAGCGCAACACTGGCAGTGTTGAGGTCAGCGGTTCGATCCCGCTAGGCTCCACCATCGACCATTAACAAAGACGGACGTCTGTCGAGGATTTCCGCACGCTGGCCGACGAGGTTTCGTCCGCCGGCGTTTTTCGCGTTTATCAGGTGTCATGGGTTTTGAAGGCCCGGCATCTGAGAGGAGTAGTTGAAGATGTTTGACAATCTGTCCGATCGTTTAGGCGGCGTCTTTGACAAGCTCAAAGGTCGTGGGAGCCTTAAGGAACAAGATGTACGCGATGCCATGCGCGAAGTGCGTGTGGCGCTGCTTGAAGCTGACGTTGCTCTGCCAGTTGCGCGTCGGTTTATCGATGCGGTTACCGAAAAGGCCATTGGTCAGGATGTGCTCAAATCGGTCACGCCGGGCCAACAGGTCGTCAAGATCGTGCACGATGAGCTCGTATCGATGCTATCGGGCGAAGAGGATGAGGTCGGCGTAGGCGAGGGGCTCAATCTTGAAGCCAAGCCGCCAGTTGTCGTGATGATGGTCGGCCTGCAAGGTTCGGGTAAAACCACCACTACCGCCAAGCTCGGCAGGCTCATTCGCGAGCGTCATGGCAAGAAAGCAATGATGGCCTCGCTTGATGTGAACCGCCCGGCGGCGCAAGAGCAATTGAAGGTTCTTGGCGAGCAGGTTGATGTGGCGACCCTGCCAATCGTCGAAGGCCAGCAGCCGGTTGATATCGCCCGGCGCGCAATGGGTGCCGCGAAGCTTCAGAACTTTGACGTCCTCCTGCTCGACACCGCAGGCCGTTTGCATGTCGATGAGGCGTTGATGGCCGAGATGAAGGCCGTCTCTCAAGTCTCTGCACCGACCGAAGTGTTGCTCGTCGTTGACAGTCTCACTGGACAGGATGCGGTCAACGTCGCGCAAAGCTTCTCCGGCGAGGTCCCGCTCACCGGCGTGGTGCTCACCCGCATGGATGGCGATGCGCGCGGCGGCGCGGCGCTGTCGATGCGCGCAGTCACCGGCAAGCCGATCAAATTTGCGGGGACCGGCGAAAAGCTCGACGCGATTGAGACGTTCCGACCAGCTTCGGTTGCTGACCGGATCCTTGGCATGGGTGATGTCGTTAGCCTTGTGGAGAAGGCGGCGGCGACCATCAAAGAAGAGGAAGCAGCCAAGCTCGCCGAGAACTTTGAGAAGGGCAAATTCGACCTCAACGACCTGCGCATGCAACTCAAGCAAATGCAGAATATGGGCGGGCTCGGTATGCTCGCTGGCATGATGCCAGGCATGAAAAAGGCCAAGCAGGCGATGGCGGCGTCGAACATGGACGACAAGGTCCTCGTTCATATGGATGCGATTATCGGCTCAATGACGCCGAAAGAGCGGTCCTATCCTGACCTCATGAACGCCAAGCGCAAGAAGCGCGTGGCCGCTGGCTCTGGCACCGATGTGCAGACGGTTAACAAGCTCCTGAAAATGCACAAGGAGATGAGCCGCGCGATGAAGCAATTGAAGAAGATGGGTGGCCTCAAGAGCCTTGCCGCCATGTTTGGTGGCAGTGGCGGCGGAATGCCCCCTGGTATGGGTGGGCCTGGCGGACCGATGGGCGGTCTCCCTGGTGGAATGCCCGGCGGGTTGCCCGGTCTCGGCGGTCCGGGCGGCCCTGGTGCTGGCGGTCTTCCTCCGGGACTCCCTGGCCTCGGTGGACCTAAGAAGAAGTAATTCAAATTTATACGAAAACAGACAGGTAAACTCGAAAGGTAATATACAATGGCAGTTGCAATCCGGCTTTCGCGCGGCGGCGCAAAGAAGCGTCCGTACTACCGCATCGTCGTCTCAGATTCGCGGAGCCCGCGTGATGGTAAGTATCTTGAGCAGATCGGGACCTACAATCCGCTGCTCGCCAAGGACAATCCCGAGCGCGTAAAGCTCAATGAAGACCGTGCGCGTCACTGGCTTGGTGTAGGCGCCAAGCCGTCTGATCGTGTGCACCGTTTCCTTGATGCCGCTGGTATCCTTGAGCGTGCAGCGCGCAACAATCCGCAGAAGGCTGAGCCGGGCGAGAAGGCGAAGGAACGCGCGGAAGAGAAGGCTGAGAAGCTGAAGGAAGCTGAAGAAGCCGCGGTAGAAGAGACAGCCGTAGAAGAAGCGGCTGCTGAAGAGGCTCCCGCTGAGGAAGCTCCCGCCGAGGAGGCTGCTGCGGAGGAAGCACCTGCTGAAGATGCAGTCGAAGAGAAGAGCGAAGAGTAATCTTCCTAATGGTGATACCCGCTCAAACTGGGCCCGTCGAAGTAATGTTCTGCTCCGCAATTGCATATCGCGGACCTTCGGTAGGCTTGGTGCGGGTTTGCTCATACTCATGAGCGATGAACCAATCATCCTGGCTGCTATCACGGGGGCGCACGGTGTCGCGGGCGACGTGCGGCTGAAGCTGCTGGGTGACGGGCTTGAGGCGTTGAGGGGTCACAAGAGCTTTAATGGGGGGGGGCTGACGCTCAAGAAAATCCGCTCCGACAGCAAAGGCGGTGCGATTGCGCGCTTTGCAGAAGTGCAGGGTCGCGCACAGGCTGAGAAGCTTCGCGGCACCACGCTTAGCATATCACGCGAAGAGCTTCCTGAACTTGGCAATGATGAATATTACCACTCCGATCTTGTTGGACTCACTGTAGAAACTGACGCTGGACAAGGGATCGGCACTGTGACCGCCGTCCAGAATTATGGCGCTACCGATATTATAGAGATCTCGCTCGAACCCATTCCGGTAAAGGGCATGAGGACAATCATGGTCCCGATGACCAAGCAGGCGGTGATCGAATGGGACAGCGCGAGACTTGTCATTTCGGAGGATTTCGCCGACCAATAGCGTGATGAACGCTAAGGGATCAGCGACCTCTTCAGAGCTTTGGGA
>JBCDKX010000138.1:0-9011 GCA_038746055.1 Pseudomonadota bacterium
AAGGGCAATCCTGACGGAACTGGTTCATAACGGATATCAAGATTCTCTTCCATATCCGCCCAGTTTAGCATGCGCCGCCCCTCTCCGAGCCCTCGCCGCTCCGGAGATTGCGAGAGCTGGAATCGCGCCAGCCCATAGGAAAACCGCCCTCAATGCGAGGGCGGTCATATTAGTATTCACTCGATAGCATAATGGTCAGCACTCGTGTGGTCACGGTGGGATCGGTTGGATCCGGGCTGTGCCACTGGAGCTGCTTATCGTAGTAATCGATCTTGAAGAACAGGCGTGTGTCGTTGACCGTCAACGCGCCAAAGTCATGCTCCCGATAGGGATCGTTCTCGGGATTGAAATCCTCGAAGGCCTTCACCGCCGTCGTAACGGCGTTGATAAAGTCGACACCACGATCGACCACCCCATCGGTCATGACCACCTGGCCACCGTGCAGCGTACGGCGTAGTTGGTCATTGAGTTGGCGAATGCGTTGTGCGCGTGGATCGCTCTCGTCCATATTCACTCTCCTCTCGCTGGCCGCGCCCGAGATCACCTCGGGCACGCCCAGCGGGCGAAGCGATGAGATGGGTTAGAGAGAAGAAGGCCACCTCCGGGCCGCATGGATTACCGCGACAACGGTGATCTCATTACTCTTGATATGGTACGCCAGGACATATGGCGTCTGCGTCACGACCAACTCACGGGTTCCCTGCACCCTGCCCGGGCGTCCGATCAGTGGTTGCTCTGGGAGCAATGTTTCAGCCAAGGAAACAATCCGCTCAGCCACGCGGCGTGCGGCTTCTACGTTTTCGGCACTGATGTAAGCGACGATTTCGGTGAGCTGTCGGATCGCGCGATCCGACCAGGTAAGGGTCATATGTCAGAGGATTGTGGTACACGAAGCACTTGCTCTGTTCCGAGCGATGCCACCCACGCTTTCACTGCGTCGTGTGATACCGTGCGACCTGCCTCGGCATCCGCGCAGCCAGCCTTTATCTCGGCAATCGCCCATTCCTGATAATCGAGATACTGTTCGAGCGCCTCGTTAGCGAGTTCTGCATCGTTACGCTCGACGGTGTTGGCCAATTCAGCCAAGCGATTGAGTGTGCTCGCCTTGAATTCGATCTGCTCGCCCACAGTGGCCTCTTTGCTTATCTGCAGCATATCCTTCTATCGTACAGGAGGTTGCAAATCATGCAACTTATCCGTTCTGAACTGAGACCAACCATCTGGTCGCTGACACGGTGTTTCAGAGGAAGATCTGTAAAATCTCGACTGCTCTAGAATTGCCCGCAGAGGGCCTCAGTCGGCCGATATGAGGCTTTGGTCGAGTTGCACCCATATGGCGCTCTCCGTCTAATTTTGAGCCTCTGAGGGCCTGCTGGTTGTGGCACCGCGCAGGTCAATGGACTCTATCGCTGATTTTCCGATGATTTTGATTTGTTTATATAATTTCGATACTATCGATATTATTTTTTCGTATTGAATTGTTATTAACATATCGATACTTTCAAATTCACTGAATGTGATACGGTTGGGCTATGATAATCCTATCAGGACAAACAAAGGGTGGCGTCGGTAAATCACTAATCGCGGCGAACTTAGCGGTCTGCCTGGCGCGGGCAGGGCGGAAAGTGCTGCTGATAGATGCCGATCGACAGAAGACCAGTCAGAAGTGGCATAGCATGCGAGTAATGAATAGCATCGACCCTGAAATCGCATGCGCATCACTGTATGCCGAGGATGCCAAAGCCAAGGAGTTTCGGGAGAAGATCGCTGCGCTGCGTCAACGTTTCGATGACATTATCATCGACAGTGGGGGGCACGACAGCCGGGAATTACGGGCAACAATCTCTATCGCTGACGTATTGATTGCTCCGGTGGGAGCGACAGTGCCGGATGTTTGGGGCCTGGGTGATCTTGATGAAATCGTCGGGCAATTTTTACCTGCCAATCCGGATCTGGCCTGTCACGTCGTCATCAATCGCGCGCCAACCCTCAATATCCATAATGTTGTCGGTCAGGCTCGAGAGGCCATCCAGGAAATGGAGAACATGCAGTTCTCAGGTGTGATCCTCACGGAGCGCCCAACGTATCAAGCCGCGTATCAAGAAGGGAAGGGGGCATTCGACCTCGACCCCAAGCGGCCTGCGGATCAGAAAGCGATCGATGAGATCTCTGCGGTAATCAAGCTGGTGTATGAACATGTCGAATGAGCGAAAGATGACGCTTCGACCACAATCAGCATCGGTCGATATTGACGATCTGATCGCAAATGCTGGTGGGGGAATTCCAGAGGAGGTCAGCCAACCTGCACCGCGAAAGGAACGGAAGCCGAGGACTGAAGACCGTTCACGCCGAGACGTTCCCAAGCGAGCTCCGAAGCGGGTAGGGCGTCCGCCAAAGGATAAAGCCGATAAACGCAATCAGAAGGTTGCAATCGCATTGACGGAAGCGGAACGGAACAAACTCAAGGAGAAGGCTGGGATGATTCCAGAAGCTTCGTACTTGTTGTCGATTCTGCGCGATGCTGGTGTGTTTGACTGACCATCGTTTGGATATTGGGGAACTCTTCAAAGCTTCATTTTCCTAAGTGTTTATACATATAGTGTTTATCATATACTGTTCCGCCCATTTCTAGCAGCGCTTTGTCCTTGTAAAATAAGGGTTTATTGGATTCGCGATGTGCGGGATTTATCCCAGGGGTGTGCGGGAATTATCCCACAGCATGTGCGGGATTTATCCCAGGGTCTTTTTGAGTTATCCACAGCCGCTCTGCTTTACAATGTGCGGGAATTATCCCACAGTCCGACTGGAAGATGTGCGGGAATTATCCCAGTGGTATGATGGAGCGATATGCGGGAATTATCCCAGATATTGTCAGAGCCCGGAAGGGCAGGGGGCGAACTGATTCAGGCAGAGGGACAGCAACTTGAGCTGTTCGAGCCGGAGGAGATCGTTCGCCCAGACTATAACATTGGGAAATACGCCACGATCCTCTTCGCCTCACCCCATGAGCGTAACCTAACCGAACAGCGTACGCATACCTGGGAGATCAAGGTTGGTGATGAGGAGGCGACTGCTGGAATTTCCATTCACCCACTTAAGGATCAGAAGGTACCGACGACCACCACCTTTAAGGTCTTGATGGCAATCATCCAAGTCTGGCGGATGCAGGGAAGCAAACCGAACGGTTCGGTGTACTTCTCCGACCGGCAGTTATCTGAGGTCGCTGGGTGGCCTTACTCTGGCAAGATTGCCGAGCGAATCCGTGAACATATAAGCATCCTGCAGGGCACAACAATCGACTGGGTCTTCGCCTTCCGCAACGCTGACCGCCTTGAGCGCAAAGTACAAAAGATGTCGCTCGTTAGCGAGGCGACTTATCTTGAACGCCAGGAGATGCTGAAGAGCGAACGCTGGCGCGCAAACCATGTAGTCGTCCTCAATGGTACGCTCGTACACAACATGCTGAATCGGGTCGTGCGCCCCATCAATCATGATGCCTTGCGTCAGATCAGTAGCGACGCCAGTACGCGTCTCTACGTGATGCTCGACCTTTTCCTGGCCAAGAAACACAAGTGGGAACGGCGATCGCTCGAATTGCTGCGCAAGGATCTCAAGTATGACGGTCAGCGCTACGACAATAGGGGAGAGCGCAAGCGTACCCTGCGGCGCTTCATCAAGGATCTCGACGGCAAGCCTCTGGCGATCGGTGTCCTCAAGCTGGAAATGGCTGAGACAGCCGACAAAAAGGATTGGAAACTCGTCGCCAGAAAGGAACGCAAGTTCAAGCCTGGCCGACCACAGGTGCCGACCATCCTCTCTACTGAAGAAGCCGAGTACCTGGCTGATGATCTCCTGGCTCACTTCGCTGGCTTGAACAAAGCTGGGCCACCCAAACGTGGGTTCATGGTGTTCCTTTGTGAACGGTATCCAGCTTTGTTGCTGCGTGATGCATTGGCTCGGGCCAAGGCGGATTATCGTGACACTGTGCGCAAATCGATGGGCGCGATCTTCCGCTGGGAACTGGAGCAGCTGGTGCGAGGGCGCTCAGATCTCATTTGGTACAAGGATTTGTAAAAGGGCAGGGGGCAATATGACGGACGATTTTGTACCGTTATCAGTGCAGGCTTACTCCAAGGCTGCGCTTGGCACAGATCTAAGGCGTGAAACGGAGTCTCTAAACTTTCCCCTTCTAGGTCTGTTTGGCGAGGTTGGCAGTCTCCTGGCAGAGGTCAAGAAGAAGCAGCGCGATCCGATCGCTTATCGCGCTTACGCGGCAGCCGTTACCGAAGAGCTTGGAGATGTCCTTTGGTACTTCAACCTCGTCGCAGCACGCGGTGGCGTGTCCTTTGCGGATATTGTTACAAACTTGGTTGCCGACCCAGATAACTGGGTTTCCGCATCGGGCGAACCCTTGTCGTTCCAGGCACTTCAGCCACTAGTCCTAACCACCACCCCAGCACCATCTTCTGCTTTTGAGGCCACACTGATAGAACTTGCCGCAGCCGTTGGACTGTTGATGGCTGATCAGAGGGAGAAAGAACTCCATCGAGATCGCTCGCGTCTAGGGCCGCGTTTGGTTGCAATCCTTGAAATTCTGATCCGGGCGGCAAACGAAGCTGGCGTGACCCTCGAAGCCGCAGCGATCAAGAACCAAGCTAAAACGGCAGATCGCTGGCCCGTTCATCGGGAATATCCTCCTTTCTTTGACGCTGATGCGCCGCCCGAGGAGCAGCTACCCCGTAAGCTCAAGATCGACATCTTTGAGCGTGAAGTTGGCGGAAAGCGGTATGTCTTTCAGACCTGCAACGGCCTGAATATTGGTGATCGATTGACTGACAATGCAATGACGCCGGATGATTATCGCTTTCACGATGTGTTTCACTACGCATACGTAGCGATCCTGGGCTGGTCGCCGGTCACTCGATCTCTCTTCCGCTTGAAACGCAAGAGCATGCCAAAAATCGATGAAGCTCAGGATGGTGCGCGAGCGACACTAATCGAGGAGGGCGTGGCCACATGGATCTTTGGGCAAGCTGTGGAGATGGATTTCTTTAAGAACCTGAAAGCCGGTGAGCTGCCGTTTGATCTGCTTAAGCAAGTTCGGCAGTTCGTGAGCGGATACGAAGCCGAGAATTGTCCCACTTGGCTCTGGGAGGAGGCAATTCTGCAGGGCTATGCGGCCTTCCGTCATCTCCGCGAACACCGACGCGGCATCATCTTGCTGGATGCCGAGAACCGTAGACTAGACATCGAAGCACTCCCATGAAAACACCAAAGACGTTTGTTAGCGCTCTCAGCGAAATCGAGCTCAGTGACACGTTTAATCCTTACCGGGATCGATGTTCACTCTACGACCATTCGGATGCACCACGCCGCCGCCGTCAGAACTTGCAGCGATGCCTAGAAGCCACTTTGGACTACAAAGCTGATACGATCTGGGTAGCGCGCGATCTGGGGTATCGAGGTGGTCGCCGAACGGGATTACCACTCACTGACGAAGCGCACCTTGAACAAGCCTCATCTTTGTTCGGTGGCGCCGATCTCCAACGCGCTACCAAAGGCAATGCCGTTGCTGAACGCACGGCGACGGTGACATGGGGACTTCTTTCGGAGATTGGACGCCCGGTCATGCTCTGGAACGTATTTCCGCTCCACCCACACGGGCGCGACGATCCTATGACCAATCGCTGCCATCGCAAAAGCGAACGCGAAGCTACATGGCCCTTCCTTATAGCTTTGATCAGGATGATCCGGCCGCAGCTTTTGGTCGCCATTGGCCGCGATGCTGGGAATGCTCTCACCCCGCTCGAGCAGAGGGTCGAAACTGTTAGGCACCCAAGTTACGGTGGCCAGGCCGATTTTATCTCCGGTATCAGGTCGCTTTACGCCTTGCCCAGCGAAGATCGCTCCGAGCGTTCACCGGCACTGCCATTTGTCGAGTTCGCTTAGGCGAATGTTGAAAGCTCTGCGTCTACGGCATCCAACAAGGCTTGGAGATCCGAGCGGGTTGTTTTGCCGCCGTCGCATGATCTAGGGAGATCAATAACCGCGTGAGACGATAAGATGGTCAGCGGCCCTACGGACAAACCAGTTTCCGAAGCAACAAAGTGGAGAAGTTCGCCAAGGCCGATCAGATTACCCAGCAATTTCTCGACGTAGTAATGGTTTCGATACAGAGCGGTCAGCGCCACGACATCGGGGTTGCCCGCGATCAATTTGAAACTTAGGAAGCTCAAGCATTGTCCGCCGTATGGCGAGCGATCGACATCACGCGCTGGATCAAAGAGTGCGAGTTCAAACTTGTTTCGAGCCCGCACCTTCGGGTCTTTCATGCGATTAACAATATCCCAAAGAGGGTTGCCGCATGGCGCGCCGTCCCAATATGTCATGCGTTCGAAGTAGTACCCAGACCACCTCTCATTCCGGCGCACTGTCGGCAATACCTGCTGATGAAAGCGATCAAAGAACGCTGGTGCTCCATACCGCCGATACAATGCTGCCGGAAATAGAGTGTTGGCGACTGTCCGCACAGACTTGTCGTGACGCAGCAGAAACTCATTAACTGTCGCCACCCTTGGGTCGGACAGTGTTGAACCGGCTGTCGGGTCATTGACAGTGAGCAATACGTTGTGCGCTTCGTGGCCCGGTGCGGTGTCGACAACTCGAACGGCTTCACGCCAGGTAGAAACACAATCAGGCTGCGGCGGAACGGTGTGATACATCTGTTTCATCCGTCAAAATAGCTAAGTCATACATGCGGTGCGTCAGGTATTCTTCTGTGAGCCAACCATAGCCACTGAGGCCCCAGGTTGGCCCCCAACTGTTTCGGACGAGCACAACACGACGGTTGGCCATGCGGCCATACCCGACAGCGACGACCGCATGGCGTGGTGTTGGAAAGACCTCATCGCCATCGATATGATCGACGACGCCACCTGCCGATGGTTGGAAGAAACTACGAGTGAGAACACACAGCAGAACAGCGGGGACTCCGTTGTCCAATAATCGGCAAACTCGATCAAAATCTCGCGGTGGTTGGCGGCCGTCACGCCCGTAGAGCGAGCCAACGGAAGCTGGCGGGACATACTTTGATAAATCGGCTGGCAGCTGCGTTAGGTAAGGCCAGCCTAATTCCAAAGGTTGACCTTCCTCTCGCAGTGCACCCAGCATGTCACTTAGAAACGCACCCTTGGTCGGCGAGCGGCCCGTTCGCCTTTGAGCATGATAGAAGGCATATTCGGACGATAGTTCGGCCCAAGGGCCACGGATCGCGGCATGCGCATCGCTGACCGCAAAGGCGAGGCAAGTGGGCCGATTCCCCTGATCGCGCGCAGCGCCGAACAATGAACGTAAATCGACTTCAACAAGAACAGACACTCAGGCGGCCTCCAACATATGCCGCCGCTCTGCACGAGATAGCCCGATTGCTTCCGGTCCTGTGAAGTCCATGTCGAGCTCAAGCCTGGATAAGCTTTGAGTGGGGTCCCATGGGCGCGCTTCATCAAGAACCAGGCGGCCACGGTAATCCTCTGGCGGCTGTGCCGTAACACGGCGTATGCCGGGATCACCGATGCTATCTGGCTCTACGCCCTCAACCTCGTTCTGGACAATTGCAAAGCCGCTGGCTTTCAGTTCGTCCAGGTTCCATAGATAGCCGCCATTACTGTGTTCTTTGAGCTTCAGCACAAATAGGTCGTTACGGCTGCCATCGATGCGCGTTCCGGCATCGCGTTCAGTCAGCAACCAAACGTCGCCGCGATAATTGGGGGGCCGATGGTCGGCCAGCAACGCTTCTTTCAGTGCTCTGGGTCTTGTCTTAAGCACCTCCCGAGCGAGCTTATTGGGCATCATGCGATACCGCACCAAGGTCCAGCAGATTGCTTCATAGCTGACCCCCAATCGCAAGCTGAGTTGGTACACAACGTTGGGCCGTCGAAGGTCCGCGACTACCCACCCCTGCAAGCGCATGTGCATTGCTACCAGCCATTTCGGCATCAAGAACGCGACCGCAAATGCATCCGCCTCGACTTCCTGATGATCATGCCCAGGCTCAAGGTTCACCGGCATGCGTCGTAGGATGCTGTCTTCATCGTCCAGGCTAGGTTGATGGTCCATCAAACAATGGCCGAGTTCATGGGCAGCGGTAAAACGCTGAATACTCATCTGGCGTTCCGTAGTAACGAGGATACCGTGCGCTGGAAAATTGAGATAGGCGCCGAGCAGCCCATCCAATGGCCGGAGCAGAAGCGGCACTTTCAGTTCGTGGATCAAACCAAAAACGTTCACGGCACCGCCTCCACTTTCAAGGCGCGCTCGAACTTCTAAATCCCGGTGCACACGCCCGGCAGCCGAAGCGCCATGCCGAACCGCTTTGACGTACTCCGCAACCATCAGTTACTCCTCAGCGGATGCAGACCGGGCACGCAGGTAATCGGCAAACCGGCCAAGTTCATCTCGATCCTGCCGGGATAGACCCGCCGCCTGCCGCGCCAAGTGGGCAACATCGACCGGTAGACTCGACGCTGCATCATCTTCGCCGATGAAATATGCGACGGGCTGGCGGTACAACTTAGCCAATCGATTGAGCTCAAGAGCCTCCACACGCCGATTACCGGCTTCGATTTCCGACAGTGCGCTCCGCTGAATTTTGAGATACTGCGCGACCTCTTCCTGTTTTAGCCCAAGATAGCGGCGCGCCTCCCGGAGCCGTTCACCCAGCTCTCTCCGCGCTTCCTGATCCTCTTCGTCAAGTTTCTTCGCTACGCTCATGCCATCACTCCCTGATGCTTGCGCCATTGTCGTTCCAACCGTGGCATCAGATGGTCCAGAGCATCCTGTACCGAATGATACCCTCCTGTACGCACAGTCGAATCCGATGGGGCAAAACCCAACACCGGCTCAACGGCGCAGAGCAAATCAACGACGACTAACGAATCCATTGGCACCGGCGCTACGGCAGCGGCGGCTGGTGATTTAGGTAGGGTGTTTCCATGAGTTGCGGCTTCAGTTTC
>JBCDKX010000139.1:0-9007 GCA_038746055.1 Pseudomonadota bacterium
CCTGCCTGACCAGCAAAGCCGGTTATACCGACGGGTCGGCTGGGCTTTGATTGCTGCATGCACCGCTGTGTGTATCGTCGCCTTCGACTGGAGCTTTGGGCTGGTCGCCCTGTGCGGGGTCGCCACCCTCGCCTCGATCAGTGTTATCTTACTGCTGACGTTTCAACCCGCGAAACTGCCGCTGCTTTGCCCAGTGCCGGTCCGAATTGACAACCAATCGAGCGACTAAGCAATGCCCCTTCCGCACAGCCACGATGTAGCTGAGCGGAAGGGTTGTATCCTAGAACGACGCTTCGAGCTGGATCGCAATAATCCGTGGATCACCGAAAGTGGCGAAATCAGGGATGCGCGGGCCAGTGGGGTTGTTTGGATCTTGCCGCGTTGAGATACCCTCAATCACTTCCTTATCGAAGATGTTATTGACGGTAAGGAAGATGCCAAAATTGTCATTCTCCCAGCCACCGCGGAAGTTTGCGAGGAACCGCCCGTCAAGCAGATTGGGTGTTCCCAGGATCTGATTTTGCGGGCTGAGGAAGTTGCGGCTCTGATAGTTGCCATTGATATTGATCAGAATACCATTGTCAGCGCGCCAAGTCGCCCCGCCTGCCGCAGTCCAGCGTTCTGACCCACCAAAGGCTGTGCCCGACAGATCAATCAGAATTTCACCCGGTCCAGTTGGATCATCAACCAGCGCCTCAAACTCCGTGAATTCAGTGTCGGCAAAACCAACCGACGCGTAGATGTCGAGCGTTGGCGTCAGTTCAAACTCAGTCTCGATTTCAAAACCATACAGGCGCGAAGCGCCCGCATTCTGTGTCTCAACGTCAAAATCATTGTCCTGATCAAGTTGCACGGAAACCTGCTGATCAGTCCAATCGATATAATAGACGTTAGCATTAAGTGTCAGCCGGTTGTCGAACCATTGACTGCGCAGTGAGGCCTCGTAGTTCCAGGTGAACTCCTGATCGAACACGAAGCTGGATGCTTGTGCAATGTTGATCCCCACCCCGCCGGAGCGGTAGCCGCGCTGCACCACGAAGTTGAGGCTCACATCATCGGTGAACTTATAGCCAATGCCACCCTTTGGTAGAAAGGCGCTGAAAGTCGGTGAGCTCGTGCTTGCAGGCTCTTGGTTGGCATCCACCACTTGAGCTTCAAAGATAGTATTGAGCCCGGCGAACACCGGTGCGAGCGGCCCGAACCCCGCTGGATCGGGCAATGGAGTGATCAATTCGATCGTATTGCCAGTCGAGATCGCTTGGCTTTCACGATCGTAACGGAAGCCGCCAAAAATCGAGAGCTGATCGGTAACCTCATAGCTGAAGTCACCAAATATAGCATAGGATTCAATCGCAACCGGATTGTCCAACTCGGCGCGGGTGGTAAATGGCCGGTCATACTGATCGTTCACGAACTGCGCCGTCGGCACAGGTAGGCCAAAGCCCCCGAAAGCAGGCGGTGCGGACAAAAGGCCAACGATGTTGAACAGGTTTGCCGGATTGAGGGAAACATTACCGACCGATACGCGCTCTGGCGTATTCACATCTGCATAATATCCTCCAATTACGCCTTTCAACCTGTCACCATCATAGTTGAGCCGGAGCTCCTGTGAGGTGGTGTTGGTCTGGAAGCGGTTCTCAGCGAAGTTAAGATCTTCCGCCGATCGGTCACCGTCGGATTCTGAGCGTAATTGAACTTCATTGCGCGAGGTGATGGAGGTCAACGAAAGTTCGTCAGTAAAGTCATATTCGACCGTTAGAACGGCAATATCGGTGTTGGTCCGATTCACTGTGCGACGATTGTTGAAGATGATGCGATTGTCGAAGGCGTCTTCCACTTCGAGCGCTGATAAGTCGAGACCGCTGATCCGCTCGTCATGGGTGTAGTTGAGCAGAACGCTTAGGTCCGGTGCCCAGCTGGGCTCATAAAGCAGCTTCAGACGCCCAAAACCGCCCGAAGTCCGGTCGTTATTACCTTGGATGTTCGGGCTCTCGACAATTCCGTCGGTTCGATAGAATTCGAACGCTCCGCGGAACATAAGGTCTTCGCCAATGAGCGGGCCACCCAGAGCTCCAGCGATACGACGTTCGTCAAGCTCATTGCCGAGGACGGCCCGTGCCCGGCCGGTTAGATACGGGGTCGGGTTGGCGGTGTTGAGGATTATCGCACCCGCGAGCGCGTTGCGGCCCTGCAAAGTGGATTGCGGTCCACGGAAAATCTCAACCTGCTCCAGATCCCAGACACCAAATGGTCCATTTGGGCTATTGGCCTCATTGGGGAGTGGCGATCCATCGACATAAATAGTCGCCAGTTCTGATTGACCAGCGCCGCTCACATTGTTCGAGTTGATCCCGCGGATATTAAAACTTCCCGCCGTACCGGTGATGTTGGCCACTCGGTCTATCACATCGTTAAGATCAATAATGTTTTGCTCTTCAAGCGCTTCGACATTCAGTACGGCGACACTTGCAGGGACTTCCTGCAAATTGCGTTCAATCTTTTGCCCGGTCACAACGATGACCCGATCTTCAGCCTCAGGCTGCGATGATTCTTGCTCCGCATCTTGCGCGTTCGCTGTCGCACCAAACGCCAATGTAGAAGTGACTATCGCGACGTGCGCCACGCCGCGCCTAAGGTGTGTTTTTTTCATTTAATTTTGCCCCACTTGAATCAGCGTGGGACCCATACGTGAATGCAAATCATTTGCAAATGATTTTGCGTTTGATTGGTGGGGGGCAGATCGCCAATGCAACACTCAAATTGCAGCAGATCAGCTGGCGGATACGCAAATAGCCGGATGAAGCCCGAGAGGCTTCCAATCCAGAAAATCATGAACAGGGGTATGATACCGGAATTTGAGGACAGCCAAGCGCACGCACGCGGCGCGGGTGTTTCCTACCACCTGCACCACGTCCACTTTCTTTTTGATAGGACCTTAAAAGCTGCCCTGAACACCGATCTGGAATTGGCGACCAATCTCGGTGCTGGGCACTGAAGTTGTCTGTGCCAGCAAGAAACTCTCCCGGTCGAACAGATCGTTGATGCGGGCAAACACGCGGAAGTCTTCAGAGAGTCGATAGCCAAAGCCGATATTGTGAACGAAGCTGTCACCTGTGAACGGCTCAAACTGGAAGAACGGATCATTCTCAAGTTGTTCGTTCGAGCGGTTGGGAATGAGCGTGCTATCGCGGTAGGTCACATTGTAATCCGCCGACCATCGATCCAATTCCCAGCCAAGCCCCACGCGGATGAAGTTTTCAGGGAACAGAAATGTCCCAGTGCGATCGATTTGCGTGTCGGGATCGCCCTGAACCGGAAAATCGGTGCGGTCGATTAGATAGGTTCCTGCCACATTGAAAGTAAACTGACCCACGTTCGAGCCAACCAACCCATCTAGCCCGAACTGATAGGTAAGTTCGTAGTCGATACCTTGCGTTTCCAATGACGCAAGGTTGAAGAGGATGCTTTCAATCGACTGCGCGAGCCCTGTGCCCGGGTCACGAATAACGGCATCACAAAAGATGTTATCGATGCTATCGGCGTCGACACAGAAGTTCGCCACCTCACGCACATCCAATCCACCCCCGACAGCGTTGTCGATTGTGATATTGTAATAGTCCACGGCGATCGAAAGCCCGGGGATCAGGGGCGGTGTTGTTGTGAAGCCGATAGTGAATGTGTCTGCAATTTCCTCTTCGAGGTTGGGGTTGCCGCCACTAGTCACAAAAATCGGCGTGATATTCGGGTCGAAATTCGCCAGATCGGGAACGAAGCTAGCACAGTTGGCTTGCCGGTTGGCCGAGCCGTTTCCGATCTCATCCACATCGCAAGGGTCCTGCGAAAAGGCCAGAGTGCTAAAGACCGTATTCTGTGGGTTGAACAGCTCGGAGATATTCGGCGCCCTTACAGCCCGGTTGTAAGAACCTCGGAGGCGAAGGCCCGCCACCGGACTCCAAATGAGACCGGCGGCGTAGCTTTCGGCAAAACCCGCCGTGGTGTAATCCGCCAAGCGAACCGATGCGTCAAGAGTAAGCTCCTCGGCGAAAGGCTGTGCTGCGATCAGGGGAAGGCTAACCTCGGCAAAGCCTTCCAAGACATCAAAGTCACCGCTTACCGGAACCGAAGGCGCTTCGATCGCGGTGATCACTGTTTGAATAATGTCGGCGTTGTCGGGCCGGAAATCACTTTCCTCGCGGCGATACTCAAATCCCGCTGCAAATCCGATCGCTCCACCCGGCAATTCGAACAGGCCTTCGGTGTTGCCCGACACCGTACCAGTGACCACAAATTGCTGGATCGCGAAGTTAGCAACCGTATCCGTGGCCACAAACGCGGCCGCTTCTGGGGTCACTGTATTGGGGCCAAAGATATTGATCGGAACACATGAGCCATCACCGGGTGAGAAGGTGGAAAATCCAGGAATAACCGGCGGGAAGAAGTCGTTACCAGGAAGTGGAGCGGTCGGGTCAATATCTGAGCGGCAAACGATGTTTCCCGTCGATGAGTCAACTACCGCATCGACCGCTGCGGACAAGCGATCCAGGAAGATCTGATTGCGTTCTTCGATGCGTGTCGCGGTTCTTCCGTAGTTGAAACTGAGCTCGAAGCCGACATTGTCACTCAATTCCCCTTCCAATCCGCCGACGATGCGAAAAGTCTCCCGTTCGACATTCGTCTCGGGCGTCAAAAGCGTATCGCCGAATTCGCGCGATATCAGTGGGCTTGGCGTGATGCCCTGAGCCGCTAACCCGTCGATTTGGTTTTGAAGTGCTGTGGGAATGAACGGGTTGTCGAGGAAAAATGGGGTGTCGACCAGCAAAGCACCCGTATCTCGCAGTCGCGCAGTGCTGTCCGTGAGGGCATATTTCCCCTCAAGGAAAACGGTCAAACCTCTGGTGACGTCATAGTCCGCTCGACCATTCAGAACGACCCTCTCGGTTTCTGGTATCAGAGTGAAGTTGTTGTCGATCCCGTCACCAGGCAGTGTACCCAGAAAACCGACTGTGCTTAGGAATTCGCCAATATTGGCGGACCTAAGTGTCCCCGTTTCGTCGACCACCTGCAAGAACGGGATGCCATTGATTTCGGTGATACCGTCTTCAATCGCGGCTGTCGCCGTGAACGCACCGACGCCCAACAGGTCGATATTGCCGAAGGGTGAGGCGAAACCGTTTTGCAGCGGCGCAAGTCCGAAGAAAAACTCGTCAGGTATGCCAAGCCCAGCGCGCGCCGCTGCGTTGGGATCGAAGAACGGATCGCGAGCGGTCTCGAAGAAGTCGCGCTGTTCAGGGTTGAGCCTCTCTTGCTGCGAGTATTCCACATTCAGCCAAGCGTTGCCGCGGTTGTCACGAAAATTCCCGCCGACTGTCACAGAGCCAAAATAGCTTTCTGCGTCGCCCTCATCTGAGATGTTGAACGAGCCACGATAATCGACCCCTTCGAAATCCTCATCAAGGACGAAGTTGACAACGCCCGAAACCGCGTCTGCGCCGTAGATTGAGGAGCCACCACCTGTCAGCACTTCGACCCGGTCGATCAAAGCGGAAGGGATGGTCGAAACATCTACTGTCGCCGAACCTGCCAGGCCAGCAACGTGCCTGCGGCCGTTCACCAGGACCAATGTGCGCGCTGTTCCCAAACCACGCAGATCAAGCGCTGCCAAACCAAGTCCATCCCCGATTACGTTGTCCGCAAAGATATCGTTAGAGACGAGCGCGCTGCGCGACTGGTTGAGCGAAGGGGTAAAGCGTAGCGCCTCAGTCGCATCATTAAGACCGAAGTTTTCAATCTCTTCCGAAGTAACTATCGTCACCGGGCTTGGCGCCTGCGCGTTGGTCCGTTCGATACGGGTACCGGTTACCACAATAGGGACGCTTTCAGTCGCTTGCGATCGTTCGGCTTCGCTCTGAGCTCTGGTCGTGGTTGGCGATCGGAGTTGGCTGGATTGGCTCGCTGCTTTCGAGATGACATAGCCACCACGTGCACGCTCATAGATGAGCCCTGATCCTCGCAAGAGCCGGGCGAGTGCCTGTTCAGCATTTAGCGATCCTGATACCGCCGGCGCTCGCTTACCGCGGGTTAGTGCTTCTGAAACTGAGATGGTCACGCCAAAGCGTCGCCCCGCCTCGATCAGGGCTGAACTTAATGGCTGGGATTCGATAGCGACTTGCTGAGTTTGTTGACCCTGCGCAAAGGCTGGAACGGCTGCGCTACTTAGGGCTGCGGCCGAAGCAGCGCAGCAGAGGCTTTGACGAACTAACGAACGATTGAGGCGTAACATGGAGAGAGGTTCCCTGGACAAACTGCAACTGGTTTTCAGTTGCATCTTTGTACTTGGCGGATGAGCCTCGAAAACTGTCACATGATCCGCAAAAATTTTTTCCAAACGCCTCTTCTGATAGGACGATGCCTGCGTCAGAACCAATTACTCGCTTACGAAATGCCTCTCAGCTCCTGTGCCCGTAAGGCGGATCGGGAGCGATCTTTCGATCGCTTCAAGCACTGCCTCGATACGGCTTGCGTCATAAATGCCAGAGATCTTCATCGCAGCGGCGCGCTCATCAGCCGTGATGGGTGAGCTTGAATAGCGGTTAAGATCCTCCAGCACCCGGGCCAAGGGAGCATCAACATAGATCAATCGCCCACCGCGCCAGGCTGCCAGTTCGGCCGGAAAGACCTCAGCGATTTCGCTAAAGCCGCCGTTCGATGTGTATTCAATCGACTGACCAGCGGTGAGTGAAACTGCAAGACCTTCCGCGTTGGCAATCCCATCGCCAGCGATATCAACCGATCCCTCCCCAACCGCCACCCTGACGAGATCATCACGCAGGTGAACGTCAAACTGAGTACCGGTGACGGCGATGTCAGCAAATGCAGTATCGACCAGAAATGGTCGTGATGGATCAGAGGCGACATCGAAGAAGGCAGCACCTTCATTTAGCCGCACCGAGCGTTGCGTATCTGAGAGCGCTATTTCAACTTCTGAAGCAGCGCTCAGAGTAATCATCGTATTATCTGGCAAAGTGATGATGCGAGTTTGACCTTTTTCGCTAGCAAAACGCTCAAACTCCGGATCGCCTACTGGGAACAGCAGCGATGGAGAAAGCACAATCACGCACAGCAGGATCATCGCGGCTAGAGCCATGCCAGCTGTGACTGTCTTTGAAAAATTGGGTGGGCGATATGACGATTTGACCGGCTGGATTGGGGGCTGAGAGCTGTCAGCAGTTTGCAAGCGCTCCAGTTCAGCAAGAGTGGTTTTCTGAAACTCCACATCGCCGGAGCGCACCCAGAACAATTCTGCTTCGATAAACGCTTCGGCATGTTTGACCGAGGCATCATACCACTCGCGAAACTGAAGTTGCTCCGTATCGGATAGTCCTTCCTCGTGCCGGATACGCCACAGGTGGGCTTCTTCCCGAGCTTTTCTATCAGCCGTGATCATGATGCACCCAGCCCGTTGTTGGAGTGCTCTTCCAGAGCCAACGCATCTACAATCATCGCCGACGCGATGGCGATATGGCGCACTGCTGAAGATCGGCTCACCCCTTCTAGGGCTCCTGCTTTTTCAGGGGTGAGCCCATCAAACCGATAGGACATAAAGATGCGCCGCCGCCGCTCCGGCATCTGTTGCAGTGTTTTTGCCACGATCCCAATTTCCTCCCGCGCAGATAAGACGCGCTCGGGATCGAAATCGTCACATTGGCTCACCCAAGGGCTATTGAGCTGATCGTCGGCATATGCATTCCGAACCTTGGCGGAGCGCAATTCCGAACGAACTATGTTTAACGCAACTGCACAGGCGTAAGCCTTCAAGTCTTTCAAATCATCAAGCCGGTCACGCTCAAGCATCTTATAGAATGTCTGATTGGCTACATCTTCAGGCGCCGGAGGGCCGTCCCCCAACTGCCTGCGCAAAAGCCTGATAAGATCATCGTAAAACCCGCGGAAGAGCTTTGCGATATCGTGACGAGCTTGCTGTTCTCCGTCACCAGGACCGGACAAATCAGAACCGCCGCCATGGGGATCGGACGACCGATCAAGAGGCGGCTCGAGGCTCACTTCTGACGCCAATGAGATGGGGTTTTTCGCGTTTCAGCTCCGGACAGGCGAGAAAAGATCAAACGTAGTTGTTTCATCGCGCTTCCTCCCCAACCCAAGCGTGCGTGCGATCCGTGATGTCGCAGCGCCTAGCAGAAACCAGCATGATCACAAGAATATCGCATGCATATGCCAACCAGAGCGCTATGCGCAGTGCGCCCACCGCTTAGCTTATGTCAGAGTTCTTGGGTCAAAAAGCAGCAAACAAAGTGTCAAAATACCGGCCTCACACGTCTTATAAATGGAGGGAGAAGCGGGAATTGCGGATGAACAGCGATTATACTGACCAATATCTGGAGCGTGCCAAAACTGCTGGCTACAAACAAACCCCTCAGCGTATGGCGGTGGTTGAAGAGCTGGCTGAGACAACTGATCATCCGACCGTCGAGATGCTGCTTGGTCGGGTGCGAGTTAAGTATCCCCGATTTACCATGGCGAGTGTCTATCGCACAATCAGCATGCTGGAGACCCTGGGCCTGGTTATCAAACATGACTTTAATGAAGGCACCTCCCGAATTGAGCCGGTTTGCGGCACTCATCATGGTCATCTGATCGATGTCGACAATGGCGATATCATCGAGCTGACAGAGGGCAAAATTGAGCAACTCCAGCATGAAATAGCCGATCAGCTGGGTTATGAGTTGGTTGACTACAAATTGGAAATCTATGCCCGGCCGAAGGGTAGCACCACTATGCCGAATACCCCGACACGAAAACTGGCTACTGTTCTGGAGGATTAGGGCTACGCCGTGTCTGAGCGGCTTTTGACTCTATGGCGCTCGAAACGGCGCCAAGGATCTCGAACCACCTGAACACAGTAACGCAATCCTTGATTTACAGATTGCGGAAACGGTCGCCTTCCGATCACCCTTTCGCATGAATTCTCTTCTGCAGCTCTGGAACCACC
>JBCDKX010000140.1:0-8853 GCA_038746055.1 Pseudomonadota bacterium
CTCATCCCGCCGATTATGCCGATGGTTTTCAATAGAGATTCACGACTGCAAGCGGGCCCAGCGCGAATGGAGCCACAAAATAAAGATCTGCGCAGCTACAAGTGCAAAGCTGGTGAGTATCAGTCCGAACTCTGGATCACCATTAATGTGGGCAGGATCAAGTGTGAAAAGCAATCCAATATTCATCGCTTGCAAGAGGATAAACGCGCCGGTCGGCAACCATATGGCAAAATAGCGCTGGCCCATCTTCTTCACTGAGCCGTTAAAGCCATACTGCATTGGAAGCCGAGGAAAGGACGAGAAGCGTCGTTCCGCCCAAAGCCCCGAAGCGAACAAGAAGAAAATTCCAAATAACGCGGTCGCTAAAGCGCCCGCGTCGAGCGACATCAAGCCGCCTCTTCCTTCGTCTCTTCGCCGCCGAGAACGCGGATAGGGTCTTTGTTACCCTCGACCACGTCTTCATCGATCACGATCTCAGTCACGCCGTCCATATCGGGCAGGTCGAACATCGTATCGAGCAAAATGCCTTCAACGATTGAGCGAAGACCACGAGCGCCCGTCTTACGCTTGATCGCGCGTTCGGCGATCGCTTTCAGCGCTTCATCCGTAAAGGTCAGCTCAACGTCTTCGAGTTCGAAGAGTTTATTATACTGCTTCACCAAAGCGTTCTTGGGCTCCTTGAGGATCGTCACCAGTGCATCGACATCGAGGTCGTGCAACGTCGCAATAACCGGCAGGCGGCCAACGAATTCCGGGATCAGGCCGAATTTCAAAAGGTCTTCTGGCTCGCTCTTTTCAAGCAGCTCTCCCACACGGCGCTTATCCGGATCAGCGACATGAGCGCCAAAACCGATTGAGCGTTTCTGCAGGCGATCAGCGATGATCTTATCAAGTCCGGCAAAGGCCCCGCCGCAAATGAACAGGATGTTGGTCGTGTCCACTTGCAGGAATTCCTGCTGCGGGTGCTTGCGGCCACCCTGTGGCGGAACGCTGGCTGTGGTGCCTTCCATTAGCTTCAGGAGGGCTTGCTGCACGCCTTCCCCCGACACGTCACGGGTGATTGAGGGGTTTTCAGCCTTGCGCGTAATCTTATCGATCTCGTCGATATAGACGATGCCATGCTGCGCTTTCTCAACATTGTAGTCCGACGCTTGCAGCAGTTTGAGAATGATGTTCTCGACATCTTCGCCGACATAGCCCGCTTCGGTCAAAGTCGTCGCGTCAGCCATTGTAAACGGCACATCAAAAGTGCGCGCGAGCGTCTGCGCGAGCAGCGTCTTGCCCGTGCCAGTGGGCCCAACCAGAAGAATGTTGGACTTTGCCAGTTCAACCTCACCCGCTTTGCCTGAGTGTTTAAGGCGCTTGTAGTGGTTGTGAACGGCAACCGACAGGTTGCGCTTGGCCGAAGTCTGACCGATCACATAATCATTAAGCGTGGCGAAAATTTCAGACGGTGTTGGAACCTCGCCTTCTTTTTTACCGGCAATACCCGCCTTGGTTTCTTCGCGAATGATATCGTTACAGAGCTCGACGCATTCATCGCAAATGAACACTGTCGGCCCAGCGATAAGCTTGCGCACCTCATGCTGCGACTTCCCACAGAAGCTGCAATATAAGGTACTCTTGCTGTCAGATCCGCTCAATTTGGTCATTCCTAAAGTTCCTCGAATCCGGATTGATCCAAACTAAAGACCTAGTACCAGATTCGCCAAGTGTATCTAGCTGACCGCATGAATCAACACATGGCGCAGCATTTTTGATCCGCATTGCCCGTAATATCGCTGAAAAGGTGCATATGAGATTAAGCAGATAGGCTTTGCGTCCCGCATTGGGGCGGTAGCGCTCAATAGAGTTAGCGCACCCGAATGGGCAATCAGGACTTATTCAGGAGCTCCACCCGACCCTTTATCTGCCTCTTCTTCATCGCCCGTTTCAGGCCGCGTTTCAAAGACCTTGTCGACGAGGCCAAAACTCTTGGCTTCCTCGGCTTCGAGGAAAGTGTCACGATCCATCGCCTCTTCGATGTCGTCGAGGCTTTGACCAGTGTATTTGACATAAAGATCATTCAGGCGCGTGCGAATACGCAGGATTTCGCGAGCCTGGATCTCAATGTCTGAGGCCATCCCGCGCGCACCGCCCGAGGGCTGATGCACCATGATCCGCGCATTGGGAAGCGCTACACGCATACCTGGTTCACCCGCTGCAAGCAGGAATGAACCCATCGAAGCGGCTTGACCTATGCAGACGGTCGACACGCGCGGTTTAATATATTGCATGGTGTCATGGATCGCCATGCCTGCCGTCACCACACCACCGGGTGAATTGATATACATACTGATCGGCTTGGATGGGTTCTCACTCTCAAGAAACAGCAACTGCGCAACAATCAGCGAGGCCATATTGTCTTCGACCTGGCCGGTTACGAAGACGATCCGTTCACGCAACAGCCGTGAGAAAATATCAAAAGCGCGTTCACCGCGGCTCGACTGCTCGACCACAGTAGGCACCAGGGCGCCGGTGATGGGATCGTGCTCAAAGCGTCCCTGAGAGCCGAAAGTTTCGCCATTGTTGCCAAGCAGATCGATCATATTTGTGGTCCTTGCTGTCGAATACGCAAGGCTATGTCGGACGCCATGGCCAGAAGTTCAAGAGGGCAGTGCTACGCCTTCGGTGATAGTGCCCCACCCGTAGCAATATCTGGGCCGTTGCGAGCGCCGATAAAGCCGAAAGCTTGCAGGAAACCGGGCTGTGTTTTGACGGCTTCAACATCGGTCTTGCCATTGGCAAGCAGGCGTACAAGCACAAACCGGCGAACCAATAACTCATGGATCAGGATAACCGTCGCTGCAGCCATAAATGTGAGCAGGGTGAACTCCACCCAAATGGGCCAGTCAACTGCAACAAACCATTGACCGTATACGTACACGAAGCAGTGGTGGAACAGATACATCGAAAGCGCACAATCGGCGAGCCAAGTCGTGCGCGGACCGCCATCGTTAAAGAAGCGATGGAAAAACTGGAGAATAAAGAGCACCAGTGTCCAAATTGCCAATTGGTTCAAGAACAACAAGCTAAGGCGCACGCCGAAGCTGCGTTCACCGGCAAGATCAATCCCAAACCACAGCGCAAAATCGGTCACAAAACCCAGCACATGGCCCTGATCCGGCATCGGATAGGGCTGGAACAGAAGTGCGGCGAAAGCTGCGAATGGCATCCACCAGCGCCACTCAAAAAGGCTTGCCAGCAGTCGCGGCGAGAGCGCAGCCATCACACCAATCACAAAGAAAGGAAACTCGCTAACGAGCTTGTAGAGGCTCTGGAACCCAGGGAAGATCAGGTCATAGCCGCCGGGCACCAGCGCCGCAGCCGAATAGTTGGCTGTGTTCGCAAGTCCTAGGAAAAGCAGAACAAATAGAAATGGCAAGCTGCCTGCTGCCAGCTTTCCAAAGTGATCCGAGAGCTTCACCGAAACAGTGCGTACCACGGCGCTTTTGGGAACCACGGCGTGCACAATCGCCGCAAGCATAAACATCGGGATCAGGCTCACTAGGAACCAGAGGTGCAATTGCCATGTTCCATCGGCCCAGATCGCAATAAAATCATTGCTGCCAAACCAGCTTAGGAAAGAGCCTTGGCCGCCGGCGTCCCTCCAGCGCAGATAATGCTCAAGCATGTTAAATGTGAGCGCGATGACGATGAGCGGGATGGCGGTGCGCTGAAAGCGATTCCACAGGAAATCGCCGATATTACGCCGGGAGAGCAAGAGCACCGCAAAGAACCCGCCGACGAAGAAAAATGTCGGCGTAACAAACAGGTGAAACGCGAAAATCAGCCAATCGAAAAAGACTGCGCGGTCCTCATTTCCAGTGATCCACGGCCGCATTGGTGCGTACACGGTGCCCGCATGAAGTGCGACAGACAGGAACATGAGCACACTGCGCGCACCATCAATGTCGTGATAGTGTTTGCGCATGGCAGGCGCATTGACAGCATCCCTGCTGTGCTGCTCACTTAGATCATGTGCCATAGAGGCGGTCACCATGTGTCTGATCTCACGGGATTAAGGACCATGAACACATAGCCAACAGGGGTTAAAACCGGGTGCACGTCCTGATCATAAGAGCCCCTTTGGCTGTAAAGGCATTAGAGAATTGTCTCCCTCAAGTGCGATCCAAAGCCATGTTCATCCTTGCCAATGGAATGAAAACTGTCGCAAACAATGCGGATGAAAACACCATCAGTACAAGCCTTGAAGGCTTCTTTGTCGCTCTCTGCAGCACTCGCATTGGGCACCGTTGGCTTGATGAGCGGCATGGCAGCCGCCCAAGCTGACACGCCAGCCATTGCAGCTTCGGATGCGGCGGCTACCAGCGAGCAAGCGGCCAGGCTGAATATTGAGCGTATCCAGACACTTGATGATGCGGGCCCTGAGCTAAACACGGTTATCGCTTACAACCCAGAAGCCCCTTCCATTGCGCAGGCGCTAGCAGACACGGGCATCCTGCGCGGACGTACGATTTTGGTGAAAGACAATATTGAGACGAAAGAGTTTGCGACCACCGCGGGAAGCCTTGCCCTTAAGAACAATTTCACCCGCCGCGATGCGCCGCTGATTGCCAATATGCGCGCGGCCGGCGGAGTGGTGCTCGGCAAAGCCAATCTTTCGGAATGGGCCAATATTCGCTCCAATGATTCAACCAGCGGCTGGAGCGCCGTGGGCGGCCTCACCCGCAACCCGCATGCAATTGACCGCAATTCCTGCGGCTCTTCGTCCGGCAGCGGATCAGCAGTGGCTGCGGGCTTTGCCTGGGGTGCGATTGGAACAGAGACGAATGGCTCGATTACCTGCCCGGCTTCGATCAATGGGGTGGTCGGCTTCAAACCCAGCGTTGGAATCGTAAGCCGAACCCACGTGGTGCCGATTTCGAGTACGCAAGACACTGCAGGGCCAATGACGAGAACGGTGTATGACGCGGCATTACTGCTTACGGCCATCGCAGGCGAGGATCCTGCGGATAGTGCGACAGTAGAAGCGGTTCGGGTGAGCGACTACACATCAGAGCTTACAGATTACTCGCTGGAAGGTGTGCGGATCGGCGTAATGCGCGAACAGATTGGCAGCAATGCTCAGGTCGCTGCGGTCTTCGAGCGCGCACTTGATGATCTTAAGGCAGCTGGCGCGGTGCTGGTCGATATCGAGTTCGAGCTAAACACTGATGTGTTTGGTAACAGCTTCACCGTGCTCATGTATGAGCTGCGCGAAGAAATGGGCAGCTATCTCAGCTCTATCCCCGAGATTGAGGGTGCTAAAACTCCACGCAGCTTGGCGGATTTAATCGCCTTCAACACTGCCAATGCCGACATGGAATTGCGCTGGTTTGACCAAGGTCTGTTTGAACTCGCTGAAGAGACGACCGATCGCGAGGCTTATGAAAAAGCGCGCGAGATCGCGCTGCGCATCGCAGGCGCAGAAACGCTCGATATGCTGTTTGCTGAACACAATGTCACCATTCTTGTTTCACCCACTCGGGGGCCGGCGTGGATGAGCGATCTTGTGTTGGGCGATCAGTTCAATGGGTCCATCGGATTTGGTTCGCCTGCCGCAATCGCAGGATACCCGCACTTGACTGTACCCATGGGCGCAGTTGAGCGGCTACCAGTGGGGATCAGCTTCTTTGGTGAGAAATGGACCGACCACGAAGTGCTGAAGGTCGGTGCGGCCTATGAACGCGCACGTAGCGCGGATCTGCCACAACCATCTTTCGAGCGCTGGTCACCTGCAGGCTGAAGCAAGAAGCCCGCCCTCGGTGTGATCCCAAGGGAGGGCTATTTTAGTGACCTAAGCAACGGCGCTTACTTCTTGGCCGGAGCCTTTTTGGCAGCTGGTTTTTTAGCTGGCGCTTTCTTCGCCGCTGGCTTCTTGGCAGCTGTGGTTTTCGCAGCGGCTGGCTTTTTCGCGGGAGCCTTCTTGGCTGGCGCCTTCTTAGCCGCGGGCTTTGCCTCAGCATCCTTGGCGGCAGTCTTTTTGGCTGGTGCCGTCTTAGCGGGTGCCTTCTTAGCCGCAGGCTTCTTGGCTGGCGCTTTCTTCTTGGCCGGTGCTTTCTTCGCCTTTTGTGCCTCAGCCTCTTCGTCCGCTTCAATCGCCTCTTGAAGCTCCTCGACGGTCACTTCGCGGGTCGTAACTTCTGCCTTGTCGAACAGGAAGTCGACCACCTTATCTTCGTAAAGAGGTGCCCGAAGTTGAGCGGCGGCCATGGGTTCTTGCTGAATGTATTGCATAAAGCGCTCGCGATCTTCCTCGCGATATTGCTGCGCCGCCTGCTGGATCAGCATTTGCATCTCTTGCTGGCTGACCTCGACATTGTTGGCCTGACCAATTTCGGAGAGGAGCAGGCCCAAACGAACGCGGCGCTCTGCGATTACCTTATAATCGTCCTTTTCGGCTTCGATTTCTTTGATTGCCGCTTCAGGATCATCTTCCTTGGCTGCTTCCTGCTGAAGCTGAGCCCAGATTTGCTCAAACTCAGCATCAACCATCTGCGAAGGCACTTCGAAATCGTGACCTGCCGCAAGTTGGTCGAGAAGTTGACGCTTCATCTGTGTGCGGGTGAGACCGGCGGTCTGCTGCTCAAGCTGACCCGTCATGATCTCTTTCAGCTTGTCGAGGCTATCGAGGCCAAGGTTCTTGGCGAGCTCATCGTCAATCTTGGTCTCAGTCTCAACCTTCACAGCCTTAACTTTGATATCGAAAGTCGCTTCCTTGCCCGCTAGGTTTTCGGCTTGATAGTCCTCAGGGAAGGTAACGTTGATAGTCTTCTCATCACCGGTTTTGGCGCCGATCAGCTGCTCTTCGAAACCAGGAATGAACGCGCCTGAACCAATCACCAGCGGTGCATCTTCTGCTTTACCGCCTTCGAACTCTTCCCCGTCAAGCTTACCCAAGAAATCGATGATCAGCTGATTGCCATCGGCCGCTTTCTTAGTTTTGGCAGCGTCCTTGTAGCTCTTGTTCTGACCCGCGACATTGCCGATCGCTTCCTCGATCGCTTCGTCACTCACCGGAACAACCAACTTCTCAAGCTTGATGCCGTCGGTACTCGGCGCTTCAACCACCGGGAGCACTTCAAGCTCTACCGTGATTTCAGCATCCTTGCCTTCCTCATAGCCATCGCCAAGTGCGATTGCGGGCTGCATCGCCGGGCGCAGCTCTTCATCACGGATCACCCCGTCGACTGATTCGCGAATCATGTCGTTCACGGTCTGACCATGTATCTGTTCGCCGTGCATCTTCTTGACGAGGTTCGCAGGGACTTTGCCCGGCCGGAAACCCGGCATCTTTACCTGCGGGGCGATCTTCTTGATCTCAGCATCGATCTTGGCAGCAATTTCTGCCGCTGTAATTGTGATCAAATAGGCGCGCTTTAGGCCTTCATTGGTGGTCTGCTTGATAGCCATGAGATGTGTAACTTTATGTCTTTTTGAGCAAAATTGTATTTTCGCTTGGGGTTATCCGGCCGGGGCGAAGGTGGTGCGGGCGAAGGGACTCGAACCCCCACATCTTGCGATACCAGAACCTAAATCTGGCGCGTCTACCAATTTCGCCACGCCCGCTTGCCCAGACGAAGCCGCGCGGAAAACCAGAAGGGCTCCCCGCGCGCGTCAGAAAGGCCCCTAAACCTGCACGCGCAAAAGGGCAAGCGTAAGCATGCTTGTTTCAATTGCGAGAGCCGACTAAGGGCGCGGCCTATGAGTGAAGAAACAAATCTAGCAGCAAATTCAGGCGACGTCCCGCCCGATCATCTCTCGGTCAATCCGCGCAGTCCCGCCTTCAATGCCGAGGTGCTACAACGCGGCGTCGGCATTAAGTTCAAAGACCGCGTACGGACGGATATCGAGGAATATTCGATTTCCGAAGGTTGGGTGCGCGTACAAGCCGGCAAAACGGTTGATCGGAAAGGCCAGCCACTGACCATTAAGCTGACCGGGCCTGTCGAAGCGTGGTACGAAGATCTCGGTGAGAATCCACCAGTTGCGAGAAAAGACTGAGTGCGCTCTTAGTCGCGCGAGAATTTCGCAAACGCCCGTTCAAATTCGTGTGACGAATGCGCACGCACAGGGCCACGCACACGCGGCACCGATTCGTAGGGCTGAGGAGCAGTGTCAGCGTAGACAAAGCCATGAAGCGGCCAATGCGTTCCGCCAGGTGCCTGGAGCGGATGATACCAGACGCGCACCTCGCTCCAGTCATTATTGGGTGACACATCGATTGCCGGTACATTGCGCTCAATCTGACCGCGCTTTCCGTTGATCCGCGACCAGTTGGCGTGCGTGAGCCGAACGGTGCGTGTATCAACCACCTCACTGACATAGGCAACGTGGCCAAGACGCATGCTGCGATGAGGTTTGAAAACCATGACCGCGCCCTTCTGTGGGCGCTGTCCGCGCGAGTATTTGCCATCCGCCTGGTCCCACCAAGTGCGAGCATCACCGTAAATCTGGATTCCCGACAGTTCGCGCGCAACCGGAACACATTGCAGATAGGCGGCGCTCTGCGCGGCAAGCGGAGCCGGCGCGGTGGCAACCATAGGGCTGACAAGCCCAAGGCTGGCGGCGAGGAACGCTTTGCGTTGGCAGGTCATAATCATACCTAATGACCCGGTAATATTGATATCGTCTTTTGGATAAGGGTTACTAACGGGTTTAGACTGTCTGCCTTTTTCACCTTTTGAAGCACCGACGTCAGTTATGCAGGGCTTGCCATTCGCAGCGCTAGCGGCCACTTGGCGCTGCAAAAGCAGGTACAAAACATATGAACCCGCCACCAAAACCGACAGTCATCATAATCGGGCGCCC
>JBCDKX010000141.1:0-8734 GCA_038746055.1 Pseudomonadota bacterium
ATGGATCGACGCGACTTTGTGCTGTCCCAAATGGAAGAAAATGGTTTTATCAACGACACTGAGCGCGCGACTGCGGCGGCAAGACCGTTGGGGCTTGTCCGGCAACGCAGTCAGCGCAGTGCCGACGCTGGTTATTTCTTGGAAGAGGTCCGCCGCCAGTTGATCGCCGACTTTGGAGAGACCGCTGATGATGGTGAAAACAGCGTCTATGCTGGCGGTCTTTGGGTGCGCACTTCGCTTGATATAGACATGCAGAATGCCGCACGCGACTCCTTGCGGCGTGGCCTCACGCGTTACCATGGTCGGAGGGGTTGGTCAGGGCCAATCGCAACAATTGATTTGAGCGAAGGAAATTGGGCGAGCCAGCTGGCGAGTTCCTTTCTTTCGGTGCGTTACGAGGACTGGCGTGTTGGGGTGGTAACCACGCGAACGGGTTCTTCTGCAACAGTGGGTTTTTCCGATGGTGAAGAAGCGCCGTTGACCAATCTGCCCAACGCCTTGAAGGCCGGTGATGTGATCACGGTGAGCCCCTCTGGTAATGGGTTTAGCGTCGAGACAGTTCCCTCTGCCCAAGGTGGTCTGGTCGTGCAAAATGCTCAGACTGGCCGCGTTCTGGCTATGCAGGGCGGATTTGATCACCGCCTTTCCGATTTTAATCGCGCAACACAAGCTATGCGGCAACCGGGCTCAACGATCAAACCATTCGTGTACGCGACCGGCCTCGACAATGGCATGACGCCCTCAACTGAAATCGATAACACGCGTTACTGCTATTATCAGGGTCGTCAGCTCGGTGAGAAATGCATCCGCGGTGGCCGTGCCGGGCAATTTCCGATGCGTTATGGTCTTGAGCAATCGCAAAATATCATGACCGTTCAGATCGGCATGCAAGCCGGCATGGACAATGTCGTTGATACGATAAAGGCCTTGGAAATAAGTGATGATGCAGACCCTTATGCGGCAACTTCGTTGGGTTCGGAGGAAACCACAGTTTCGCGCATCGTGGCGGCCTATGGGGCGCTCGCCAATCACGGGCGACTCAACAACCCGACTGTAATTGACTATGTTCAGGACCGTCAGGGCAAGGTCATCTGGCGGGCAGACAATCGGCCCTGCAACAGCTGCAATATGGCGGCGTACGATGGTTCACCGATGCCGCGTTTTGGCATCAAAGGGCGTCAGGCCATGGACGCACGAACCGCCTTCCAAATCATGCATATGCTCGAAGGTGTTGTGACGCGCGGGACGGCGACTGTGCTCAATGACTTGGACCTTCCGTTATTTGGCAAGACAGGCACGACCAGTGGTCCAAAGGATGTCTGGTTCGTGGGTGGGACACAGCGCATTATTGCTGGCGCCTACATGGGCTTTGATACACCGCGTAACATGGGTGGCTACGCTTACGGCGGAACGATTGTTGCTCCTATTATCAAAGATTTAATCAGGAGCTCGCGCGATCACTGGTCGGATCTTCCCTCTGTGGCGCCTGAAGGTATTCGTATGGTTCGCGTCGATCGGCGTACCGGTAAGCGGGTACAGGCAGGCTGGCCAGGCAGCGATGGCAATTCGGATATTATCTGGGAGGCATTCAAGCCTGATACCGAGCCTGACCGTTCAACCCGTCAGGACGAGATCGCGGCTAAGCGCGACGAGATATTGGCTTTGATAAGAGCGGGCCGTGAGGGTGGTGGCACTCGTAGAGCTGAAGGCGAGCCGGCAAACTTCGCCGAGGAGCAAGGAGGTATATACTAATGATTGTCCGGCTATTGACCGCATTGGTGATGGTAATGAGCCTCACTACACCGGCCTTGGCGCAACTTGCCAAAGGCGACCGGGCACCTGATTTCACCACTCGGGTGGCCTTGGCGGGCGAAGCGACTTCTTTTTCTCTTAGTGAGGCGCTCACCAACGGGCCGGTTGTAGTCTACTTTTACCCAAAGGCTTTTACCCATGGCTGTACGCTGGAAGCGAATGCCTTTGCCGTGGCAATGCCAGACTTTGAAGCCGCCGGTGCTAGTGTTATTGGCATGTCGGGAGACGATATTGAAACGCTTAAACGCTTTAGTCGCGAGGAATGCCGCGATGCGTTTCCGGTAGGTGTGGCTAGCCCTAGTCTAATCTCTTCCTACGGAGTGAGTCAGAATGGCACCCAAATGGCGCGGCGAACTTCTTACGTGATCTCACAAGATGGCCGCATCCATTACGTCTATGACAGCAGCGACTATCGCGCCCATACACGCCAGACCCTTGCTTCGGTGCGCGGGCTTACAGGGCGCGCTCGCAAGTAGGCACCTCTCCCGCTTTACAATCACGCACTGCCCGCTAAGCGCAAGCGATCAAGCTTATTCAAAGGAATTCCCATGCGGGCCGAGGCCCAAGCCCATATCGACCGGATCGAAGCTGCGCTTGATCTTGTGCGCCAATCGTTGGATTGGGAGCGCGCCTTGCGGCGTTTGGATGAGCTCAATGCAAGGGTTCAGGATCCAAGCCTGTGGGATGACCCCAAAGAAGCGCAGAAGATCAGCCGCGAGCAAAAGCAGCTCGAAAGCGCGGTCAACACTGTGAATGAGATCAGCGCCGAAATGGGCGATGCGGTCGAGTTTATCGAGATGGGCGAGGCTGAAGGCGAGGAGAGCATTGTCAATGATGGGCTGGCGAGCCTTGAGAAACTCGCAGCGCGGGCCGATGCAGATAAGGTCCAGGCTTTGCTCTCGGGCGAGGCTGACGCCAACGACACTTATCTCGAAATCCATGCGGGGGCTGGTGGAACTGAATCGCAGGATTGGGCAGAGATGCTCTTGCGTATGTATGCTCGTTGGGCCGAGCAGCGTGGCTTTAAAGTGGAGACGGTCGAGTATCAGGCTGGTGAGCAGGCAGGGATCAAATCGGCAACGCTGCTTATCAAAGGTGACAACGCATACGGCTATTCCAAGACCGAGAGCGGTGTCCACCGGCTTGTTCGCATCAGTCCTTATGACAGCGCGGCAAAACGCCATACCAGCTTCTCGAGCGTTTGGGTCTACCCGGTGATTGACGATGATATTGATATTGAAATCAACCCTGCTGATCTGAAGATCGACACATACCGCGCTTCCGGTGCGGGTGGGCAGCACGTCAACACTACCGATTCTGCCGTCCGCATCACCCACCAACCCACCGGTATTGTGGTGGCGAGCCAAAACGACCGTTCACAACATAAAAACCGCGCAACGGCGATGAATATGCTCAAAGCGCGGCTGTTCGAACGCGAAATGGCAGAGCGCGAAGCTGCGGCCTCTGGCGAATATCAGGAAAAGAGCGAAATCGGTTGGGGGCACCAGATCCGTTCCTACGTGTTGCAACCCTACCAGATGGTGAAAGACCTGCGGACTGGCTTTACCAGCTCATCGCCTGATCGTGTGCTTGATGGTGACATTGATGGTTATATCTCGGCTGCGCTTGCTCAAAGGGTGACAGGTGAGACCGTTGATGTGGAGGACGTCGAATAGCCGCTAGTTTTCGCGGTCGCATTTGATGATCGTTTTGTCTGCTACCTGTCGCTATATATCTTGGTGAGACGCACCGGTCGCAAATCGGTTTTGCTTAGGTTGAGCTCGCGCGCTAGAACTTGCGACATATGATCTCCCGTCCGCTTCTCCTTGCCTCGTCTTTGTTCATTTTTCTCTCTGGATGCGATGCGCCAAATGCGTCGCGACCTGAAAGTGTCGCTGAGTTTCCCCCACCTGATCGCTCAGTATCTGAAAGCACGCGTAGCACAGTTGACCCGTTTCCGAATGAGGATGCCCGCGAAGAGCGCGGCGAAGCGCAGGCGGTGATGGATCTTGCCAATATCACCAATGGAATGACGGTCGCTGATATCGGTGCTGGTGAGGGCTATTACACCGTGCGGTTAGGCACCCGTGTTGGTGAAGGTGGGCGGGTTCTTGCGCAGGATATTGACCGAGAAGCTCTCGAACGGCTTGGCCGCAGGGTTGAGCGAGAGCGGCTTGAGAACATTTCAATCAAACTTGGCGAAAGTGATGATCCGCGCTTGCCAACAGACAGTTTTGACCGGATCTTTCTTGTTCATGTCTACAGCGAAGTTACTGAACCTTATGCGTTTTTATGGCGCATGTGGCCTGCGCTTGCGCAAGGCGGTCAGATCATCATCGTGGAGTATGACCGGCCTACCAATGCTGGGGGTATTCCGCCAAAGCTGCTGTTTTGCGAGCTCGAAGCCGTGGGCTATAAGTTGGTTGAGTTTGTCGAACGCCCTGATCTGACGAGCTACTTCACTAGGTTTGAACGCGGGGCGAAACGCTTGGAGCCGGGCGAAATTGCAGTCTGTTCAAATCCGTAGCAAAACGCATCCTTTCACTTATCAACGCAGCGCCGCTGTGGCCTTTCCATCGCTAATTCACGGTGCTAGTCGCCCCCTCAATGAGACAACATAAGACTAGGAGTCCGGTCGCGAATGACAGATTTTCCAACCAGCTTTGATCGCGAGGATCTCTTGAAATGCGCGCGAGGTGAGCTCTTTGGGCCTGGCAATGCGCAACTGCCCGCTCCCCCTATGTTGATGATGGATCGGATCACAGACATTTCTGGCGATGGCGGTGAACACGGCAAGGGACATTTGGTTGCAGAATATGATATTGCACCTGATCTGTGGTTCTTCGACTGCCATTTTCCGGGCAACCCGATCATGCCGGGCTGTCTTGGACTTGACGGCTTGTGGCAACTCACCGGCTTTAACCTTGGCTGGCGTGGTTGGCAGGGGCGTGGCTATGCGCTGGGCGTCGGTGAAGTGAAGCTCACCGGCATGGTCCGGCCGGACCGCAAATTGTTGACGTATTTTGTCGACTTTACGAAGGCTGTCCAAACTCGGCGTTTGACAATGGGCGTGGCAGATGGCCGGGTAGAGGCTGATGGTGAGATCATCTACCAAGTGAAGGACATGAAGGTCGCGCTTTCAGAAGCGTGATTGGGTCGCCAGAGCATTAAGGGGATATAATGCGCCGCGTAGTGATAACGGGACTGGGGATCGTCTCCTCAATCGGGAATAATGCCAGTGACGTGACGGACTCGCTAAGGTCTGGCAAGTCAGGCATCACCTTCAATCAGGACATGGCTGACCACGGCTTTCGCTCGCAAGTAGCGGGCGCGATTGATCTCGATGTCAAAGAGGCCATCGATAAGCGCACCCTGCGCTTTATGGGGCCTGGCGCTGCCTATGCCTTTATTGCCATGGGAGAGGCGATAGCCGATGCAGGCCTCGAAGAGAAAGAAGTCATCAATCCGATGACCGGTGTGATTGCCGGTTCTGGTGGTCCGTCGACTTCGGCGATGTTAGCGGCGCATCAGACGGTTTTGAAGTCCGGTGCAACAAAGCGCATCGGGCCGCTGGCGGTGCCTAAGACGATGTCCTCGACAGTGAGCGCCAACCTTGCAACCGCCTATCAGATCAAGGGCATGAATTTCTCGATCACTTCGGCTTGTTCCACCTCGCTGCACTGTATTGGCATGGCTGCGCAGCAAATCGCTCTGGGACAGCAAGATATTGTGTTCGGTGGCGGGGGTGAGGAGCTCGATTGGACGCTCTCTTGCCTGTTTGACGCGATGGGCGCAATGTCGAGCAAATATAACGACACACCCGAGCGCGCGAGCCGTGCATTCGATGCAGACCGCGATGGTTTCGTAATCGGAGGTGGCGGCGCGATATTGGTGCTGGAGAGCCTGGAGCATGCTCAGGCGCGTGGCGCGAAGATCTATGCCGAAGTTACGGGTTTCTGCGCCACCTCTGATGGGGCCGATATGGTTGCGCCATCGGGTGAGGGCGGTGAGCGGGCGATGGCGGGAGCGTTGAAGACGCTGCCGGAGGGCCGCGCAGTCAGCTACATTAATGCCCATGGCACCTCGACGCCGGTCGGCGATGTTGGCGAGATTGAAGCGGTACGTAGAGTATTCGGTGAGGGCTCCACGCCACTGGTCAGCTCGACCAAGTCGATGACAGGCCACAGCCAAGGAGCAACCGGTGCGCAGGAGGCTGTTTATTGCCTGTTGGCGCTCGAAAACGACTTTGTTATCCCATCGATCAATGTCGAAAATCTTGATCCTGCGCTGAAACCTGAAGAGATCGCGACCAAACTCGTTGAGAACGCTGGCCTTGATACGGTTATGACTAACAGCTTCGGCTTTGGTGGCACCAATGGCTCGATGCTGATGAGCAAGTTTCACGGGTGATGTGAGCGATGGAGATTCGGCGTACTGACCTTTCCGAAAGTGAAGTCATTGCGCTGATTGAACTCCACGGTCGCGAGATGGATGAAGGTTCACCGCCCGGAACGTGCCATTTCCTTGATCTTTCAGGTCTCAAAGTCCCTGAGGTTGAGGTTTATGCAGCTTGGGAGGGGGAGAGGCTGCTCTCGATCGGCGCGCTTAAGCATCACGACGGCTTTGGCGAGCTTAAATCCATGCGCGCTCATCCAGACGCACGCGGTACCGGGGCGGGCAAAGCGATGTTGGTGCATCTGATCGAGCGGGCGCGTGAGTTGGCTTTTTCTTCGGTCAAACTCGAAACCGGGTCAGGCCCGATCTTCGAGGCCGCCGTGGGCTTGTATATGAGCTTTGGATTTGTGCCGTGCGGTTCCTTTGGCGGATATGAGCCAGGTGATTTCAACAAGCTTTACGCACTGAAGATCGGATGACGGAAGCGACGCCACCCCGGCTAGGCTTGTTACTGCGCGAACTGCCATGGTTTCCAGTTATCGTGGCAAGTCGCTTTCGTCGGCCCAAAAAGTCTGAACTTGGAATCCAACTGGAGGGCAAGCTGTCGCCAGTCCTGGTTGTACCAGGACTTATGTCCAATGATGGCACCACGAGTTTGCTTCGCAGAACACTGTCGCGGAACGGGTTTCCAACTTATTCCTCGCGTTTGGGTCTGGTTACGGGTGTAACTGACACTCGGCTAGCGACGGCAAGACAGCGGCTTGAAGAAATGGTTGAGCGGCATGAAGAACCAGCGATCATCGTCGGTTGGAGCTTGGGAGGAATCTACGGCCGGGTGCTCGCGCAGCGTCATCCAGAATTGGTGCAGATGGTTGTGACTTTGGGCACGCCGTTTTCGGGGAATCGTCAGGCCAACAACGCTTGGCGAATTTACAACGCACTGAATGATCATACGGTGGATGCGCCAAAATTGCCGGATAATCCCAGTGAAAAGCCTCCGGCCCATACAGTTGCGGTTTGGTCTCCCTCTGATGGCATAGTTGCGCCTCAATCCGCCAAAGGCACAAGCGATGAGCGTGACGCTGAGTATCGGTTAGATGTGACACATTTTGCATTCGGCGCAGGGCGACGTGCGGCGGAACAAGTTACCCAAATTGTGGTGCAAGAATTGGCTGCGATACGCGCTCGTAAAGCCCCTTAGCGTCACTCGCCCACCAATGCCGTCAGCACCTGATCGGGTGGCCTGTGACCATCAGCCCAGAAACGGATATTGGCGATGACCTTCTCGCCGGAAGCCTCACGCCCTTCGACAGTTGCGCTCCCGATATGGGGAAGGGTCATAACATTTGGATGCCGGATCAGGCGCGGATCTACCAATGGCTCATCAGAATACACATCAAGTCCGGCTCCTGCGAGGTGACCTGATTGCAAAGCTGCGATAAGCGCTTCCTGAACGATGATCTCACCGCGCGCAGTGTTCACGATGCTAGAACCCGGCTTCATGAGCGCCAAGCGCCGGGCATCGATAAGTCCGCGTGTTTCCTCAGTCAGTGGACAGTGAAGGGTGAGGATATCGGCCTCGGCCATCAGCGTATCAACGCTATCGACATAACGCGCGCCGAACATAGATTCCATTGCAGCCGGTAGCGCTTTGCGATTGTAGTAGGCGATTTTCATGCCGAAGGCCCGAGCGCGGTGTGCAACAGCCTGTCCAATCCGGCCCATGCCAATGATTCCAAGCACTTTTCCGCCAATCTTTCGGCCGAGCATTCCAGTCGGTGCCCAGCCAGTCCATTGACCGCTGCGAATAAGCTCCACTCCTTCACGAATCCGGCGCGGAACACCGATGATCCCCGCCATTGTGAGATCAGCGGTGTCATCGGTAAAGACGCCCGGCGTGTTGGTCACAATGATCTTGCGTTTGGCAGCGGCTTGGAGATCTATATGTTCAGTGCCAGCGCCGAAGTTTGCGATCAGGCGCAACTGTTCTCCCGCGCCTGCAATCATCTCTGCATCAATTCGATCAGTAACTGTGGGTACCAGCACATCGCAACCTGCCATTGCCGTGATCAGTGCATCGCGGCTCATGGGCTCATCAAGGGTGTTCAGTGTGACTTCATAGAGCTCACCCATGCGTGCCTCGACCGATGGAGCGAGGTGGCGCGTAACCATGACTTTGGGTTTGTCGGAGGCGAAGTGCGGAGGATTGTGGATCTGAGACATCGTCTCTCAGCGCTAGTGTTTTTCGCCCCGCAGCGTCAAGCGAAGCGTCCCCCGGTTTGGTACAAGCTTTTACACGTTATGGCTTAGCAATCTTGAAATTGACCGATCAGCTTGGTTATCACGCTTACATGAAGTTAAAGCGCCTCTTTGCAGTCTTTGTGTTTGCTATCACCTTTGTGATCGTAGCTTCGAATGATCCTGCTCTGGCTCAGGATCGCGAGGTGCCTTACTGGGCAACACTGCGCTTTGATCAGGTCAATATGCGCAAAGGACCGAGTCAGGATTTTCCGATCGATTGGGTTTA
>JBCDKX010000142.1:0-8677 GCA_038746055.1 Pseudomonadota bacterium
GCCCAATCTCTTCAAAGTCAATCTTGCAAATTTTGAAGTGACCAAGCTCGACCGGTCAGCATTTTCTGGTGCATCAAAAGACTGGGTGATCGACGCACAGGGCGAGATTGCCTTTACGCTCGACCGGAATGACGATTCCGGCGTGTGGAAATTGCGCAACGCCGCCGGCGAGACCATCCGGCAAGGCCGCCAGCGCGCTGGCGGGATTAGCCTCATTGGTCTGAATTTCGACGGCTCGAAAGCGATCTATCGTGAGCGCAGTGAGGACCGGACCAGCTATTGGTATGAGATCGGGCAAGCTGGCGGAGAGCCCACGCCGTTTCTTGATAAGGTCGATTTTGAGCGCCTATTCTTTGATCCGCAAACCGGCCATTTGATGGGCTACACTGAGGGTGAGGATGAAGAGGAGCGCCACGTCTTTGCCAATAAGGAGCTGCAGAAAAAAGCGGAAGCGGTACGCAAGGCATTCTCAACTTATGAAAGCTGGATGTCGGACTGGACCGCTGATCTCGATACGGTGATCGTGCGCACCAGCGGCAATGGGGATTCCGGAACCTATTACACCGTTGATCTCGATACCAACCGTGCGACCGCGCTCGCCTATGAACGAAACAATATTTATGCTGAGCAAGTCGGGACGATTTCAACCTTTGCATATACTGCGCGCGATGGGCTGGAAATGGATGGCATCTTGACCTTGCCACCGGGGGCCGAGCCTAAGAACCTGCCAGTGATTATGCTACCCCATGGCGGCCCGCATAGTCAGGACCGCCCGACCTTCGACTGGTGGGCGCAGGCTTTTGCCTCACGCGGCTATGCAGTGTTTCAGCCCAATTTCCGCGGCTCCACCAATCGCGATGCGGCGTTTCGCATTGCCGGATACGGCGAATGGGGCCGCAAGATGCAGACCGACAAGACCGATGGCTTGATGGCGCTGGCAGAAGCAGGGCTGGTCGATCCCTCGCGCGCCTGTATCGTCGGCGGTTCCTATGGCGGCTATGCGGCGCTGGCAGGAGTGACCATTGAACAAGGCATCTATAAATGCGCCGTCGCGGTTGCCCCGGTGAGCGATATTCGCGCAATGTATAATGAGGATTACCAGGCGACCGGCCGCGAGCGCACTGCCAAAGTCGCCTTGCGCCAGCAATTGGGTGATCCAAGTCTATGGAACGAAGTCTCACCGCGCCGCTTGGCTGACCAGGCCGACGCGCCGATCATGCTGATCCATGGAGTGGATGACACGGTGGTCCCTTACAGCCATTCAACCAAGATGGCTGACAAGCTCAAAGATGCCGACAAGCCCTATGAGCTGGTGACTTTGGCGGGTGAGGACCATTGGCTTTCGCTATCCGTCACGCGCCAGCAAATGTTGGCTAATGCCGTGCGCTGGGTAGAGACGCATAACCCGACGAATTAGACGTGAAGTTTCCTACTCGGCCTGAAATGGCTAAGCGTGAGACGGCTCATTCACATTGTCGATGCTCACACACAAATGCTCTGCATAGCCACAAGGGTACAGGCCAAATGTGATGCCTGATAACTGAGTGTCTCCTTTATCCAACATTAAATGTTTTTTTAATCAATGATTTATGTGATTTCATGTTGGAATTGAGGAAACACCACTGTCTCCTCAGGCATCTTTTACCTCAGCCGTTAGGGTCGCCAAACAGGTCTGGAATGGAAGCATTTACAACACCTCCATCCACGGTCAGCGTCTCGCCCACCACATAGTCGCCCGCCCGGCTACACAGGTAAACCGCAGCAGCTGCCATATCCTCTGGTCCACCGATACGCTTTGCCGGAATATGCTTCGCGCTGACGTCAGGTGCGTTCTTCGCAGCCTTGTTCATCTCACTCGCAAAGGCTCCAGGGGCGATTGAAGTGACGATTATGTTGTCATTGATCAGCCGCGCCGCCATCCGCCGGGTAAGCTGAATCACCGCAGCCTTGGAGGCCTGATAAGGATAGGTCTCCCACGGATTGATCCGCTGGCCATCGATGGACGAAACGTGGATTACCTTGGCAGGATGATCGCCCTTCCCAGCCTCAACCAACAGGTCATGCAGTTTTTGCGTCAGGAAAAACGGCGTCTTGACGTTCAAATCCATAGTGCGGTGCCAGCCCGCTTCGGTGAATTCGAGGTAGGGTTGCCCCCAGGCAGCGCCTGCATTGTTGATGAGGATGTCGAGCTTGTCTTCCTTGGCCTTAATCGCCTCGACCAGCGTTTCGATGCCGTCCATCTGACTAAGGTCTGCAGGAATGCCTTCAACCTTGTCAGCGCCAAATTCGGCGATGGTCGCTTCCATCTGCTCGACTTTGCGTGCCGAAATGTAGACCTTTGAGCAGCCCGATTGGAGTAGGCCTTCGACAAACATCTTGCCGATGCCGCGTGACCCGCCGGTGACCAAAGCAACACGACCATCAAGCCGAAAAACTGATGCAATATCCATGATTTATCTCTCTTTTTAGTAACCGCTCAGTTCCGCAACGCGGTTTGTATGGAAGTTCGCATCACCAAGGAACTCCTGCAACGCACGGTCACGCTTCATGAAAAAGCCGATGTCATACTCATCGGTCATACCGATCCCGCCGTGCATCTGCACACCTTCCTTAACTGCAAGGCCAGCGGCTTTGGCGACCTTGGCTTTAGCAACGCTGGTCATCAGCTCGGCACTTGGCGCGCCTTCATCAAGCAATTGCTGTGCTTTGATCGTTGCCGCGCGCGCGATCTCTACCTCGGAATAGAGGTGAGCAGCGCGGTGCTGGAGCGCCTGAAACTCGCCGATCAGCTTGCCGAATTGCTTGCGCTGTTTGAGATAGTCGACGGTCATATCCATCGCCCCTTGCGCAACGCCGACGCCTTCGGCAGCTGCGCCGACACGGCCTGCGGCCAGCATGGCATTGAGCACTTCGCGCCCGCCATCGACCTCACCGATCACCGCGTCGCCATCAAGCTCAACACCGTCGAATTTGATATGGGTCGCCATGGATGAATCGACCAAGCGCACGGGGTCCTGCGCCATGTTAGCCGCGTCATTGGGTACCGCGAACAGGGTAATCCCATCCTCATCGTCGTCGGAGCCACTGGTCCGAGCAGCGACTACGATCATATCGGAGCTTGCACCTTGGATAACAAAGCTCTTGGAGCCGGTGAGCTTAAAGCCATTGCCTGATTTTTCCGCGCGGGTGCTGATGCGGCTGGGGCGGTGCTTAGCGGTCTCGTCGATCGCAACCGCGAATACGCTCTCACCTTCGATGAGGCCGGGCAGATAGCGACCCTTGAGGTCGCACGACGCAGCCTTAAGCGCCGTTGCAGCCAGCACGCTGGATGTCAGAAACGGCGACGGAGTAAGATTGCGGCCGATCTCTTCGAGCACAATTCCCGCTTCGACATTGCCCATGCCGAGCCCGCCATCATCCTCGGCAACCAGCATTCCGGTGAAGCCCATCTCGGCCATCTGCTTCCACAGGGCGTGCCCGAAACCATCCTTGCAATTGCGGTCGCGCCAATGGCGCAGCTGTTTGTTAATATTGCCTTCTTCGGCCATAAAACCGGAGGCACTGTCGGCGAGCATCGCCTGATCTTCTGTATGAAACAGAGGCATTGTCTATTCTCCCAAACCGCCGTCCCGCTCATCAGCAGCGAGGCGCGCGGCTGTCCATTTTATTTGCTTATCCGCGCTCTTCAGCCGCCCGGCAGTTCAAGAATACGCTTAGAAATTACGTTGAGCATCACTTCCGAAGTGCCGCCCTCAATCGAGTTCGCTTTGGTCCGCAGCCAATTGCGCGATGGCTTACCGCCGCTCGTATCGTCGCTTTCCCATTCAAGGCTGCGCGAACCGCCAGTGCTCATCATCAGCTCATGCCGACGCTTGTTGAGCTCAGTGCCAACATATTTCATCATATTGGGCTGCGCGGGATGACCTTTACCGGCCTTCATCTCATCCATGAACTTCTCAGCCATGGCGGTAAAGGCCAGCGCATCGACATCGAACAGGGCAAGCTCGCTGCGCAGGATCGGGTCAAGATCATCACCGGTTTTGCCCGCATGGCGTTTCATTGCGGTGCCGATAGCAGCGGTACGCTCACCGCCGCCCATACCAGAGATCATCTCACGCTCATGACCCAGCAGATATTTCGCCACGTCCCAGCCACGATTGATCTCGCCCACATAGCCGGGGCAATCTTCGCCGTAGCTCTTAGGCACCTCAACATTGTCAAAGAAGGTCTCACAAAACGGGCTGTTGCCGCTGATCAGCAAGATCGGCTTGGTCGTCACGCCCTCGCCCGCCATATCGAACAGCATAAAGGTGATGCCTTTATACTTGTCTTCCTTATCGGTGCGCACCAGGCAGAAAATCCAATCGGCCTGGTCGGCATAGGAAGTCCAGATTTTCTGGCCGTTGACCACCCAATGGTCGCCCTTGTCCTCGCCAAAGGTCTGCATGGAAACGAGGTCAGAACCACTGCCGGGCTCAGAATAGCCCTGACACCAGCGGATTTCTCCACGCGCGATTTCGTTGAGGAAGCGCTTCTTTTGCCCTTCAGTGCCAAATTGCAGAAGCGCAGGGCCAAGCATCCATATGCCGAAAGAGCTTAAGGGTGGACGCGCACCGATCCGCGACATTTCCTGCCGCAAAATCTTAGCTTCAGGCGCAGTGAGCCCAGCACCGCCATATTCCTTAGGCCAGCTTGGAACGGTGTAGCCTTTGTCACGCGCAGCTTCGAACCAAGCCTTTTGTGCGTCATTCTTGAAGGTAGCCTTGCGCCCACCCCAATAGACATCAGCGTCATCGCGTACGGGTTGACGCATCTCATTGGGGCAATTGGCCTCAAGCCATTCGCGGGTTTCCTGACGGAAGCTCTCTAGATCGGACATATTTGCCGACTCCTCTTTTATCTAATCCCAAACTTGACGCTTACGTTATGGTGATTTGGGCAAAGCCTGCAAGCACTCTTGGAGACGAAATTTGCAAGAGCGAGCGTGCCGTAACGTCAGCCTCCCTGCCGCCAATCACCAGCGTTGACGGCCTCGTGTGTCGCGTTAGGTTGCAAATAGAGATTGAGAGAGGAATTGGGATCATGCGATTCTCAGGGAGAACCGTGGTCGTCACTGGCGCTGCGTCAGGGATCGGCGCTGAAACCGCAAGGCTCTTTGCCCGCGAAGGCGCGGTGGTTTTCGCCAGCGATATCGATCAAGAGAACGGCCAGAAAGTCGCCTCTGAAGCGGATGGCGATATGCACTTTGTGCACTGTGATGTAACAGATCCCACTTCGATCAAAGCGCTGATGGACCACGCGGCAAGTGAAACCGGCGGGATTGATGTCGTCTTCAACAATGCGGCAGCAGGTGGTGCACGCCCAAGCATTGATGAAATTGAACCAGATGAATGGGATTGGACGATGGACCTAGTGCTACGCTCCGTCGCCATGGGAATCCGCTATGCTGTGCCACATATGAAAGGTCGGCCTGGAGCCGCAATTGTCAACGTATCGAGTGTTGCAGCGGTTGGCCCGGGATACTCTCCCACCGCCTATGCGGTTGCAAAAGCAGGTGTTTTGCATTTGACCAAATGCGCGGCGGCGGATCTGGCGCAGCACTCGATCAGGGTCAATGCCATTCAGCCAGGTTTCATCAACACCAACATTTTCACCTCTTCGATGGAAATCCCGGAAGAGATGAAAACAATGGCGAATGCCGCAATTGCGCAAATTTCGTCCAATGCCCAACCTGTCCAACGCAGTGGGCAACCGCTCGATATCGCTGAGGCCGTTGCGTATCTGGCGAGCGAAGCGGCCAGCTTTGTCACCGGTACCTCCCTGATTGTAGACGGCGGCATCACCATCGGCCCGCGTAACTCGTGGGATCCGGAAGAACAGACTCTGTTTGCGGCGCTCGAGGCCATGGAGGAGCAAGCCAAAGCCCAAGCGGGAGCGGCGAGCGGCTGATGCCCAAATTGTATTCGGCAGCGATTTCCGGTCCAATACCGCTTCGCTTCAAACTGATCCACGGCTTCGGCGCCGTGGCGTTTGGAGTGAAAGACATCGGTTTCCAATTCTTCCTGCTGTTCTACTACAGTCAGGTGATGGGCATGGACGCCTCGCTCGTCAGCTTGGCACTGTTATGCGCGCTGTTGATCGATGCTGTGATAGATCCAATTCTCGGGAATCTATCCGACCGAACCTATACACGATGGGGCCGAAGGTTACCTTGGCTCTACGCTGCACCCGTCCCGCTCGCATTTGCTTGGGTGATGCTGTGGTCATCACCTGTTGGAAGTGTGCCGACCTTTTGGGAGCTCCTAGGCATAGCCGTCGTGGTCCGCGTGCTGCTTTCTTGCTGCGAGGTGCCATCTGCCTCGCTCATTCCGGAGATCACAGCGGACTACGATGAACGTACAACACTCTTTCGTTTCCGTTACATCGAGGGATGGCTTGGCGGAATTTTGATGCTGACCTTGTCATACACCGTGTTTCTCGCAGGGGAAAACGGTCAGCTTAATGCCGATGGCTACCGTGATTTTGCGATGGTGGGCGGCATATTGATGGTAATCTCGGTCGCTGGATCGGCCCTCGGCCAACACAGGGTGCTTGCCCGCGTACCCGAGACAAAGCCTGAGCCTTTCACATTGAAAGCGTGTTTTGGTGAAATTATCGAAGCTTTCAGGGAGCGCGCGTTCCTCATTTTCGGTGCGGGTGCGCTTACTGCCTACGTAAACCAAGGGATCAGCTTCTCGCTGACACCGTATGTGACGGCTTACGTTTGGCGGCTCGATTCTGTGCTCATACCTGGGCTGCCAGAGAACATTACCGCGCTCAGCCTCTATCCAGTGATCCTTGCGATCTCGGCCTTCGCAATGTTCTTTGTAGTGGGGCCTATGCATGCGAAGTTCGGCAAACCAGTAAGTGCAGCAATTGGAGCGATTGGCACGGCCATCTTCACGTTACTGCCTTATATGACACTGTACTTCGGTCTTTGGCCAGCGCTTGATACTTTGGTCTCAGCAGGACTCCTTTATGCGCTGCTATTGGTCGGAAACACCCTTTCCATTGTCACGCTGATCTCGGCTTCCTCGATGCTGGCCGAGATCGTTGAGGCGTATTTTGAGGAGACCGGTCGCCGTTCGGAGGGGGCGTTTTACTCCGGCAATTGGCTCATTCAAAAATGCGCAACCGGCCTTGGGATCTTCCTCACTGGACAATTTCTAAGCGCAATCCAATTTGCGACTGACGCCAAACCCGGCGAAATCCCTGACAGCGTTATCGGCAACTTGGTGTTGTTCTTCGCATTGGGAACGGTAGCGCTGCTTGCAAACTCAGCCTATTGGCTATGGCGTTTCCCGATTACCCGCGAGCAGCATGAGGCGCGTGTTCAGCGCCTCAGCAAGGGCACGACATAAATTCACTAAAAAGACACCTTGGCGCGAAGGCTCAGCCATGCCACGGTGGTTTCGATATCACTCAAACGGATCAGGACAAGAGGTAGACCAGCAATGGATTTTGAACCCACAGAGCGTCAGGCATATTGGCGCGACCGCGTGCGCAATTTCATCGAGAAGCACGTGCGCCCGAACATGGATACGTACAAGGCACAAGACGCTGAAGGCGATCGCTGGAAAGTCATCCAGATTATCGAAGACAAGAAGGCAATCGCGAAGGAAGACGGGATTTGGAACCTGTTCATGCCGCCGCGCAATGATAGCCACCACCATGTCGATGACACTTTCGAATTTGAGGGACCAGGCCTTACCAACCTCGAATATGCTCTTTGCGCTGAGGAAATGGGCCGCATTGGCTGGGCCTCTGAGGTGTTTAACTGCTCCGCACCGGACACGGGCAACATGGAAGTGTTCCACCGCTATGGGACACGCGAGCAGAAAGAAGAGTGGCTTACTCCTTTGATGAATGGTGAAGTCCGCTCGGCGTTCCTTATGACCGAGCCTTACACCGCCTCCTCCGACGCAACCAATATCGAGACCCGGATCGAACGCGATGGCGACCACTATGTTATCAATGGACGCAAATGGTGGTCTTCCGGTCTGGGCGATCCGCGCTGTAAGGTCGCAATCGTCATGGGCAAGACTGACTTTGAAGCAAAGCGGCATGCTCAACAATCGATGGTCCTGATGCCAATCGATACGCCCGGTGTAAATGTCATCCGTCACTTGCCTGTATTCGGTTATGATGATGCCCCGCACGGCCATATGGAAGTCGAGATGAAAGACGTGCGCGTGCCCGTCACCAATATGCTTTTGGGTGAAGGTCGCGGGTTTGAAATCGCGCAAGGTCGCTTAGGGCCAGGCCGGATTCACCACTGCATGCGCACTATTGGCGTGGCCGAAGAAGCTCTCGCCAAAATGTGCAAGCGCTTGCAAGAGCGCGAAGCTTTCGGCAAGCCGATCTACAAGCACTCGGTCTGGGAAGAGCGCGTTGCACGCGCACGCATCGATATTGATATGACCCGTCTGCTGTGCCTGAAAGCTGCCGATATGATGGATAAGGTCGGCAATAAGTCAGCTAAGCAAGAAATCGCGATGATCAAAGTTCAGGCGCCAAACATGGCTTTGAAGATCATTGACGATGCTATCCAGGCTCACGGCGGCGGCGGCGTCTCGGAAGACTACGGTCTTGCCAGCGCATACGCTCATCAGCGCACTCTGCGCCTCGCAGATGGCCC
>JBCDKX010000143.1:0-8676 GCA_038746055.1 Pseudomonadota bacterium
TGATCGTCCGGTCCTTCTGCAAAAGATAGGCGTCCATACCGAGAGTTCCGAGTCCGCTCTTGCGACTCCAGGAATTGTCCAGCATGTGACGGTCACTGAACGGAACGGTGGCTGCCGGAACCCTTGCCGGATTGAAATGCTTATAGTCATAGGCGCCAACATCAAATGGCGGTGTCGTGTCTGGGGGGAGATTCTTCGACTTGGCTGATGGGTCTTCCCAGCGAAGATAATCGGTCGGAAAGTAATCGAATGGCTCAGCAACGCCATCCTGATCTCCGTCGAATGTCAGTGGGGACACGCCATAGCCTGTAATCTGGTTTAGAAAATCAGTCCTTAGTCTAGGAGCTCGAGCCGTGAGATCTTCGGGCACCCAAGTGGATACAAATTCATCGTAAAGAGCCTCAACCATTTCTCCAACGAAGGGCTTGCTTCGCTGCTCTTCCGATGTGCCCGTATTGTGACCTGGTTCCCAACCTAACGCGCTCAAATTGGCGTTCGCCCAATCAAGTGTCTCTTGATCTGTTGCGATCGGCAAAATCCTATCGTGGGTCGCCATCGCCGCGTTGATGCCCGTTAACTCAAACAGTTCCACAATCTGGCGGTCGGTGTAGTGCCTCCGCAAAGCTGCATGTGTGTCAGACGTCACACGCGTGGGGAGAGTCGCCGCGACGTCGAGATATTCGAACGCAGCGCGAAGTCTCGGATCGCTGATCGAGGAAGTAAAGTCCGCTGCATAGATCGCGCTGATCTCTTCGATAGGCGTGCCAAGCAGTGAGAGCTGATAGGCGCTGCGGGCCTGATGGTGATTACTTCCAGCCCGGATCATTTGGTAGAGCGTGAGCTTCCATTTGGTCTCAGCACTGAACATCGCCTCCGCGTGGATCATTGCGTCTGCAATCAAAAGATTCTCGTAAAAATCCCTTATGTTGCTGACGTCAATCTTGTGTCGGTCATAGTATCGCATCTCGACATCCGCAGCCGGAGGCGGAAGTGGGCTATTCGCGAAGGCGGGTGCTACAATTGCGCTCTGACAAAGCAATCCCGATACGATGAATGCCGCGAGCCGATTCATTGAGCGCCCTCCTCAAACAGCTTCACAAACATGCCATTTGCATTGGCAGAGTGGGTCGGAACTTGTTGCAGTACGTCCCAATGTTCTTCTACTCGACCGTCCGGGCCAAAGAAGTACATATCGACCGCCGCCGTACCAAGGTCATCGGGTTCTGCATTGTCCACGTTGCGGAAATTGACATGCGCCATTGCCCAATCACCCACGACGATGATCTTATGGATGTCAATTTTGACGTCGTATTGAGCGACCGATGACGCAAACAGCATGGCAATAGGATTGCGTCCATTTGGCACCCCGGTGCTGTGCTGGATGTAACGGTCAGATAGGAACTCGCTCAACGTTTCACCCGTTGGGTTCGTGGCGAACACTTCGTAGAGGCGAATGATGAACTCAGCACGGGGACGGTCCGTTTCGTCACCTAGGATTATATGGGTTTCATAGTCTTGCGGGACCGTGTTTCGACGATCCATTTGCTGATCTTGCGATTTTGTCGGCCTTGCAAATGGGTCCTCTTGTTGCTCATCACTTGAGCTCGTCACCTGCGAGACGGATGCGTTGTAACTCGAAGTTTCTTCAGCGCTGACTGCGCCAGAATGAACTAAGATGATCGTGGCGAAAACGACCGACGCCCAAGGTCCGAACAGCTTTCTCATAACCCGCCCTCACACAGTTAATCCTCTTTGGCAGCGATGGGCGGCCAGCACCTTTGGCGAATCACACCTCCCGACCCTGCGACGAGAAAATCGCCGAAGACGCTCGATTTGAGAATGTGTGTCAGTGCGCACTTTGTGCGCATGTCTGCGCGTTGAGCGGAGCAGTGGCAAAGAGAGATAATGCTGCAATGGGCTCCTGAGGGATTGGGGTAGGGGTATTGTCTAAGCAACGCCAGTTTCGATCCCTTGCAAGCGATCGGCTGACCTTTCGCATTGTCGTTAGTCTAGGCAACCGGAGATTGCGATGCGCCAAATATACCTTAGAGAATGCCGTCACATACTCATGATCTGTATGGCGATCTTTGCAACCTTCAGCGCGTCGCAAGTCGCCGCACAAGCCAACACTGACCAAGCGGATCCGTCAGCTGAAGACGAAGTTAAGGAGCTTCGAAAAGAAGTCTCAGAGCTTCGAGCCCTCGTGATTGAGCTTCTAAGCGGAAAGGTCAGGCAGGGAACTGAGAGCCGGGCTGACCGTGATACAAGCGATCTCGGGATTGCGTCCTTCCCTCCAGCGTCCGAAGCACAAAATGAGGTATCGCAACCGCGAGCCAAGCAGGATACCGAAGACAGGCAAGAAATGCTTGCAAGCATTCTTGCGTCCCGTCAGCCGATCGGCCGCTTCCCGGACGATGCATTTGTCACTGCGGGAGACTTTGAGCGTTCGATCACAATCCCGGGAACTCCTGGATCATTTCGCATTGGTGGACTGGTACAAATCAACGCCAACTACGATCCAGATAACCTTGGTTTCCAGCAAATCGGAACACCGCCTACGATCCCTCTTGATGGAACAGCTCAAGACGGATCAGATCAATTCGCGATTCATGCTCGTCACAGTCGAGTCAATTTTGACTATCGGGCCCCAACGGCGCTTGGCGATTTGAGGACCTTTGTGGAGTTCGACTTTTTTGGAGACGGAGACGAATTTACAAATGACTATGACCTCCGTCTTCGTCATGCAGCCGTTGAACTTGGCAATCTGAAGGTCGGTCAATTCTGGTCTGGCTTCGTTGATGTGTTCTCGTTTCTGGAGACCGCAGATCCCGGCGGTCCACTGTCAGCACCGGTCTTGAGAAATCCCGGGATTTACTACGTTGAGGGGGCTCGCGATGGCTCCAATTGGGGGATAGGCATTGAGAATCCTGCAGGCGATCTGGGCGGAAATACAGACCTGATCGCCTCTGAGTCGTTCCCCAACTTTGTAGGTTTTGCCAAACTGCAGCGTGACTGGGGCTATCTCAGACTGGCGGGGATTGGTCTGCGGCTGGAATCGGACACAGATTCCGAGTTTGGTGGCGGCGCGCACTTATCTGGTCGCCTCTATACTCCATTCACTGGCTCAGAATTAAACAGTGTTTCATTCGCAACCCAATACGGCTCTGGATTCACACACTATTTCTCATCATTCGTTGGCGAACTGGACGGGATCATCGCCGATGATGGAACAGTCGATGCAACGGAGATCATTGGTGCCTTTGGCGGTTATCAGCATTTTTGGACCGATCGCTGGCGGTCCACAATCACTGCTAGCTTCTTCAAGCTAAATCAGCCTGAAGGAGCAGAATTGCTGTCTTATGCCGACGGCGAGAGATTCAGTGCAAACCTCTTCTACACACCGATCGATGGAGCGACTTTTGGCGTTGAAGGCATCTATAACACGATCGAAACATTCGACGGATCAGAAGGGTCCGGCGTTCGGATTGAAGTCCTTGGGCGATTTGACTTCTGACGGCGGATACCTCCTGTCTCCACGCCATCGAATCGAACCGGCAACTTAACGGTCGGTATTCAGGCTCAAATCATCATTTGGAAGAAAGTTATGCGGCTCAAATCTCTAGCCGGAACTTTGTTGGCGCTGGGATTTGCGCTTCTTTGGCTACCCTTGGGTCAGCACGGTCTTCTGTACGAGAATTGGATGAAGCTCGGCACGCTGATGTTCCCATTCTTAGCATTCGCGGCATTCTCGTTCGGCTCGGGACGAGTTTCTGAAGGCCCGATAAGCCCGCAGGCCATAGCACTGATGTTGCTCGGCACTTACATCATCCAACAGTTTGAAGAGCACTGCATTGATGTGTTCGGCAATACCTTTGCATGCCAAGCTTAAACGGGATGATTAGCGCCGCCACTGGTGCCCCGACATCATCGAATGGCCCGCTGACTATGTAGGTGATTTTTGTAATCAACACCTCTCTGGTTTGGCTGGTCGATTTCATCGCCATGTTGACCGCGCCAAACAAGATATCTCCGACCTTGGCTATGGCAGGAATTGAGCTCGTCAACGCGGCGGTTCACATCGCCGGTGCCTTAGCGTTCGGGAGCTACAATCCTGGATTGGTGACATCGGTCCTGATCTTCTTGCCAGCTTCCGCCCTCGCATACCGCTGGCTGAATGCCACAGTTATAACCTGGGTCGGTAGTTTCCTATGGGCCCTTCTGGCGCACGTTATGATGGTGCTAGGCCTAGTGGCCTCTACGCAGTAGGATTTGACTGCACCAGGAGCGTACTTTGCCCTTCTCTTTCTGTGATCACTTTTGCCAGGCGCAATTTCGCAGATCGGCCGCGTAGGATCCGAAATCTATCAAGATCAGCAGAAACGCGCTACCTGTCAAAAGAACTGATATCTGCAGATTAAGTCGCGAAAGGAATTGATCGACCAACCCGTTGTGACGGCTACTTATCGTCACACCGATGAAGGCGAGTGCTATTAAGAACTCGACACCTGACAGTCGATTTGGATCTGGCGCATCAGCTCTGCTCTTTTCGATCCGTCAGCTATGGATTTGGGGAGTTTTTGCTCCTTCCAAGAACTAACAAAGGTGCCTGTTCCTTGACCGAATGCGGCAGGGTCAGCCGCTGCCACGATTTTGGCCGCCTGTTGGTGGGCGTCTGAAAACAAGATCGGAGCCAGCCATCTTAAGATCAATGGCATACCATCACCGCCTGACGTCATAGAGGTCTTTGTTGGGCCTGGATCGATCGCCCGGATCAGGACGCCCGACATCTCCAGCTCGCGCGCCATTTCGGCTACCATCGCTGTCAAAGCCATCTTGGACTGCGCGTAAGCACCCATCAGGCCGCCAATCTTGGGAGGGTTGCTGAGGCCATCGACGACAAGGTCACCACTTTTAATTGCACTTGAGGACATCGAGACGATCATTGGCGTTTCACCGTCTTCGCTGGCGGCCATCGATGACTTCAGATTTTTGATGAGGACATAGTTAGCCAGAACATTCACCGCGTAGTGAGACTCGTGCCCCTGAACGCTCAGCCGTCTCTCGGAGGTGAGGACACCCGCCACACAGTAAAGAGCAGCAATCTCACCGACTTTTTCGCAAATTTCGCCGCAGGATTCTTCAATTCGAGTGAGGTCCATGAGATCGGTTTGAATGAGATCAACTCGGATGCTAGGATACTTTTCCAAAAGCTGGGCTCTTTGCGCCGATGCCTTTGAATTTGAGCGATTGACAAGAATAAGGGACCAATCGTCCTTGGCCAGTTCCTCGCAGATCGCACTACCTATGCCTCCGGTAGAACCGGTCACGACCGCAGTTGATCCTAAGCGCATTTTGTGACGCCTCCTGCATAAGGAAGAAGACCACCATCCACAGCCAGGAATTTTGCCTGGAACCGAGAACATTTGATCGAGAAATTCGAGATGGGCGATCAACGCTGCTTGGATAGGAGATTAGATTCAATGCGCACCAGCGCGCATCAAATGTGCAATTCGTCCATTTGAGGACTTGGCCATCGCGTGCTGTCCTCCCATTGGCGGGCGAATCCAGCTACGGCAGGAAATGGGTCGGGAGCGGAATGCCGGCTTCGATTGCCTAGCCTGTAAGACCGGACAGTCCGGAATCGGCCCACCTCAAGCCATCGCCTTCTGACCGATTATGGGGGTGGGAGCGGACATTTGCCTGACTAGTGAGGCGCTCGTTCTATTCGCGATATAGGTTTCACTGGGTCGTTGATGCACTGAGACCGATATGTATGATCCTCATATGGAAACGATGATTATCGGCATGCACAGCGCGAGCTTTGCGTTGCTTGGAGTGCTCGCGGTACTGGTAACCATCAATCAGCTGAGGTCGATTACCGGCAAGTTGCTTATGTCGCTCTGCGTGACCCTGATGGCGTTAATGATATCGACATTGCCATCGGAGGCAAATCTGCCGCCCGCGTTGCTTTGGACCGCCCGGATCCTGGACGTTCCCAACACCGTGCTCGCATGGCTCTTCGTTAAATCGATGCTGGAAGATGAGTTTCGCATCCAACTCAAACATCTGTTCGTCTCACTGCTCTACTGTCTTGGAGCTTGGAGTCTGTGGTTGAACCATTGGATCGAGTGGACACCCTACATTGTCGAAGTCAGTTGGGTCATTAATCTCAGTGTGCTTGCACTTTTCCTGCGTCTGCTGGTGCAGATCTGGAAGCAGCGTCGCGATGATCTACTTCACAAAAGACGCCAGTTCAGATTGGTTTTTGTACTGCTTGTGACGGGTACGGTTAGCGTGTCGATCATCTCCGAGATATTTGTTCGCTCAATCTCGCCCGAAGCGGTGGATCTGAACAAGATGCTGATTACGCTTTCGCTGGTCATATTGGGTTTTCTCTGGTTGGCTCGAATTCCCGCATCGCACATTGCCTTTTTGGCCACTCTCCCACAGCCCGAGGGGGCCAAGCCTGTCGCAACCGATAAGGCAAAAGCTATTTTGGCGAGAATAGACCAATGCATGGAAGAAGAAGAGCTTTGGCGCGATCCAAGCTTGAGTCTGCCTGAATTAGCCAAAGCTGTTGGCGTTGGAGAGAAACGCCTGCGCACGCTCATCAATGAGCATCTGGGTTATCGTAACTTTCCGGCCTTTGTGGCCAGCTACCGGATCGAAGCGGTCAAGGCGATGATCCGCGACGAGCGGAAACGCGACGATACCGTGTCTAGCCTTGCATTTTCCTGCGGTTTCAATTCGCTGGCATCCTTCAACCGGTTATTCAAGCAAAGCGAAGGGGTCTCACCTTTGGAATATCGGACACAAAATCTCTCCATTGCCTCAAATTGAGGAGCATTTGACCGAAATTGAGGAGACCGGTTTGATCCCTTTGCGGCACTGTTTGCTTGGCAACTATCAATGGGAGTGAAACGATGTTTCCAAAAGCGGTCCTGAGCGGACTATGCAGCGCAATCCTTCTGTTCGCCGGTTGGCAACCAGCTGCGGCGCAAGGTGATCAGGCCGCAAGGGCTGAAGCGATTAAAGCATATGTCGACGCGCGGGTCGAAGTGGGATTGTTCGAGGGCGTTATCCTCGTCGCTCAAGGCGAAGAAATCCTGTTCCACCAAGCATATGGGCTCGCGGACCGGCGATGGAGCACTCAAAACTCGACAAACACCCGTTTTCATATCGGTTCGGTCGGCAAACAGATGACCGCTGCAATTATCCTTCAACTGGTGGAGGAAGGGAAGCTGGATCTCGATCTCAAGGTTTTCGAGGTCTTGCCAGATTACCCCAAAGCGCAAGGGTCGCTGGTTCCCGTGCACACTTTGCTGAACCATACATCTGGCATTCCGACCTACACGCGGATGGCGCCTTTCCTCAATCGCGCAGCCTCCCCCATAAGCCGCGCTGAACTCGTCAGCCAGTTCAGCGAAGAACCGCTGGACTTTGAACCTGGCGGCGGGTTCTCCTACAACAATTCCGGTTACTACCTCCTCAGCCTGATCATTGAGAAGCTGGAAGGCAAACCCTACAGTCAGGTTATTCAAGATCGACTTTTCGGTCCGCTGGGGCTGACGGATACCGGATACATAAACGACCGGGCGATCATCCCTCAATTTGCCCGAGCATATCAGTGGTCCGGATCGGAATATGTCGAAGAAGTTCCAACGCATGAGAGCTGGATTCTAGGCAATGCCATGATCTATTCCGATGCCGATGATTTACTTCGCTGGACTTTGGCATTGCAAAAGGGAGCGATATTCTCTGACCCTACTAGCCGTGGGCGGGTCTTTGATCTCCCGGCAGGAGCGGAACGGAACTATGCCTTTGGCATGGGTAATGTGCCAATCGAACTGAACGGGAAGACCTTTCGCGGGAATGGCCATAGCGGTGCTTTGGGTGGTTTTCGGTCAACTCAGAGCCTCATTCCGGAAATGGGGTGGTCGGTGATCGTCCTTTCAAATATCGGGATCGATCAGAACGATATGGCCGACAATGTGCTGAGAATTCTCGCCGGTGAAGATGTCGACTTAGACTTGAAGCCGATTAGCTTTGAGATCGGTCAGAGGTTGGGCACTGCGAACTCGGCAAACTCGGGCGCCATTCGCCGATGGTTCGAAGAGGAACTCAGTCGCGAGATACCTCGATTCTCTTTTGACGAAGGCGGAATGAACAATTTGGGGTATGCCTTGCTGGCACAGTCCCGTATTGAAGAAGCGGTGCTCGTTCTGTCTCTCAACACCATTGTCCATCCGCAATCGGCAAACACATTTGATAGCCTTGGAGAAGCCTATCTTTTGTCGGGCGACACGGCTCGCGCCTTATCAAACTACTCGCGTTCGCTAGAGCTCGATCCGAGCAATACTAATGCTGAGCGCAAGATCGAAGAACTGAGAGCGTCCGGAGAACTTGAATGAGGCTCTTTTGCGCCAAGAGGTGACAGAGCGCTCGCTGGTGAAATGGCAGCTTTTCTGGTTCTGACGATCGAACGCCGACCTTCCGCTTTCGGCCCAGATCGAGCCATCTGCTTTTGGCCGAATGTGGGGGTGGGAGCGGACAAACTATGAAGTCTTCTCGGAAGGAGAGCATTCTGTTTTTCAAAAGAGCCTGTCAGTAGCGCTCTGTTATCCTGTTTGACATTCTCTAATCGCTTTGAGTGTTGCAACCGGAAGCTTATCAGCA
>JBCDKX010000144.1:0-8675 GCA_038746055.1 Pseudomonadota bacterium
AACGGTTTCACGGTAGGTTTTGTGTGCGACTCCCCTGAACAGATTCAGGAGTTCCACGACGTCGCAGTCGCCAATGGCGGGACGACATCTGAAGAAGCTCCAGGGCTTCGCGAAGGCTCAATGGGCCCGATGTATTTGTGCTATTTCACCGATCCCGATGGTCACAAGATCTGCGGTATCCATCGCCCTGGCTAAGCTTCAACGGCTCAACTGGAATACAGCAAATTCAGCGCGCCAATTGGCTCCCAAGGGACCGATGGCGCGCTCATTTGTGAAGTTCCATTCCCGGATGATCCTGGCACCTTTTGCCGCAGCCAGATCGCGAAAGTCCTCGACCGTCACATGGTGGATGTTTTCGGTTTCGTACCAACTTACGGGCAGCGCATTGGTAATCGGCATTTTGCCTCCGAACATAAGCGCTGCACGCGTGCCCCAATGGGCGAAGTTAGGAAAACTCACAAAAGCGATATGCGCTAACCGAAGCAACTCTTCCAGGACCTGATCCGGGCGATTGGTAGTCTGTAGCGTGCGGCTTAGCACGGCGAAATCGAAGCTCTTATCAGGATAGTTCGCAAGGTCGATATCGGCATCGCCTTGCACAACCGAAAGTCCCCTTGCAACGCAGCGCTCAACCTTCACCGGGTCAAGTTCTACCCCGCGTACATCAGCGCTATGATCTGCTTCCAGCGCTACCATCAATGCACCATCGCCACAGCCCACATCCAAGACGCGGGGCGCATTCTTTTCATGCCCAATCTGGTCAGCGATAGCGGCAAGGTCAAAGCGTAAAGCGGTCATTCGACAAACCCTCGCACCACACGATCAAGCTGGTCGTGAGGCAACAGAAAGCTGTCGTGGCCTGCATTGGCAGAAAGTTCCACGAAGCTCACCTTCGCACTTGTTGCGTTAAGGGCGTGGACGATATGACGGCTTTCTGCGGTGGGGTAGAGCCAGTCGGTGTCGAAGCTCACCAGACAGAAGCGCGCGCTAGTATCGACAAAGGCATCGGCAAGCTTACCGCCATGCTCCTCTGCAAGGTCGAAATAGTCCATCGCGCGGGTGATATAAAGATAGCTGTTGGCATCAAAGCGCTGCGTAAAGCCGCTACCCTGATAGCGAAGATAGCTCTCAACCTGAAAGTCCGCCTCAAACCCGAAGCTCTTCGCGTCCCGATCTTGCAGGCGTCGGCCAAACTTCTCGGTCAAGCCGTCTTCAGACAAATAGGTGATATGCGCCGCCATGCGTGCGACCGCCAAGCCATTGTCGGGTTTCGCATCGCGGCCGTAGTACGCGCCGTCAGCCCAGTTGGGATCAGCCATGATCGCCTGGCGCCCCAGCTCGTGAAAGGCAATGTTCTGCGCTGAATGACGAGCGGTAGAAGCAAGGACGAGCACGCGACGAGCACGGTCAGGCCAATTGGCAGCGAGGCTCAGTGCCTGCATTCCGCCCATCGATCCGCCGACGACCGTATGCAACCTCTCGATCCCAAGGCCGTCGAGCAGCGCGACAATCCCGCGTACCATATCGCGAATGGTGATGACGGGAAAACGCATACCATATGGCTTGCCGTCCGGCGCGGGTGAAGCGGGGCCAGTTGAGCCCATGCAAGAGCCGATTACGTTAGCGCAGATGACATGGAAACGTTCGGTATCAAGGGGTTTTCCGGGGCCCACCATACGCTCCCACCAGCCCGGTTTTCCGGTAATAGGGTGCTTGCTTGCGACATATTGATCGCCGGTCAGCGCATGGCAAAGAAGAATTGCATTAGACCTCTCCGCGTTCAGGTCACCATATGTCTCGTAGGCAATCTCAGCGCTTTCGAGCACCTGCCCGCTATCAAGCGATAAGCTGCCCGGCAAGTGATAGGCTTTTGAGGCGAGTGGGCTGGTCATAGCGCGCAGCGACTTGGGGGAGCGCCTCCTTCATGTCAATTAGACTATTCTTGAGAGCGCTTAGACGTTATCGCGCGCATCGCTATGCAAATGCGTCCTGAACCCAAGCCTTACATCATGGGAATCCATGCCTATGTGCCCGGCAAGTCTTCAGCCAAAGATGGCCGTAAGTTGGTGAAGCTCTCAGCTAATGAAAACCCACTTGGATCATCCCCAGACGCTATAAGAGCACTTGGTGCACCGCAGGCTGAGACAGGAGCTGCGCCCTACCCTGATCCGAACTCCAGTGAATTGCGGAAGGCATTGGCTGCGCTGCACCGGCTGGATGCTGAACGCATTATTTGCGGGACCGGTTCGGATGAACTGCTGAACCTCGCAGTCCAGGGTTTTGCAGGCGCCGGTGATGAGGTGGTGTTCTCGCGCCATTCCTTCGCTGTATATGACATCGCTGCGCGTCGCTGCGGAGCAGCACCAATTGAAGCGGAGGATAAGGACCTCACTGCCGACGTAGATGCGCTTCTCGCTGCCGTCACAGAGCGAACCCGTGTTGTATTTCTGGCGAACCCCAATAACCCCACCGGTACTTGGTTGCGACCAGCCGAAGTCGAACGGTTGCATGCAGGACTGCCCGGAAAGGTTCTGCTGGTTGTGGATGAGGCGTATGGTGAGTATCTTGAGCCGGACTATCAGCAGGTCGGTTTTGGCCTAGCCGCAGCCCACGACAATGTGTTGGTCACGCGCACTTTCTCAAAGATTTACGGGCTTGCTGCTGAACGTATTGGCTGGGCAACCGGCGCGCCGCATCTGATCGATGCCCTAAACCGCATTCGCGGGCCATTCAACGTGACGAACAGCGGCCAAAAAGCTGCGCTCGCGGCGGTCGGTGACCAAGGCTTTGTAACGGCCAGCCGGGCGCACAACACCGCTGAGCGCACCAAATTGGTCGAAGCCATCGATGCGCTTGGCAATGATGGACTCTCCTCTGTGCCAAGTGAGGCGAACTTTGTGCTCATCCGCTTTGAGGGCGATGTAAGCGCTCAAGCCGCACTTCATGCCCTGGCCGAGAACGGATACGCTGTGCGTCACCTACCGTCACAAGGTCTGCCTGATGCACTCCGTATTACGATCGGTAAGAGCGAAGATATGCAGGGGGTAATCGCGTGCCTGCGCGCGCTTTGTGGAGAGGGGTCATGAGCATTCAGAACGTTGCCATTATCGGTCTGGGTCTTCTGGGCGGCTCTATCGGCCTGGCCATCAGAGAGCACGCCTCTCACATTACAACCAAGGGCTATGACCGCGATGAAGGCGTTCGTACTCGTGCCGCTGCCCGCGGTTTGGCCAATCAAGTCTGCAACAGCGCCGAAGAGGCGGTGCGCGAAGCTGATCTGGTGGTGCTCTGTGTACCTGTGGGCGCTATCGAAGCGGCCGCCAGCGATCTCGCACCGCATGTTAGAGCGGGCACCATAATATCCGATGTTGGCTCTTCCAAAGAAAGTGTGGCGAAGGCTCTCATCAAAGCGCTTCCCGGCCATTCGATAATCCCCGCACACCCTGTCGCAGGGACTGAACGGAGCGGACCGGAAGCTGGCTTCCCCTCTCTATTCATTAATCGTTGGTGCATCATCACTCCGCCTGACAGCGCAGACGAAACGGCGGTTGCAGCGCTCTCCGAATTCTGGACCAAGCTTGGTGCAAAGGTCGAATTGATGGACGCAGAGCATCATGACCTGGTGCTTGCTGTGACAAGCCATATTCCGCACCTCATCGCCTATACGATTGTCGGTACGGCGAGCGATCTCGAAGAAGTAACGCGCTCAGAGGTAATCAAATATTCCGCTGGAGGCTTTCGTGATTTCACCCGTATTGCCGCATCTGATCCAGTCATGTGGCGGGATGTATTTTTGAACAATAGAGGCGCTGTGCTTGAGGTACTGGGGCGCTTCACAGAAGACCTGGCCGCCCTTCAACGCGCAATAAGGTCAGGTGATGGCAGTACTTTGCACGACCTCTTTACCCGCACCCGCGCGATCAGGCGTGAAGTCATTGACCAGGGCCAAGATGACGACCGCCCAGACTTTGGACGCAAGGATCATAGCTAGCGCGGCTAGGCTCCTAAAGCCACTCCGCCCGTTGGCACACTTTGACCGCTGTTCAGCGCATTGATTGCCCGGTGCACGCGACGTTCCATTTCAACGCGTGGCAGCCCCGCAGGGATTGTTTCGCCTACACGGTAAGTGATCGTGCCTGGCTGCTTGATGATATGGTGGTAAATCGGGCCACTATTAACCGCAACCGGCACCACCGGGAGACCCAGCAGTTTGTAAATTCCGGCAAAGCCTGATTGCAACGGCGGCTCTTTCCCATGCGGTACGCGGGTGCCCTCAGGGAAGATGACCAGAGGCCGCCCTTCGGCTACCCGGACTTTAGCAATTGCAATCATCTCGCGCAAAGCGCGTGCCCCCTTGTTACGGGCAACTGGAACAAGGCCATAGACCTTTGCCGAGAAACCCCAGCCAGGGATCCAAAACAGCTCACGTTTGGCAAATACTGTGGGGAAGCTGAACAAACGCGGCATATCGATCGCCTCGAAAAAGCTCTCATGCTTGACCGCAATCAGCACTGGCCTATCAGGGATCGTGCCGTGCTGGACAATTTTGATGTCGAGAATGTTCTCCACGCACCACAAATGCCACCTCCCCCAAAGCGCCACTACCTTCTTCAGTTGCTCACGACCAAAGGGAACGGCCAATACTGATGCAATCACCAGCAGAGCGCTGAACCCATAAAAGAGCGGGTAAAAGACAAGATTGCGAAACAATGGCACGATCAGATGCACACTAGGGAGAATCAATAACCAAGCAAGCCAGCAATATGGCTGGCGATCAGCTTGTGGTACTCAAGAAAGAGACTGGTAAGGCTCGGTGCGGAAGGAACCGCATCACGCACCACCTTGACGCTCTTGGGTAATGTGCGCGAGACCTCGCTAGCAGCGCGTCGCATGTGCCAATCGGTGGTTACGAGACGGATCGAACTGATTCGCTTTTGCTCGATCCACTTAGCTGCTTCCGCAGCGTTGCCACGCGTATCGACCGCCATAAATCCAAGAGTCACGCAGCAGTCCATCTGCGCCTTCGGCACCTCGAACTCAGCCGCAAATTCTTCTGGTGTGACTTCCGGGTCCACACCTGTCACCAGCATGCGTCTGGCGAGCCCGGAATCGAGCACCACCAATCCTTGCGCAATTCTCCCTGCACCCCCCGTGGCAACTATCACAGCATCGGTTCTCTCCTGTCCAGCAGGCTGCGGCAGGGTGACTGTAAACCACAGAAAGCCAAGCGCCCACACGAGCAGGATGGTGGATGCAATGTAACGAAACGTCTTCATGCTGCCTTACAACATCGATCTGAGTGCATAACCAATCGTTATTCGCCCGGTGATAAGCGCTAGCAAAACGCCTCCGACAGGAATTGCGCCAATTATAATCCAATCAGTAAGCGCCAGGCCCCCACCTCCCACCATACCACTATCGAGGCTGGCGAACTGCTGGCCCAGAAGCCACACCGCTGCAAGCCCTATAAGCAATCCAATGACCGCACCAAAAGCCGCTTCGCGAATGACAGAGCGCTCGAAAATACGAGTCACTTGTGAGTCGGTCCCGCCCAGAAGGTGCACAATTTCGACTGTCTCACGATGATTTATAAAAGCGTTACGCGCTGCCAGCCAGACCGCCGCTGCGGTTGCCATCGATACTAAAGCGATGAGAGCGAGCGCAAGATATTGTAGCGCCAGGAGCGCATCGTAGACGGGTCTTAGCCACTGTGACTGAGCATCGACACGCGCGCCACCGCCAAGCGGCTCAAGTGCGCTATCAAGTGCCGATTGTAACTGTGCAAGCTCATCTGCAGATGCGGCCCGCGAAAGCTCAACATCAATCAGCGCGGGGATCGGCACGTTTTCGCTCGCCGCGCTGGCGCCGAGCCAGGGTTCAAGCAATTCCTGCAGTTCCGCTTCCGGTACCAATCGGACAGATGTGACCAGCGGATGTGCACCCAATGCGTCTGACGCTGCCTCAGCCTGAACTGCACGCCCCTCTACGTCCGCTTCGATTATCTGCACCGTCACCGCATCGGCCAAGTCGGCTCGCGCATTATTGGCCAGGTTGCGCAAAGCCAGCCCACCCGCAGCTGCGATCACGACCAGAGCAATGAGTATTGCGATTACCCAGGGTATCGGCCCGCTCAGCCGCGTTGGCGGTGAAAGATTGGCTGCAAGATCCTCAGTCGGACCAAGCTCGTCATGCGGCAAGGCCAAGTCTCCGTCAGGAACAGGAGGCGTGTTCACTTCGCTGATCCCAGCCTTTCTGCGACCAAGTTATTTTTGGGCATCGGCGGATATCGCAAAGCGCCTGTAGGATCAGACAAGCGGCCTTTGTTGAGTCGCATGATCAGCGATTCCGGCACTTTCTTGAGCAAATGCACATCGTGAGTTGCGACAATCACCGTTGTACCAACCCGGTGATTAAGTGCCTCAAACAGGCGCAATAACTTCAGCGCCATTTCCGGATCAACATTTCCTGTGGGCTCATCAGCGATCAGGATTTGTGGGCGCGCGATCACAGCCCGTGCAATCGCAACTCGTTGCTGTTCTCCGCCTGACATCGTTTCTGGGATCGCTTGCATCCGGTGCGAGAGCCCCACCCATTCCAACATATCAGTGACGGAGCGCAAAACCTTGGCTTCATCGGTGCCAGCAAGCCGCAAAGGGAGTGCGACATTGTCGAAGGCAGACAGGTGCTCAACCAGACGAAAGTTCTGAAACACTACGCCCAGCCGCCGCCGAAAGTCTGGCAGACGGCCACGTGGGAGTGTGATCATGTCCTTGCCGAACATGCGAATGCTACCACGCGATGGTCTTTGCGAGAGGTAAAGCAGCTTCAACAGGCTCGTTTTACCCGCACCACTTGCGCCGGTCAGGAAGTAAAAGCTGCCGGGAAACAGGGTAAATGAGACATCAGAGAGCACCTCGGGATCGGTGCCATAGCGAAGACCTACATTGTCAAATTTGACGATTTCTGACGGCCTCTCGCTCATGGGCTGGAGATTTATCAGCGCGAGCCAGCTTGGGGAAGCCCACGTACAACGGCAAACCCCGGCATTTCTACGGTCCCAGTAATTCCTCGAGTCCCATCACGGCAAAATGTGCTTCTATGTGGAAAAAGAGCTTCTTTTGCCCGACCCACTCTCTCTAGCTCTTGTGCGTAAGCGAAGGGTGATTCATGCAAATGGGTGCCATGATCATCTCGTGCCCTGCCTGCTCCACGCGCTATGCCGTCCCCGAGACAGCCATCGGGCCGGAAGGACGCACTGTACGCTGCGCAAAATGCAAACACAGCTGGTTCCAGGATGCACTGCCGCTTGATCTGGAAGAAGAGGCGATCAAACCTGCTGCAGCCCCAAAGCTGCCAGATGCTGAACCAGCACAACCTGAACCACCATCGGCGCCCACCGCTGAGACCACAGGCGGAGTTGGAACCTCTGAGAGTGAAGTCGCTGACAATGAGCCGCCCGTCCCATCGGTCGATCATTGGCATAGTGAGGATAGTGGTCCGGGTCTTGGGACAGCGTCCAAGCCGCTCGAGGACGAATTCACACCACCAGAAGATGACGACCGGCTATCTGAGCACAATGATCCACTCGCCAGCGCGGATGATGAGGATCCTTATTTTGAGGACGTAGAAAGCGCCTTCGACGAAGATAGTTATAGCGAAGAAGCATCAAGCTTTGACTATCGTCCGCCTTTTACAAGACAGCGCAATTCACTCAAGATGTGGACTATAGCGGCGAGCGTGTTTGCCGTGCTTGCAACCGGCACTGTGGTGGCCGCCAACTACTATGGCCTACCGGATTGGGTGCCGGTCCAGCGCCCGGTTTTCGGTATTGGCAAGTCCAATTTAGAGCTTGATTTCCCTGCTCAACAACAGCGCAAGGAGGCGCTGGGAAGCGGTGAGGAAATTTTTCAGGTACGCGGCACAATTAGCAATGTTGGACAGGAACGCGAGAGCGTCCCAAGTCTGCTCATCGTGTTCCGCGACGCGCGTGAAAAGAATGTTTATTCATGGGTGGTTGTGCCCTCAAAGCGGGAACTGGCGCCTGGCGAAAGCCTCAATGTGACTGAGGCAATCACTGATATTCCCCCAACCGCTCAGGCGGCGGAGATAGGCTGGTCACCCAGTTAAGTCGATTTTCAGCTAAACTCTACCCACGGTGTACCGTCTACATCGCGGCTGCGCTGAATTTCAGGCTCGCTTGCAACCAAGGTTTGTTGATTGACCTCTTCAAAAACCGCGAAATCAACGCTTACTGGACGGATTATGCGAACGCTGGCGCGGGCATAAACCGCCACTGGACGGGCCCTAGTAACGGGAGTTTCTGCAACCTGTGGGGCAGCGCCTTGGGCGACAATCAAGAGGGCTGCAGCGAGGCTCATGCAAGTTGGTTACCGGCACATTTACCATTTTCGCAAGTAGACTCGAGACCTGATCCCGATGCGGGACAGCAAGCGGCGAGAGATTAATGAGCTAACTAGGGTGTGATGCTGACATCAAAGCTCTTGCACCGGCCCGAGCCCCTTGCTAGTGGCCCGCTCCTACCGAGGGCATTGAGCGAAGATCAACGGGCCCTGCTAGTCTAAGAGTGCGGTCGTGGCGGAACTGGTAGACGCGCAACGTTGAGGTCGTTGTGGGCTAACGCCCGTGGAAGTTCGAGTCTTCTCGACCGCACCATA
>JBCDKX010000145.1:0-8528 GCA_038746055.1 Pseudomonadota bacterium
CGTCGCTGCTCTCGAAGCATTCGCTAAGCAATTCGCATAAGGGAGGCCATCAGTGCCCTCACTTAAGGAACTAAAAGATCGGATCGGGTCGGTTAAATCGACCCAGAAGATCACCAAGGCCAAGCAGATGGTCGCAGCCGCAAAACTGCGGCGCGCTCAGGCTGCGGCTGAAGCAGGTCGGCCTTATGCGACGCGTTTGAGCGCCGTCATGGCCTCGCTCGCTGGCAGGGTCTCTGGCGATGGCGCGCCTAAGCTGCTCGCCGGCACCGGCTCTGACCAGCGCAACCTTCTGGTTGTGGTCAACACCGACAAAGGCCTGTGCGGCGGTTTGAACTCAAACCTCGTGAAAGCGGCCAAGGCGAAAGCGCAGGAGCTGCAAGCGGCTGGCAAAACGGTTGAGTTCTACCTCATCGGCAAGAAGGGCCGTGCGCCCCTCAAGCGTGAGTTTGAAAAAGAGATCACCGGTGGGTTCGACACTTCAGTTGTGAAGACGCCGGGCTTTGAAGAAGCAGACAGCATTGCTGCTGAGCTTCTCGAAATGTTCGAGGGCGGCAAATTTGACGTCGCTCACCTAATCTTCCCGGCCTTCAAGTCGGCTCTCGCGCAAGACCCAACGGTCAATCAGCTGATCCCGGTCCCCTCACCCGAAACATCGGATGAAGGCGGCGCAGTGGTTGAATATGAGCCGGGCGAAGAGGAAATCTTGGAAGCTCTGCTGCCGCGCTATGTGAAGACGCAAGTTTTCGGCGCGCTGCTTGAGCGTGAGGCATCTGAGCAAGGCGCTTCGATGACCGCCATGGACAACGCAACGCGTAACGCTGGCGACCTCATCAACAAGCTAACGATCCAATACAACCGCAGCCGTCAGGCCGCGATTACGACCGAACTCATTGAAATTATTGCTGGCGCAGAAGCGCTCTAAGATAAGGCTAAGGACAAACCATGGCTACCGCAGCACTTAACCAAACCACCAACGGCACCATCGCCCAAGTCATCGGCGCTGTTGTTGACGTGCAGTTCGAAGGCGAACTGCCCGCAATTCTCACAGCCCTTGAAACCAAGAACGATGGCAAGACCCTCGTCCTCGAAGTTGCTCAGCACCTTGGCGAGAACACCGTTCGCACCATCGCTATGGACGCAACCGAAGGTCTCGTTCGCGGCAATGAAGTGATCAACACCGGGGCGCAGATTTCTGTGCCTGTGGGTCCGAAGACACTTGGCCGCATTATGAACGTGGTTGGCGAAGCGATTGATGAGCGTGGCCCAATCGGCGCGGACGGCACTGCTCCTATCCACGCAGAAGCACCTGAGTTCGTTGACCAGTCAACCGACGCAGCGATCCTCGTCACCGGCATCAAAGTGATCGACCTCCTCGCGCCTTACGCGAAGGGTGGTAAGATTGGCCTGTTCGGCGGTGCCGGCGTTGGTAAAACCGTTCTTATTCAGGAACTCATCAACAACATCGCAAAAGGCCACGGCGGTGTGTCTGTGTTTGCGGGCGTTGGTGAGCGTACCCGTGAAGGCAACGACCTTTATCACGAATTCCTCGATGCTGGCGTTATCGCCAAGGACGAAAACGGCAACGCCGTTTCAGAAGGCTCGAAAGTGGCCCTCGTCTTTGGTCAAATGAACGAACCTCCCGGCGCGCGTGCTCGTGTGGCTCTCTCAGGCCTCACCATGGCGGAATACTTCCGCGACCAAGAGGGCCAAGACGTGCTCTTCTTCGTCGACAACATCTTCCGCTTTACGCAAGCCGGTTCCGAAGTGTCCGCGCTTCTTGGCCGTATTCCTTCGGCTGTGGGCTACCAGCCAACGCTGTCGACCGACATGGGTAACCTGCAAGAGCGCATTACCTCGACCACCAAAGGTTCGATCACCTCGGTGCAAGCCATCTACGTTCCTGCTGATGACTTGACCGACCCTGCGCCTGCAACCTCGTTTGCTCACTTAGACGCGACCACCACGCTGTCGCGCGCCATCTCTGAGCTTGGCATTTACCCGGCTGTTGACCCGCTCGACTCAACTTCGCGCGTTCTCGAGCCTTCGGTTGTTGGCCAAGAGCACTACGACACCGCACGCCGCGTTCAGGAAACGCTGCAGAAGTACAAGTCGCTGCAAGACATCATCGCCATTCTGGGCATGGACGAGCTTTCTGAAGAAGATAAGCTCACCGTCGCGCGCGCTCGTAAGATCCAGAAGTTCCTGTCGCAGCCATTCCACGTGGCTGAGGTCTTCACCAACATCCCAGGTCTGTTCGTTCAGATCGAAGACACGGTGGCCTCGTTCAAGGCGGTTGTGGACGGTGAATACGATCACCTTCCAGAAGCAGCCTTCTACATGGTCGGCGGCATCGACATGGTGGTTGAGAAAGCCGCCAAGCTCGCTGAGGAAGGCTAAGCTGGCGTGCAGGACACGCTCGACATCAAGGATTGCGTCAACACGCATTGTCCTTGGTCGGGCGATCCGGTCTCGGCTGGTAGTCTGACGCTGTACCGCGGCAAAGTTGTGGGCTTTTGCAATCCTGGCTGCACAGAGAAATTTGAGAAAGCGACGCGCCACTTTGACGCTAGCATTGATGGATAAGACGAAAATGGCACTCCATTTTGAACTCGTAACCCCTGCCAAGCAGGTCCGCTCTGAGGAAGTCTACATGGTTGTGGTTCCTGGTTCAGAAGGCGAATTCGGCGTGCTCGAAGGCCACGCACCGTTTATGAGCACGATTGATGATGGCGCCGTTCAGGTGTTTAAATCAGCAGGCGGCGAGCCTGAACTGATCAACGTCAAGGGCGGCTTTGCCGAAGTGAGCGAAAACGGCATTACCGTGCTTGCGGAGCATGTTGAAGCTTAAAGCTCGCCCATTTAGCATGACTTGAAAGGGCGGCCCATTAGGTCGCCCTATTGTAAATCAGGCGACCTGTTTCTGTACCCAGCCCGCCACTTCCATCATATGTTCTGGCGTCTGGTTCACTGCCGCCTCCTGCATAATTGAGGCAAGGCTCTTTGCTGCCAAAGCATCGCGATAGACTGCTTCCGCCTCCGCAAATGCCCCAGCGATTTCACACGGCGCTTTGCACTCTGATCGCTTGAGCTTGCACGGGCCATTCTGGCGAATTTCGGTGCAGCGGAAAGCGGGCATAGGTCCCTCAATCGCGCGCACAATATCGAGCAGACTAATATCATCAACGCCTCGCGCCAGGCGATAGCCTCCGCGCTTCCCCCGCACACTTTCGACAATCCCCGCCCGCCGCATCAGCTGCATTTGCTTGGCCAAATAGGCATTGGGAACCTCAAAGAAGTCCGCCAACGCATCCACGCTCAGCCCCTTACCCGGCGGGAGGATAGCGATCATCGTGCAGATATGCGTGCACCATTCCACTCCCTTGCCGATTTGCATGACTTGACTCCTTAATCGGATATTCTTTATCCGGATAACAGGTATCCGATTAAGGATTCGTGCCATGACAATGACGACTAGACAAGTGCGCCAAGCTCATATGCGAGTGGCCTGGTTTCTGCTGCTGTTCACCACCATTCACTTTGCAACACATTTTGCAGCGCTCGGCGGGGTTGAGACACATAGCCAGGCGCTTGGTTGGGCACGGATTTTCTACCAATTCCCTTTGGTTGAAATTGCGTTAGCGGCAGCTTTCGCGGCGCAAATTATATTTGGATTCAAGCTTTTGTCTGCAATCCGCAAGCGTAAGAAAAAGGATCGCTGGCACTGGGCCCAGTTCTTAAGCGCCTGCTACCTTGCCTATTTCATCGTTATGCACACCACTGCTGCGCTCACCACCAGGCTGGGCTTTGGTTTGGACACCAATTTCTATTGGGCAGCGGGTACGCTCACAACTGACCCAATTAAATTTGGCTTCGCGCCCTATTACGTCCTGGCAGTTGTTGCGATCGTGACCCATCTTATTGCCGCACTTCATTACCGCGGGCGCCGCGCATGGCACGCCCCAGCGCTCGCGCTTGGTCCGATGGTCGGACTGCTTGTAGTGCTAAGCTACGGTGGGGCTTTCACAGAATTCGATTTACCACAAGAGTATCGTGACTATTATGCGTTCTTTCCTGGCGTAGAAAGCTAGAGTTTCCCCCTTCACAAGGTGCCCGCAAGACGGCACATGTTTCAACAGCAATCCTATCCAGGAGAGAAGGTTTGAAACTTGTATCCACTCTTGCATTGGCCGCTGTCATGACGATTGGCGCCGCAACCTCCGCAAATGCCGATAACCACACATCAGATGGTGTTCCCGGCCCTGACCAAGACCCTTACATTTGGCTCGAAGAAGCACGCAGTGACGAAGCGCTGGCCTGGGTCGAAGCAGAGAATGAACGCACGCTCGGTGTGCTCGAAGCCGACCCTAGGTTTGAGACGCTTAAGGCAGAAGCGCTGGCCATCTTCGACAGCGAAGATCGCATCCCCTTTGTCACCTTCAGGCCCGATGGGCTCTATAATTTCTGGCAGGACAAGGAAAATCCCAAGGGTCTCCTACGGCGGACAACGATAGAGAGCTATCAGAGCGACGATCCCGAGTGGGAGACTGTTCTAGATGTCGACGCTCTGGCTGCTGCTGAAGGCAAGGAGTGGGTGTACAAGGGCTCAACCTGCCTACCGCCGAAAATGGAAATGTGCATGATCGCGCTGAGCGATGGCGGCGAAGATGCCACCATCATGCGCGAGTTCAACATGACGACCAAACGGTTCGTGGAAGGCGGCTTTGAGCTTCCTGAAAAGAGTCAGGGCGGTGTGCAATGGCTTGACGAAGACACGCTGTTTGTGGGCCGCGATTTCGGCGAAGGCACGTTAACTGACAGCGAATATCCTTTCACCACACGGGTCTGGAAGCGTGGAACCGATATTGCTGAGGCGAATGAGCTCTATCGCGGCGAGGCCAGCGATGTCTGGGCTGGTGCGAGCCTAGTTCGCGATGCGACCGGCGAAATCCACGCAACCACTGCGTTCCGAGGCGTGAGTTTCCACGAGAGCGAGTACTATTGGCTCAACCCTGCCTTTGAGTGGGTCAAGCTCGATATCCCGAAAAAGGCTTCCCCCTATGGGATCGTCGATGGACATATGCTGCTCTCAACCGATGTCGATTGGGAGGTGGATGGTAAAACGTTTCCGGCAGATAGTCTGATCGCGATTGATCTTGAGGAGTTTAAGAAGGACCCCAACGCAGCGGCCAAGATGCTTGTTTGGGCTCCCGGTGACCGCCAAACCAAGCGCGGAGGCGCGATTACAGCGGGCGCTCTCTATGTTGGTCTGCTCGACAACGTCGTCGGCAAAGTCCTCAAGTTTAATTTCCAAAGCGGCGTATGGGTCAGCGAAGAAGTCGCCCTGCCCGACAATGCCACAGTCGGAATCGCAGCCAGCTCGAACGAGAGCGAGCAGATCATGTTCACTGTCACCGACTTCCTCAATCCAACGACATTATACTATACCGATGGCGCGCGCGATCCAGCACCGCTCAAGACCTCGCCAGCGCGCTTTGATGCCAGCGGGATGGACGTTGAACAGCACGAGGCCACCAGCGCTGATGGCACCAAGATCCCTTACTTCATCGTCAAGCCGAAAGGTATGGACATGAATGGTGAGACCGCGGTGCTGATGTCGGGCTATGGGGGTTTTCAGATCCCGCGTCTGCCCGCCTATCTCGGCTCCACTGGCAAAATGTGGCTCGAGCGCGGGGGCGCTTATGTGCTGGCAAACCTTCGCGGTGGTGGTGAGTTTGGCCCAGGTTGGCACCAAACCGCTATTCGCGAGAACAAGCAGCGCACCTGGGATGATTTTATCGCCGTTGGCCAGGACCTGGTGGACCGCGGCTTTACCGCCCCAGAACACCTTGGCATTCAAGGCGGATCGCAAGGTGGCCTGCTTGTCGGCACGGCCTTCACTCAACGCCCTGATCTGTTTGGGGCGGCTATCGTGCAAATCCCGCTGTTTGATATGCTGCGCTATCACCTGATTGGGCGCGGCGCCTCCTGGATTGGCGAATATGGCGATCCGCGCATTCCCGAACAGCGGGCGTGGATAGAAGGGTATTCCCCCTATCAGAAGATCGTCGAGGGCGAAGACTACCCCACTCCATTCCTGTGGGCCTCAACGGCTGATGATCGGACGCACCCTGCGCACGCTCGCAAAGGTGCCGCGCGCCTCAAGGAACAAGGTCACCCTTATTATTACTTCGAAGACACTGTGGGTGGTCACTCCGGCGGGGTCGACAATGAACAACGCGCCAAGCTGCAAGCGCTGCAGTACATCTATCTGATGCAGCAATTGATGGACAGATAGGCAGCGCGCCAAAGACCTATTCGCCTTGAAGAAGGGGGCGTTTCTCATCCGGGAATCGCCCCTTTTTTTCGCCGAATGTAAATTCATCCGACACTTTGGCATCCATTCGTCGCAGGGAAGCCACGGGAGGCTGCCTTAACGTCGATTTAACCATATTTGGCAGGCTCTGGTTAAGTGCTCGGGTCAATTCTTGCGCTCACCAGGGGCGTATTAAGGAGTTGAAGCAATGGCATATCCCCGCGACATATCTATCGCCCAAGCGATCAAGCAATATGGTTTACCCAAGAGTCATCGGGCACACTGGTCCGCAGCTAGAAAAGCGGGCGTAGTTCGCGCTGTGCATGAACGCGCGATCAGCTTCCATGAAGCACGCGAACGGTATCTTCTAAGCCGCTGCGAATTTGAAGAATGGGAGCGCGATTTCTCACGCGGCAGTTCGGCACTGCGCGGCGTAGAACTCGAAAGCGTCTGAGGAATAGAGTAAGAGGTCGCCGACCCAAGGTCTGTGGTGCCCGGGCAACTCCCCCTTGCCCAAATCGTCTACTGGACGGCGACCTCCACCATCACCTCATTACGTCGGAGCGGTCCTGGAATCATGGGCGCATCGTAAAAGGCATATTCAATAGAACCTGTCGGTGTGAGACCTTGCGCCTCAATCCATCGGATCAGCTTGGCCTCGTTAGCTGCAAGATCGCTATCGGGCGCATTGCCACTAAAGGAGATCGCCGCCATCTGCCGGCCGGGCACCTCGGTTAGTGTCACATCCGTTGGCGGAGTGGGCAGCGTATCCATCGTAAACTCCGATGGCATTACAAACCGCATCCGCCATTCACCCTCGTCGGTCGCCTCGGACATGACAGGCGAGGTCATGGCGATCGGTCCATTCTGGTCGACCCGCTCGGAGATAACTGGTGAAGTCATCGCGATCTCTTCACCCCCTTCGGGCCGGTCATTGCCAAAAATGTAAGCGGCAAGACGGCGAAAGCTCTTGCTGCTGGTACCACGGCGTGACCCTGAATGGGTTACTTCAGCAACGATCATTGGATTATACTGGCGCAGCTCAAACGCTGCATCAGCGATAACGACTTCGTACGCAGGTTTCTCGATATCGCGATATTGCGCAAAGGCGACCGCACCGCCTGCTGCTGCCAGTGTCACACCGCCTGCAATCCACTTGCCTATGCCCATTATACGTTCCTTTGGTCAACTCTGTCCTATCAGCAGTTACGACAGCGATTTGTTCCCGCATGAATGGCTAGTGGCGTGTGGGCGCGTGAAAATCGGGTGCTTTGCGTTCGATCCAAATCACAAACTTGGCGATTGCAGGGTTGGCGCGGACAGTCTCTGGATCGTCTCCAATCCGAGCCAGTTCAGCATTGGTGAAGTTGGTGTGGATCGCTCTGTGGCAGATCGGATGCACGGGTACTGTGACGCGGCCTTTTTTCGACTTGGGAACAGGGTGGTGCCACTGGATCAGCGTTTCAAACGGACGACCGCACAGCCAGCACGTAAGTCGCTCATCGTTCAATCCTGTTTCGTCCCATCCTTTTGCGCCGCCTTTTTCTTTTTCATCGTGTCATGAAAACGATCCGCCCAGCCTTGTTTGACCAGCTGCTCGGCACGCACCATGCGCAGATCCCCAGCGCCGACGTCGCGGCTGACTGCGCTACCTGCAGCGACGATCGCATCATCGCCAATGGTCACAGGCGCAATCAAGGCCGTGTTTGAGCCAATGAAGGCACGCTCGCCAATCACGGTTTGATACTTGAAATAGCCATCGTAATTGCAGGTGATGGTTCCCGCTCCGATATTCGCTTCTTTGCCTATAGTGGCATCGCCAATGTAGGTTAGGTGGCTAGCTTTGGCGCCGGGGCCAAGCACCGCCTTCTTCATTTCTACGAAATTGCCGATGAAGCTGTTCTCTTCCATCACCGCGCCGGGGCGAAGACGGGCGAAGGGACCAACCTGCGCACCGTTGGCCAGCGTGGCCCCTTCTAGATGCGTGTAAGCCTTAATGTGCACGCCATCGGCAATTGTCACACCGGGACCAAAAACAACATGCGGATCGATGGTTACATCCCGGCCAAGCTTCGTGTCATGGCTGAAGAATACCGTGTCTGGAGCTTTGAGGGTTGCGCCTTCCGCCATTGCTTCTGCCCGGCGAATAGCCTGCCATCGCTGCTCCACCTCAGCGAGCTCGGCACGGGAATTGATCCCGGCAACTTCGTCCGCC
>JBCDKX010000146.1:0-8411 GCA_038746055.1 Pseudomonadota bacterium
AAAATCATCGCCCGCGAGACGATAGCCGCGATGCGCAAAGACGTGACGGCGAAATGCTACGGCGGCGATATCTCGCGTAAGAAGAAGCTGTTGGAAAAGCAGAAGAAGGGCAAGGCGAGGATGAGAGAGTATGGGAATGTGAGTATTCCGCAAGAGGCGTTTATTGCGGCGCTGCGGATGGGGGAAGAATGAATTCCCCGAAGCATTCGATTGACCGGACGTACAGCCTTACTGGGGCAACCAAGCCGACAACTAAGCGTACTGCTGACCTCGGCGGACCAGATTTCTATCCAACTCCGGAATGGGCAACGTTTGCTCTTATCGAAAATGAGCCATTTGAAGGCGAAATTTGGGAACCAGCTTGTGGCGACGGATCGATGTCACGCGTTCTTGAGCAAGGCGGTTATCGCGTAAAGTCGTCTGACTTATACGACCGCGGATTTGGTGACGTTGGGATTGATTTTCTTGGGACTAAGGAGAAGTCGGACAATGTGATCACGAACCCTCCTTTCAATGCAGCCGAAGGATTCGTCTCGACTTGTCTCACAGTAACTCGCAGAAAATTTGCTCTCTTACTCAGGCTGGCCTTTGTCGAAGGCGCGAATCGACAAAGAACAATTTTCTCGCAAGCCCCCCCCACTACGGTCTGGGCGTTTAGTGAGCGGATAACTTTTTATCCCGCAAACGCGGAGAAGCGTGGATCTGGTACTACTGCCTACGCTTGGTTTGTGTGGGACATGCAGAACCTTGGTTCGACTGAACTCCGGTGGATCCCGCTAGGTTACAAGGCTCGTCATCACGAAATGAGAAACCCAACTCTTTTCAAATAATTGATGCCTGTCTGAGTAACCTTTATCCCGTCAGAAGTACGGCTTGCCAAACCGCGTTTAAAGATACTCTTTGATGTGCCTGAATGCGAAATCACATTCCCTACTATCTGTTGCCACAACTTCTCTCGAGGCCGGCTTTTTGACTGCTCAAGGTCTTTTTCCGTGAGGGGGATAACCTCGGGAATTCTCTTTTTGATATAAGCGGTTGTAGCCTTCAGATCTTTGTTCTCAGCGGCGATCTTTAGGGCCAAAAGGCGCGCTTCGGGCTCCCGAAGCCGGTCCTCTTTGCGTCTAGGCAGTTTCCCAAACTGAAAATCTTCGCCTCGCCGCCAGGCTACTCCGCTATCAGGCACCTCTAAACCTGACAGAACTACTTCGACCGCCTCATCAATTTCAGCTTCATCTCGGGTTTCGACAGGTAGGTAAACCGTTACGGTAGAATCAGGATGTCCGTCGTAATGTCGGAGATCAAAGGACAGCTGGTTTCCAACAGTATATGATGCGCAGTCAAAGTGGTCGAGTTGGTCTTCGCATCGATCCGGATCGAGCGCATAGCAGTAGATTGTTCTCCATAGAATTGCCTGAGGTATGACGTCTGGGAGATAGGGAACCGGCTGACGCTTGATTGGCTGAACTTCCTTCTTCATGGCTGAAAATTCACCACGTCCGCTGGAATACACGCGAAAATATCCCCGGCCGCATTTTTCCGCTCCTCTACCCCTGGCGTAAAACCAAGATACCACCTCGCTTCAATTGGACAAGACCCGGGGTGTATCGAGACGTCGGTCGAGAACTCGACGCCTCGACAAGAAGGTAAGTTTCCTGGGTAGGCTTGAACGGTGGGAACCATCCCCCCGTTCTTTGGCGTCGCCCCCCAAATCTCAGAGGAGGATTCTTGCTCAACTGCAATCTGTCGAGTCTGGGTGGGGCTTTCTTTCCGATGAAACGGACCAAGACTCCGCATAACAAATTCTGTCCTTTCGGTACTGCCTTGACTTCTGTGATATCTAAGAAGATTTAAAGAAAATCAATAACTACTGCGGGCAGGCCAATATGGGTGTTCGTAGTAGTGATCGCTATTTGCCTTTTGAGGAATTATGGCATTCGCCGTCTTCATCCACCGATCAGACTCGATCTACGACGACAGCCCGGCTGAGCGTTACCAATTCCCGAGACAGTACTTGTCGCGAGCAGAACCAGCTGTTGGCAATTGGATTGTATATCTTGAACCCACAAAGGTCCCGAATTCGCGTGGTTACTTCGCGGTCGCGAAGGTCGAGAAAATAATCCCCGACCCAACCAAAGCAGACATGTTTCTCGCTCTGATAGAGCCGGGCTCCTACGTCGATTTCACTCAAGTGGTTCCCTTCAGTGGCCCTGATGGGCCAATCGAACACGGCGTTTTGAACGAAAGCGGCAAGATATCGGGCCGTGCTCAATCTGCTGTGAGGCCTATTTCAGATGCTGACTTCGTCAGAATAGTGGAGGCAGGTCTCGCGGGTGATGACGACATCCTGCCGCGCGTTGACCTTGAAGCCGATCTGGACGTCGTTCAAGAGCAACGGGTCCCTTTCGAGTTTGAGCGGCCCATCATCCAGTCGCTGACCAATCGCAAGAAGCGAGACGGCCTGTTTCGCCGCTCCGTCTTGGCAGCCTACGACAGCACCTGTGCGGTGACAGGATGGAAGCTAATTAACGGTGGAGGGCGCGCGGAAGCAGAGGCTGCTCATATCAAGCCGGTTGAACACAATGGCCCAGACAGCGTGCAGAACGGCATCGCCTTGTCGGGCACGGTCCATTGGATGTTTGATCGTGGGCTCATCGGTTTTTCTGATGAGTTGGACATTCTGATCCACCGCAAGGTGAATGACCGAACTGGCGTTGAGGCGATCATCAATCCAACGCGCAAACTTATCGCTCCGAAGAGAGCGGCGCATCGTCCGCATCCGGTATTTCTCGATTGGCACCGGCAGCACCACGCTTTTGGTGGCTAAGCTATCGCTCCCCTCCCGCTTGCGGGAGGGGTTGGGGGTGGGCTTGGCAATCTTGGGCCTATCCACATGCCCACCCCGCTGCGACTAAGCAGGCAAGCAGCTAAGTCTCGCTGCCCCTCCCGCGGACGGGAGGGGATGCTAGGGCTCCCGCTCATCCCAAGAGCTATCTTTAAGCGAGTGCACTGTCTTCCTCGACCTTGGGGCAGGGGGCTTGGGCAACCAGTCCTCGGGATTGGCATTCACCGTCTCGCGTCTCGCGTCCCCATTGGGCCCGCGCTCGTGCCTGCGCCGAAACGCCTCGTCGGCGTCCAAGCGCTCAAAGTCGCGGTTGCGTAGGCGCTCGAACTCGGCCCAGGCTGCGCGGGCTTCTTCGGACATTTGCTCCCATTCGCGGGCACGCTCGCGCTCTACCTGCGTGCGGATCGCCATGACCTTGGCGTCGATGCTGTCGCGGATGGCTTGGACCGATGTGTGAGAGCGCGATGCCTCGAGTTCCGCCTCCCACTCAGCGCGAAGCTTTTCTCGCCATTTCTTCTTAAGGCGACGCTTCTCCATTTTGCCCACGGCGTTGAGGCCTTTCAGGTCGCTGCCGTGCTTGCCAAACCGCTCAGGCGCACGGTTTCTCAGCATAAACATCAGCAGCCGGTCATTATAGCTTTTGCGCGTGCCGATCAGCTCGCCATAGGAATAGACCGGCACCTCCACGCCGTTAATCGCACGGTCCATGGCAACGTCTTCCAGCCGCTGGACGCCGAGGTCGAGCGCTTTTTGCCAGGCTTCGCGAAAGCTTGTCGCCCCTTCCTGACGGCGCAGGTAATAGGCGCCGTTGGTGCTCATATCGACGGCGCGGCAAGCGGCGCCGACTGAGCCGGTGTCCGCCAGCGCTTCGATAAAGGCGCGCTGGCGAGCCTCGGTCCAGCCGTCGTGACGCCGGTGCTTGCGCGGGACGGGGGTAAAGGTGGGGAGCTGCCCGCGCGGGACAAGCTGGCGCGTGGACTGGGGATCGGCGCGGCGGGTCATGGCGGCAATCCAACCACAAAAGCGCGCAGTAGGAAAATGTGCTGGGGGCGTGTGTCGGTTTTCTTGACAAACCCGCTGAGCGAGATTGGCGGGTTAACCTTTGTGTTCCTCAGAAGTCATAGGTTCTGAGGAAAGTGGCATGTCCCTTGCTTTACCAAATCCTGACCGCGTGATTGCACACGCGCAGCCGCTCAAAGGGTAAGACATGCCATATCGGAAACTCATCAAAGCAGCGATCGTAACCGCCGCAGTCGCGACAACCTCAGCAGCCGCTGTCACGCCCACTGATGCAAACGCTTTCTTCTCGAAGAGCTCCGGGTCCGGTTTTTTCTGGAACACCAACTTCTCCAAATCGAACTTCAGTAAGTCATTCTTTTCGAAGTCGTTCAAATCATCGAAGTTCTCCAAATGGAGGAAGAGCAGCAGCACCTCAAGCGGTGGCAGCAGCACCTCGACCTCAACTTCGAGCAGCAGCAGCTCTTCAACTTCGGGTGGCAGCACTTCAGGCGGCTCAACCTCCGGTGGCACAGATGTGCCGGCACCAGGCGGTGTGGCGCTGTTTGGCCTTGCTGCTGCGGGCGTAATCGGCGGGCGACGCCTGTCAAAGAAACGCGCGAAAAAAGTATAATCCAACAAGACGATAAGCGCGTATCAACTAAAAAGAACTGAGCCGGACCCGCATTGCGGTGCCGGCTCTTTTTGTAGCTGGCTCAAGGCGCTGGTTTAGCGAAAATTTAGAGTCTTTTCGCTATCGCAAGCCGCATGAAACGCGGCCAATCAACTTTCCCCTCATCGGCGCTCGCAACTGTCTTCGCCCTTGCTCTGAGCGGATGCAGTGGCATGATGAGCACCGCGTCAACGCTTGACGATGCGCAGAGCGCGTTCGACGAACGGCAATATAGAATTGCGAATGCCCATCTGGTCGATCTGCTTGAGCGGGGCGAGGTGAATGAAGAGGTTCGCAAACTCCAATTGCAGTTGATGCTGAAGATGGGAGATGGCAACCGCGCGATTGCCGCGTTGGACCAATTGCCTGCGACTGCGCTGGGCAAAGTTGATCGCCGGATTGCGCGCGCGCATGCACAGATTCTCCAAGGCTCTTCGGCAAAAACAGTGCAGATGTATGAAAGTCTGGCACCGGAGGATTACACCGCGCAAGACTTCCGTATGGTGCTTTGGGCGCTCCGCGAGCTCAACGAGGTTGAAGATTTCGCAGCGGGCATGGATTTTGCGCTCGATCGCTTCCCGGACAGCCCGCACATCAACGCCCTTGCTGCTGATCAACTGTATGACGCTGACTTGCCGGATGAAGCCGCGCAATATGTCGATACCGCGCTGCGCAATGGGCCCGATGTGTTTGAGGCGCGTTTGGTAGCCGGGCGCAAAGCCATATTTGGCGGGCAATTGGAAGAAGCGATTGTACAATATCGCAAGGCGAATGACATCAATCCCGTGAACGCTTTGCCTTTGACGAATGTGGCAGGTCTCCATCTGGATCTCGGCCAGATCGATGAAGCAGGTGAAGTGCTGAATATTGCAGTTGAGAACCACGGCAACTTCCCGTTCCTGCAATGGCAATTGGCACGTTACAAACTCGCCAGCGGTGATGTGCAGGGTGCCCGTGAGGCAAAGGATCGGGCGGAACGCAATTTTGCCGACAATCCGGAGTTCATGCTGATTTCGGCACAAATCGAGGAGCAGTTCGGTAACACCGGCCTTGCGCTCGACAACTATCGGCGCTTCGTCCGCGCACAAGGCGAAGTGCCAGAGATCATGGCGAAGATCGCAGAGCTCGAAAGCTGAGCTTACGGCTCTGTGCATAGCGCAGCGTAAAAGCGCAACAACTTCACTTGGCGTTCACCAAGAGGCTGGCTATATCCGGCGCCCATGACACGCTCCATTCGTTCAAAGATCGCCCGCTCTGCGCTTCTCGGCGCAGTGATTGCCACCACCGCAGCATGCGGCGGAGGCTCTGCCAGTGAAGACGTCGCTTATGTCGCGCGCGATGTCGAGACGCTCTATGCCGAGGCACAGAGGCGGTTAGATGGCGGCAATACGCAGATTGCAGCGGCCCTGTTTGATGAGGTTGAGCGCCAACACCCATACTCACCATGGGCTCGGCGTGCGCAATTGATGAGTGCGTTCAGCTATTACATCTCGCGCGATTACAACAACTCGATTCAGAATGCGCAGCGCTTCCTCTCCATCCATCCGGGCAACAAGGATGCGCCATACGCCTATTATCTGATCGCGCTTTGCTATTACGAACAGATTTCCGACGTTAATCGGGATCAGTCAATCACCGAGCAGGCGCAAACCGCGCTGCGTGAAGTCAATCGCCGTTTCCCGCAAACGGAGTATGCCGCTGACGCGCGGTTGAAGCTTGATCTGGTCGCTGATCACCTGGCTGGCAAGGAAATGGAAATTGGCCGCTTTTATCAGAAGTCCGGCCGCTGGCTCGCAGCGCAATTGCGGTTCCGCAATGTGGTGGATGATTTCCAGACGACAAGCCACACACCCGAGGCGCTCTATCGCCTGACGGAGAGCAGTCTGGCGCTCGGAATTCGCGAAGAAGCGGTGAAATACACCGCTGTTCTTGGGGCGAATTATCCCGGCACGGAGTGGTATGAAAAAGCCTATGAGCTGATCGAGGATCACGCGGGCGACGTAAGGCCAAGCTAAGACAATGATCCGTTAGGGTGGATTAAGTCAATCAGACAATTTGGCGCGTGCGACGCTCTGCTCAACACCATCGCCATATCTTCGTCTTGCCGTGGGCATGTATCGGGTCAGTGAAATAGCGCAGTCAGGCGGCTGCGTCCCGGTTCTGGAACCAAACCCAACCGCTAAGAACAATTGCGCTTCCGGATACGAAGGTCATCAATCCGCCTGGCACGAAGTTCACATACCCTCCGAGATCCATGAACACGAAATAGCCGATATCGGCCATGCCTCCGGTCAGTGCTGCTAACCAAGCAGCGGTTTTCCAGCTTGCGCTGACTGAACCGCGCCAGATGACGAGTGCGCAGACTACCGTGACGCATCCGATCCATCCAAGGTTCCAACCATGCTGATTGTAGAGTGCGCTGGCAGCGCTATGAGCTTCGAAAACCAAGTCCTCTTGGGGGACGGCATCTGCAACGGCCTGAACCGCGCCCGCAGCGTCGGGTGCACTGATGATTATGACCCCTGCGAGAATATGCACAAGGCCCCATATGATCCATAGCACTGAAACCAGCTTTAGAATGATGGCTTGGCCGGAAGTCATCTCAACTTCTCCTGTATTTGTTGAAACTTGCCAGCAACGTCTTTGCTTGGAATACTTCGATCGTATGAATATAGTTGATAAAGTCAACCAAATAAATGACTGAGGGTTCCGCCATGGAACTCGCTTTACAGATTGACCGCCTGATGCGGCGCTTGAACGCGCGTATCCATGTTCAGGCACCGCAATTTGATCAGCACAATATTGGGCCAATCGGGGGTATGATCTTGCTGACATTGGCTGAGGTTCAACCGGCCTCAATTCAGACGATCTCCCAACTGATGGGGCGTGATAAAGGCCAGCTAAGCCGGTTGTTTTCCAACCTTGAACGCCGGGACTTGGTACTCAGGATAAACAATCCCGCAGACCAACGAAGCCATTTGCTGCGCCTGACCCCAGGCGGGGAAGAGTTCGTGATTTCGGTCAAGCAAGTCCTGGACGGAGCGGTTCATGAGCTCTTGGCGCCTTTGGATGAAGCTGAGAAAGCTGAAATGGTCAGGCTGCTTGAGAAAATCTAATTCAGGTCGCAATTCGCTTAAGCTCTGCAACCAGGCTTGTATTGCAAGACAAAACCGGCTCGCATGCGCTTATCCAGTAATTGAATACAGATTCCAGCTTACTTGGCTCTTGTCTCAAGCCGCGGCTGATTTTTGTTCTTCTTGCTTGAACGGTTTCTGACCATACGTTTCCGAAAGCTGCCCGTCCGCAACCGACCCAAGAATCGCCGTCGTTTTAGTAATCTATGCCCTTAGATCGAGCCAGCGCATTAAAGTCGGCAAAGGCCTCGTCGATTTGCTGCGCATCTAGTCCGAAGTCTTCCAATCCATATTTGAACGCGCCGTGCCGGTTCTTTGGGTTGTCGACCTCCCATTGGTGCACTCGCGCGATCGCATCAGGACCCGGTTCTATTTCCGCGTAAGCAAACACCTCTTCGACTACAGTCGCGGCATCGTCGCGCAAGCGGCGATAATCGATGTCCAAAATGCCAATCTCCGGACGCCGCTTGCGAAAATCCATATGCAAATCAGCAAGCATTGCCGTTCCGGCAACCGCCATTGAGAAGTCGCCACGCTCATTGGAAAAGGGAAGCTGGAAAACCACGCCAAGCTTGCAGGTTGAGGTGATAAATTCGCGTGGGTTGCGATGCGTCATGATTAGGTTCGGCGCACCATGCGCTTTCATTATTCCGTCCTCAGCGCCAATGCTCATCGCGCTTTTGAGCACAAAGGGCTTGTCCGCGTCAGCGAGGCCTTGCCACACCAAATATCGGAGTGTGTCGACCACATATTCAAACTGAAGCGA
>JBCDKX010000147.1:0-8385 GCA_038746055.1 Pseudomonadota bacterium
CTTCCGGTCCGCGCGGATCATGTCCACTTGAGATAACGTCCACTGTACCATCGCCGATCGCACTGATCGCTGCTTGCCGATCAGCTTCGCTACGCAAAGGCGGGGAAAGCTTCGCGAAGGTCCGAAAATCGGCGGTGGCATTGTCAGATATCATGAAATGCGCGGGCGTTATGCCGCACGTCACACGCACCCCCCTTGCCTTGGCTGATCGTATCAGATCAAATCCAGCAGCAGTCGTAACTTGGCGGAAATGAACACGCGCACTGCTAAGCTCAGCTAAGGCAACATCGCGCGCTATGGCCAATGCCTCAGCCTCTGCAGGGGCGCTGGGCAAGCCAAGCCGGGTAGCAAACTCACCCGCGGTTGCAGCAGCTTCGCCGGCAAGTCCGGCATCCTCTGAATGAGTGACCACGACGAGATCGAGCATGGCGGCATATTGAAGCAAGCGCAGCATCACTCCGCTATCGGCGATCCAAGAACGCCCCGTAGCAACCCCTCGCGCTCCGGCTTCGCGCATGAGCGCAATCTCAGCAAGCTCCGCACCCGCAAGTCCTTGTGTGGCGGCCGCAAGGGGATGGACCCAAAGATCAGGCTTGCCGCTCTTTGCAATATAGTTGACCCGGGCTGGAAGATCGAGCGGCGGAGACTGATCCGGCATCAAGGCCGCCCGCGTAATGCCTCCAAAATGAAAGGCCGGTTTGTCGATTGTGAATACGCCCAGATCGATGATACCGGGCGCGATGAGTTTGCCCGCAGCGTCCACTACCGCGTCGCTGTCATGTACGACAACTTGATCGCCAACAGCTTCAATCAAGCCATCAACGCAGCGCACAGCACCATCAATGACGCCATTTGAAGTGACAATCTTCCCGCCGATGATCGTGAGTGGCGAAGTCTGCCTCATTGGCTCCATCCCTCAACACCGCGACCGCTCCGCGTCAGCACATCAAGGCAGGCCATCCGGATCGCAACTCCCATCTCGACCTGGCTAGTGATAATGGATCGATCGAGCATATCAGCCACCTCGCTATCGATCTCGACGCCGCGGTTCATCGGCCCTGGATGCATCACCAGAGCATTGGGAGCTGCACGCTCAAGCCGAGCCTTGGTAAGGCCATAGAGGTGGTGATATTCTCGCGCGGAGGGAATGAACTGGCCCGACATCCGCTCAGACTGCAAACGCAGCATCATGACCACATCGCTGCCCTCAAGCGCTGCATCAAAATCGTGGAAGGGCTCAGTCCCCATTTTCTCTACCCCCTGCGGCATTAAGGCAGGCGGGGAGCAAAGGCGCACCTTCGCACCCATGGCTTTTAGACAAAGGATGTTTGAACGCGCCACGCGGCTATGCAGAATATCGCCGCAAATCAGTATCGTGCGATCAGCAAAGTCCTCAGACGCCTCCCCGCGCGCAGCCAGTGCCTCGCGCAATGCGAGTGCATCAAGCAAGGCCTGTGTCGGATGTTCGTGCTGCCCATCACCCGCATTTAGAACCGGACAGTCGACCTTATCCGCGATCAACTGCGTCGCACCGCTTGAACTGTGACGGATGACAATCGCATCAGCCCGCATGGCATTCAGGGTGATCGCTGTATCGATCAGCGTCTCACCCTTCTTCACGCTGGATTGCGCTGCATGCATATTGACCACATCGGCACCGAGGCGCTTGCCAGCAATCTCAAAACTCAGAAGCGTACGGGTGGAGTTCTCAAAAAAGGCGTTAATTATAGTGAGCCCATTGAGGAGCTCTACTCGTTTGTTCCGCTGGCGGTTAAGCTCAACCCATTCCTCAGCTGATGCAAGCAGATAAAGGATCTCATCCCGTGTTAACTGACTGATACCGGTGAGGTCGCGGTAAGGAAAAGCACGGCGGCCCTCGGGAAAACTTCCCGAACTGAAGACACCTTTCGGACTGTCTGATCGAGTCTCATTCATCAAAGCCACGCCCTTAGTCGAGAGCTGTATGACGCTCAACCCATGACCGCCGTGCTTCCCCTAGAAGTTTGCGCGGGCACAGCTATACGCGAAGGGAACTGCGAGCACCTCGGGCGCGTTACGATGGCGAGAGCTTTGCTCGCAACATAAGGGACTGAGAAGAGATATGAGCTTTTTAGGTAAGGCATGGAAGATCATTGTTGGGATCAAGGACGGTCTAGTCCTTGTCTTCATGCTGCTATTCTTCGTCGCGCTGTTCAGCATTCTCTCAGCCGCGCCCAATCCCGGTCAGGTTCGCGAAGGCGCGCTCTACATCGATATGTCAGGCTTCGTGGTTGAAGAGAAAAGCGAAGTTGATCCGCTCCAAACCCTGCTGAGCGGCTCTGCTCCTCCGATCGAACTGCGCGCGCGCGATCTTGTCCGCGCACTTGACGCGGCGGCAAGCGATGACCGGGTCAAAGCGGTAGTTATGGATTTGAGCACCTTTGTCGGGGGTGGTCAGGTCCATATGCAGTCGATCGCAGACGCGATGGACCGTGTGCGCAAGGCCGACAAACCCGTTCTAACGTATGCATTGGGTTATGGTGATGATCACATGCACTTGGCGAGCCACGCTAGCGAAGTCTGGGTTGATCCCATGGGCGGGGCTACTATTGCCGGTCCGGGCGGTGCGCGACTGTACTATGCCGATCTGCTTGATAGTCTCAAAGTGAATGTCAGAGTATATCGGGTGGGTACCTTCAAATCGGCTGTCGAGCCTTATCTCCTTGACGGGCCATCAGAGGCCAGTCGTGAAAATCTGGCGGCTCTTTACGGTGCCTTATGGGAGGAATGGCAGGCAAATGTGAAAAAGGCCCGCCCGGCACTCGAATTGGACCGCATCACCAGCGACCCAGTCGCATGGGTCGAGGCATCTTCGGGCGATCTTGCGAAGGCCGCGCTAGACGCAGGGCTCGTTGACACAATCGGCACCAAGGTTGAGTTTGGTGAGCATGTCGCGGAAATCGCTGGCGAAGACGCCTTCGATGAAAAGCCCGGTACCTATGCGAAAAGCGACTTTGCGCCTTATCTAGCCGATGTTGGCCCCGGCACTGGCTCGTCAAGCAATAAGATCGCCGTTGTGACGGTGGCTGGCACCATCGTCGATGGCGATGCCGGTCCCGGCACTGCTGGCGGCGCGCGCATTGTCGAGCTGCTCGACAAGGCTCTAAGCAATGAAGATATCAAAGGTCTGGTGGTTCGGGTGGATTCGCCCGGTGGTTCTGCAATTGCCTCAGAGGATATCCGCCAAGCAGTTGAGCGCTATCGCGCCGACAAGGATGTGCCTGTTGCGGTTTCATTTGCCAATGTGGCCGCCAGCGGCGGCTATTGGGTGGCGACCAAGGCGGACCGCATTTTCGCACAACCTGAGACAATCACTGGCTCGATTGGTGTGTTTGCTGTGATCCCAACGTTCGAGGGGACAGCGGAGGAACTCGGGGTAAGCGCGGGCGGGTTCCGGACGACGCCACTTTCCGGCCAGCCCGACTTGGTTGATGGCTTCACTCCAGAACTAGACGCGATCCTGCAGGCAGGTGTGGAGGACACTTACTCCGATTTTCTCACAATTGTGGGCGAAGCACGTGGCATGACTACCGACAAGGTCGATCAGATTGCACAAGGCCGCGTCTGGGATGGCGGCACCGCACGACAGCTGGGACTGGTTGATCAGTTCGGTGGGCTTGACGACGCGCTGCAGTGGGTCGCAAACGAGGCCAGCCTCGAGGAAGATGATTGGAGCGCGATGTTCCTCGGCGATGCTCCCGGCAGTTATGACTCGCTCATCCGACAACTCATCACCAATGCCGTTGCACCTGTTCCGGCAGCTCGCGGTGGTGATCTGTTCGCCATGACCGCCCGCCAGCGCGAAGTACTCTTGGGGCAGGTTGCTAGGGATGCGAGAATGCTCAGTGGGACCGATGGTGTGCAGGCCTATTGCCTGGAATGCCCCACCCATCCTCGCCCTTCGAGCACGTTAGAGAACAGCGGCCTGACGCAGGTTATTGGCAACTGGCTCGCTCGTTAGGCCGCCCAGCACAAGCGGTGACTCGTGAAAGCTGAACTGTGGGTATTCGGGGAGATGTGTTGCGAGCACTTTGACCACGCTAGCAGCGGGCGTTTCCGCAAACACCGCGACGTGCGATTTGCAGGTTGCCTCCGATGCTCCTTCATTGGCTTATAAGTGGCGCAGCAACAGGTGTGGGGGTAACTATAGGGAGCGGCTGACCTGCCCGATTAGGTTGTTCCACGGTTTAAGTTAGAGTTCCGGCGTTTGTGGTCGCCCTGCTGGCGGTCTGAAGCGCAGCGTAAGGCGGTCTAGCAGGGCGAGGCAAGATCGTTTGTGTTGCGGGCGGCTGGAACAGCTCGGTCAGCACGGCCAGCACGTCATCGCTCTTGAGCTTGCGCTGGACATGGATCGGCAGGCACTCGCGCGAGTGCTCGTCGATGACAGTCAGCCTGCGGAACGCTCTGCCGTCGTGCGTTCGGTCCATCACGGATATGAAGCAAAGCGAAGAAGGGCAAGCGAAGCGCACCCAACTCGTAGCTCTAGACGTGACCGGGATATTGCGGCCTGAGCCTTACGCATGATCCGTCGTTGGACCATAGCCGCCCGCGCTTGGGTTGCTTCTGCGGCACCTTGAGCCCTTCACGTCGCCAGATGCGCTCAACTCGCTTAGCGTTCACCAGCCAGCGCCTTCATGGCGCAGCAGCGCCGTGATCCGGCTATAGACATAGCATCCGTATTGCTGGGCCAACCGGATAATCGCGACGGTCAAGGGCTTCTCATACACTCGTGGCGTTGGCAGTTTGCGCTGGGTCGAGCGGCGCTGACCAACGACCCGGCAGGCCCGGCGTTGGGATACGCCCAGCACCTCCTGCACAGCGTCGATGGCCAACCGCCGTCGTGAAGGACTCAGTACTTTCCCTCGACAATCTCCTTCAGGATCAAGGCGTCGAGCGTTAGGTCAGAGACAGCCTGCCTCAACCGCTAGTTCTCCTTCTCGAGGTCCTTCAATCGCCTCGCTCGACTGACCTTCAAGCCGCCAATAGCCTAAATCCTAACTCTCAAAACAGACCACTTCTTTGAGAGGAGGTCATGAAATCAAACCCAAGCCACTTGATAATGTCATATAATATGCCATTATAGGGCTGAAATCAGATTAAACAGATAACGACGACGGATAACCACCGTCTGATCGGCAGTCGCCGGTTCTGAGAACGGTGCCTTCAAATCCAGCTTAAGAAACGGATGCTTAGACTATGAAGAGCGATAGCGTGCTCGATGTGCTCATCATTGGTGCCGGAATCTCAGGAATAGGGTGCGCCTGCCATCTGGCTAGAGAGATGCCAGAAAAGTCATGGGCTGTCTTTGAGGCTCGCAATGACCTCGGCGGCACTTGGGATCTTTTTCGGTATCCCGGTATTCGCTCGGACTCTGACCTCTACACATTCGCGTACGAGTTCAATCCTTGGACCAGCGCTAACGCCATCGCGCCTGCTTCCGAGATAATGGCCTATCTGCGCGAAACCGCTGATCAGTATGGCGTGACCGAAAAAATCCACTTTCAGCATGAAGTGACGGCAGCAAATTGGGATAGCTCCAAAGGTCTTTGGTCGGTTGAAATGCAATCATCCAACGGACCCCTAATTGTTGAATGTCGATGGATTTTCAGCGCAACTGGATACTATGACTATAACGAGGCTTTCCGTCCGGACTTTCCTGAAGAGAGAGAATTCAAAGGCCAGGTCGTCCATCCGCAGTTCTGGCCCGAGGACTTCGATCCCAAAGGGCAACGCATCGCCGTGATAGGAAGTGGTGCAACGGCCATTACTCTAGTCCCAGCACTTGCTGCCGATGCAGAACATGTCACACAGATCCAAAGGACCCCAAGCTATATTCTTGCCCGTCCGCAGCAAGACGGCTTTGCCCAATTTTTAAGAAGCATCCTTCCGACAAAGCAGGCCTATCGCGCAATCCGCTGGAAAAACACTCGACTACAGCGATACTTCTATCGGTTTTGCCAGAGTTTTCCCGACCGTGCGCGTGCTCTCATCAGGAAATCGAACATCAAACAGCTTCCTATGGGCTACGATGTCGATCAACACTTCAATCCGCCTTATAAACCTTGGGATCAGAGGCTTTGCGCCGCTCCGGGTGGGGATTTCTTCGAGGCGATTAAGGATGGCAAGGCCTCAATCGCTACCGGCCAGATCGATCGATTCGAAGCCGATGGCGTGCGGATGCAGAGTGGCAAACTCATCAAAGCAGACACGATAGTCACCGCGACCGGACTAAAGCTCAAAATGCTCGGGAACATTCCATTCAAGGTGGATGGCGAAGAGGTCGATCTCTCAGAGCGCTTCGTATTTCGCGGCATGATGCTGAGCGATGTGCCCAATATGGCGTTTGCCATTGGCTACACAAACTCTTCCTGGACTCTCAAGATCGATATTCTGTGCCGATACCTTTGTGAACTGATCAAGGCGATGGATGATCAGGGGCAGACAATTTGTCGCCCGTTAGAACCGGGGAGCAAAATGAAAGCGCGCCCCTTGCTTGATTTCGATGCTGGGTACGTGAAGCGCTCAATCAATGAGCTTCCCAAACAAGGTCCTGGCTATCCTTGGGAGATGACGCTCGACTACCTGGCGGATCGGCAATCGCTCAAAAATCGGCCCGTAATTGATCCAGCTCTCAAGTTGAGCAATCCCACGGATATCGAGGCCATTGAGGTCACGGAAGCGGCATGAGACAAGTATTTGAGGGCCGAACCTGCGTCATTACGGGAGCTGCTGGTGGTATTGGGCGTGCTCTAGCGCTCGAACTGGCTCAGTGCGGCGCGAATCTCGCATTGTCCGATGTTGATGAGGAGCAACTCGCCGAGACCAAGCAGGATGCGCTGGACTTTGGCGTCGAAGTGCATGCCGTTCGCCTAGATGTCGCGGATCACGCTTCTATCTACGACTATGCGGCTGCGGTTGAAGCTCATTTTGGCCAAGTTCACCAACTCTATAACAACGCAGGTATCACCGGAAAGGGGGAACTCACCGAGATGTCGGAGGAGCTGATCCAACGTGTGATCGATATCAATCTGTTAGGCGTATTGCACGGATCCAGAGCTTTTCTTCCTCACCTTCGAAAGTCTGGCGAAGGTAAACTGGTCAATATCTCATCTCTCAACGGATTTGCAGGCATGCCCGGGTTGCCGATCTACTGCACCACGAAATTTGGCGTGCGCGGACTGACTGAGGCGCTCAGAGCGGACGCACTTTTGTATGACCACAAGATCCAGATTGTGTGTGTCCACCCAGGTGGCGTCAAGACCAATATTGCGAGGGCCAATCAGGATGACTCCGCCGAAGTGTCGCCTGAGGCCAAAGCGCTGCAAGAAAGGCAACTTGAACTCTACGAAAGCAAGCTTCTGACTTACCCTGCGGACAAGGCCGCACTCGACATCATGCACGGAGTTGCGCGCGGCAAACACCGTATTGTGATCACACGGCAGGCGAAACTGCTCGACAAGATCGTCCGCATTTTCCCGGCAGGTTATCTCAATATTCTGAACAGGCGAATGAAGCGCGAGCTTGTAACCTCTACCTAGGGGGAGGGAGTACATTTATGATTTCAAGACGATCAATTCTCGTTGGTGGTGGGGCCTTGGTTGCCGTAGCAAGCGGTGCCGGAATCTATCGCATCTCCTCTCTTGCAGACGATATCCGGGCGCCATTGCTTTACGCTTTCGGGCCCCATGAATTCGCCAGTCGAATTCAGGTACTCTCTGGACAGGTCGAGGGAACAGGGCTTTTCAACGCAAATCGGATTAAGCCTCAGTATCCTGAGTGGAACGGTGGCCCGGTGATCAATCGTGAACTCCATGTTCGCAGCTTGAGCAGTCCATCCTCGCGTGCGGTCACAACACCCAACAACGACACGCTTTACACCTCAGCGGTGCTCGACCTTAGCGTCGGTCCAATAGAGGTCATCGCGCCGTCGCCCCAAGACCGATACTTTTCAATCGCCTTTATGGACGCGTTCAACGATCAGGTTGCTTATATTGGCTCTCGAGCGACTGGCGGGCGCGGCGGACGATATTGGATCATAGGGCCGGGTCAGACAGTTGATGTACCTTCGGACGTCGAACCAATCCGACTTCTCTCTAACGATGTATGGATGCTGGGCCGCGTTTTTGTCGCAGGCGAGCAAGACCTGGAGAACGCTCGGGCCATTCAGTCGCAAATCAGCGCCCGCCCCGTGACCCAGAGCGCAGCCGGACGGCCGTTTCTAACAAAACCATCCGATCAGCCGGATGCAAAAAACTTCCTTGCTCTAACCAACGAAATCCTGGGACGAAACCCTGATGCGCTTCAGTCTGCCCGCGCGTCTGAGTTTGATAACTTTGGCATCTCTCC
>JBCDKX010000148.1:0-8372 GCA_038746055.1 Pseudomonadota bacterium
GATGAAGCGTCAAGGTCGCCTGTGGATCCGCGTATTCCCAGACGTGCCGGTTTCGAAAAAGCCTGCTGAAGTTCGTCAGGGTAAGGGTAAGGGCTCGGTTGAATATTGGGCTGCCCGCGTGAAGCCAGGCCGCATCATGTTTGAACTTGATAGTGTGCCGGGCCCCGTTGCCGCGCTCGCGTTTGAGCGTGCTGCAATGAAACTGCCGATCAAGACCAAGGTTGTTGCCCGTTTTGGCGACACCTCGCACCTGGGAGGTGACAAGTAATGGCTTCCACCGAAGATCTGCGCGCAAAGACCGACGATCAGCTTTCTGCTGACCTGACCGAGCTGAAGCGCGAGCAGTATAACCTGCGTTTCCAGGCTGCGACCAACCAGCTTGAGAAGCCGTCACGCATCAAAGAAGTGCGCCGCACGATCGCTCAGATCAAAACGCTCCAGAATGAGCGTGCTGCGGCCGCTAAGGCGTAAGGAGTAGACAATGCCGAAGCGTATCCTCATCGGAACTGTCAGCTCTGACAAAACCGACAAAACAGTGACCGTTCTGGTTGAGCGTAAGGTGAAGCACCCTCTCTATGGGAAGATCATCCGGCGCTCGAAGAAGTATCACGCGCATGACGAAACCAATGAGTACACCATTGGTGACATTGTACGCATCGAAGAGACCAAGCCGATCTCCAAAACCAAGACATGGACCGTGAAAGACCGTGTTGTGGCTGGCGGTGTTCAGGCAGTTGAAGCTGATCTCGATGTCGAGGCAGCGGGTAACTAATTGACGTAAACGGAACTGCTGAGCCCCGGTTGGTATCGGGTGTCCCAGTAAGCCAAGAGAAGGAACCGGATCCATGATCCAGATGCAATCCAATCTCGACGTCGCGGACAATAGCGGCGCCAAGCGCGTCCAGTGCATTAAAGTGCTGGGCGGGTCGAAGCGCCGATTTGCCTCCGTTGGCGACGTGATCGTGGTCTCTGTGAAAGAGGCTCAGCCGCGTGCAAAGGTGAAGAAGGGCGACGTACACCGTGCCGTCATCGTGCGCACCAAGAAGGACGTGCGCCGCAAAGACGGCAGCGTCATCCGCTTCGACAGCAACTCTGCTGTTCTGGTGAACAAGTCGAACGAACCCATTGGTACGCGTATCTTTGGCCCAGTGGTTCGTGAACTGCGCGGCGCGGGCTTTATGAAAATCATCTCGCTTGCTCCGGAGGTGCTCTAAAATGGGTGCTGCTAAGATCAAAAAGGGCGACGAAGTCGTCGTATTGTCGGGCAAGGACAAGGGCCGCAAAGGCACCGTCCAGTCAGTCTCGCCCAAGGATGGCAAGATCATCGTTGAGGGCGTGAATGTGGCTACCCGTCACCGCAAGCCGAGCCAGCAAAACCCGCAAGGTGGCATCGACCGCTTCCCCGCGCCGATGGACATCTCAAAGGTTGCTGTCGCTGATCCCAAGGATGGCAAGCCCACCCGCGTCCGTTTCGAAGAGAAGGACGGCAAGAAGGTGCGCGTTGCTGTAAAGAGTGGGGAGACCATCGATGGCTGATTACACTCCACGCCTTAAGTCCAAATATGAGGACGAAATCGTTAAGGCGATGACTGAAAAGTTCGGTTACACCAACCGTTTGCAAGTGCCTTCGATTGCCAAGATCACCCTCAACATGGGTGTGGGCGAAGCCAGTCAGGATAAGAAAAAGATCCAGATTGCGGCTGAAGAAATGGCGCTGATCGCAGGTCAAAAGCCGGTCATCACCCGCGCGAAGAAATCGATCGCTCAGTTCAAGCTGCGCGATGGCATGCCCATTGGTTGTAAGGTGAACCTGCGCCGCGCGCGCATGTACGAATTCCTCGATCGTCTCGTCACAATCGCGATGCCACGTATTCGAGATTTTCGTGGGTTGAACCCCAAGTCGTTTGACGGCCGTGGCAACTACGCCATGGGCATCAAAGAGCAGATCATCTTCCCAGAGATCTCTTATGACAAGATCGACAAGGTCCGGGGTATGGACATTATCGTGACCACCACCGCTAAGACCGATGAAGAAGCCCGTGAGCTTCTGCGTCTGTTCGGCTTCCCATTCCAGGGCCAAGCCGACGATCAGAAAGAGGCGGCGTAAGCCGTCTCGCATGACAGCAATTCAATAGGAAGAGAGCTTAAGTCCAATGGCGAAACTGAGTTCGATCAACAAGAACGAAAAGCGTAAGAAACTCGTTCAGAAGTATGCAGCGAAATACGAAAAGCTGAAGGCAATCGCGAATGACGAGAGCCTTGATGAAGGCGAGCGCCTGATGGCCCGCCTCAAAATGGCTGAGATTCCTCGTAACGGGAATCCAACCCGCGTGCGCAATCGCTGCGCCACCACCGGCCGCCCACGCGGCTATTACCGCAAGTTCGGCATCAACCGGATCGAGCTGCGCAATCTCGGCAACCGGGGCATGATCCCTGGTCTGACCAAGTCGAGCTGGTGAGGAGCTAACAGATGGCTATGACCGATCCACTGGGTGATATGCTCACCCGCATCCGCAACGGCCAGCGTGCGAAAATGGACAGCGTTGTCTCTCCAGCTTCCAAGCTGCGGGCCAATGTTCTCGAAGTGCTGACGCGTGAAGGCTACATCCGTGGCTATTCCGATGATGCTTCGGGCAAGCACCCACAGCTGCGCATTGAGCTGAAGTATTTCGAAGGCGAGCCGGCGATTAAGCACGTTGCTCGCGTCTCCAAGCCAGGCCGCCGCGTCTACTCGGGGAGCGCCGAGCTTCCGACTGTGCGCAATGGCCTTGGCATCACCATCGTCTCCACCCCGCGCGGTGTCCTTTCGGACGCCGAAGCCCGCGAAAACAAGGTTGGCGGCGAAGTTCTTGCGGAGGTCTTCTGATGAGCCGCATTGGTAAAAAGGCTGTCAGCATCCCTGCGGGTGTGACGGCAGAGATCAACGAAGGTACGCTCAGCGTGAAGGGTCCCAAGGGCACTCTTTCCATGGGGCTGTCTGACCTGATCACGTATAAGATCGAAGACGGCGCAATCGCTGTGAACCCGGCTAATGATAGCAAGCAAGCACGTTCCTTCTGGGGCATGCAGCGCACGCTGGTTTCCAACCTGGTTGAAGGCGTGACCGAGGGCTTCTCCAAGACTTTGGAGATCTCCGGTGTTGGTTACCGTGCGAAGGCTCAGGGCAAAACCCTCAAGCTTGAGCTTGGTTTCAGCCACGACGTCGATCTGGCTGTGCCAGAAGGTCTCGAAGTGAAAACGCCCGATCAAACCACGGTTGAGGTTTCCGGCATCGACAAACAGGCCGTTGGTCAGTTTGCTGCTGAAATCCGCAAGTGGCGCAAGCCTGAGCCTTACAAAGGCAAGGGTATCAAGTATCGCGGCGAGTATATCTTCCGCAAGGAAGGGAAGAAGAAGTAAGATGGCAAAACTATCTCTCTTTGAGCGTCGCCGTCGCCGTGTGCGCACCGCTCTAAAGGCGCGCAGCGGGGGCAAACCGCGCCTCAGCGTTCACCGCACAGGTCGCCACATCTACGCACAGGTCATCGACGATGCCGCGGGTAAAACCGTTGCCGCTGCTTCGACGCTTGGCGCGAAGAAATCGGGCGCCAATGTCGATGCCGCTACCCAAGTAGGTAAGGACATCGCAGCGGCCGCTAAAAAAGCTGGCGTGACCACTGTCGTGTTCGATCGCGGCGGGTTCCTGTTCCATGGCCGCGTAAAAGCGCTGGCCGATGCCGCTCGTGAAGGCGGGCTGGAGTTCTAAGTATGGCTGACGAAAAGAAAACTGAAGAAGCAGCTCCAGAGGCTGCGGCACCAGAAGCAGCTGCTCCTGAGGCAACGACTGAGGCTCCCGCAACCGAAGCGGCCTCGGAAGAAGCTCCTGCGGCTGAATCTGCTCCTGCAGAAGCAGAAGCTGCACCGGCTGAAGCGGCACCCGCTGAGGCAGCGCCTGCTGCTCCTGCTGAAGAGCAACGGGGCCGTGGTCGTGGTCGCGGTGGAAACCGTGATGGCGGTGGCCGTGGCCGTGGCCGTGGTCGTGGCCGCGACAACAAGCGCGAAGAAGAAGATGATGGCATCATCGAGAAGCTCGTCCACATCAACCGTGTCTCGAAGACGGTTAAGGGTGGTAAGCGCTTTGGCTTTGCCGCGCTCGTCGTAGTTGGCGATGGTCAGGGCCGCGTTGGCTTTGGTCACGGTAAAGCGCGCGAGGTTCCAGAGGCGATCACCAAGGCAACCGCTGCGGCTCGCAAGAAGATGATCCGCGTGCCGCTCAAGGAAGGCCGCACGCTGCACCATGATGGCAAGGGCCGCTTTGGTGCCGGTAACGTCACCGTTCGTACAGCGCCTCCAGGTACTGGTATCATTGCCGGTGGTCCGATGCGCGCTGTCTTTGAGAGCCTGGGCGTGGCAGACGTTGTCACCAAGTCGGTGGGCACTTCGAACCCTTACAACATGATCCGCGCAACCTTCGCAGCGCTTAGCGACCAGACGTCTCCGAAGTCAGTGGCTCAGCGTCGCGGTAAGAAAGTTGCCGACCTATTGGGTCGCGGCGGTGCCAGCGAAGCTGAAGCAGCGGTCGAAGCTGCGGCAGTAGTGGAGTAATTCATCATGGCTACCATTAAAATCAAGCAGATCGGTTCGCCGATCCGTCGCCCGGAAGGCCAGCGTAAGATCCTGATCGGTCTTGGCCTCAACAAGATGCACAAAGTCGTAGTGCGTCAGGACACCCCTGAAGTGCGCGGCGCGATCGCCAAGATCCCGCATCTGGTGACCGTAGTCGACTAAGCTCTAGTCGATAGCGACATTCAAGACGGGCCCGTCATGCGATAGCCGCATGGCGGGCCCGCTTGCGTTTGGGCCTCTAGCCACCTGTGAGCGAGGGTGGTAGCTTCCGACTGCGTTGCCCACTAGGCAACTGAGGGACTGAAAAATTGAAGAACTCTAAGACGTTGGGGGCGCTGGCCTGCTTGGTAGCGGGCATTGGTCTGTCAGGCTGCGCCACGACTAGCGCGCCTAAAACGTCTGCGGAGATTTTTAAAGACTTGCGGCAGGAGGCTAGGGCCATCGCCCTTGGCCGGGGCTATGCAGGTTCGCATACCTTTAATGGCGGAATGCTTGAAGAGCGACAGTCCGGCGTGCTGCGCTTCACCCTCAAAGCCGGTGAACGCTACGTGGCGATTGGTCTTTGTGACGAGCAATGCAAGGACATTGACCTTGGCGTCTATGACAAGAACGGCTTCGAGATCGCCAGCGACCGCCAAGAGGATGCCATCCCGATTGTGGAGCTTGTGCCTGAGAAAGGTGGTTTGGCGTTCTTTCGTATGAAGATGATCCGCTGCGATGCGGAGCCGTGCCGGTATGGGGTTGGGGTGTATCGTCAGTAGGCAGGGAGGCGAAACGCCTATCTCTCTTGTGCCTGAGCTTCACGCCAGTCGCGTTTGATCTTTTTTGCAAGGCTCCATTTGTGCACCTCTGTAGGACCGTCATAGATCCGAAAGGCGCGCACTTCCCGGAACAATTGTTCGACGATGGTGTCGCCTGTTATCCCAGTGCCGCCCATCGCCTGAACGCAGCGGTCGGCCACTTGAAACAACGTCTCAGAAACAAACGTCTTGGCCATCGAGCTTTCTGTGGTCCCCAAATCGCCAGTGTCAAGCACACTTGCGCACCAATCAATCATCAGAGCACACGCTTTCAGATCGATCTTGTTCTGCGCCAGCATGAAGCCCACGCCTTCGTGATCGATGAGTTGCTTGCCAAAAGCCGTGCGGCGACAGGCATAGTCGGTGGCGATCTCTTGAGCGCGTTCGGCCATGCCAAGCCAGCGCATGCAATGGGTCAAGCGCGCCGGAGCGAGCCGAATTTGGGCGTATTTGAAACCTTCTCCGGCATCTCCCAGCATCTGATCGGCGGGAACGCGCAAGTTGTCGATTTTGACCACCGCATGGCCTCCGGGCATTGAGCTGTCGATAGTTTCCAGCACGCGCTCAGTTTGAATCGCAGGATCGGGCAAATCCACGAGAAAGAGGCATGCACCACCTTCGCTATCCGGCTCCATCGACTTGGCCATGACAATGCCAACTTGGGCTCCTTCAGCTCCCGTAATGAACGCTTTGCGGCCATTGATGACCCAGTGATTACCATCGCGTTTGCATGTGGTCTGCATCAATGATGGATCTGAGCCCGCTCCACCATCTTTTGCGGGTTCTGTCATGAAAAATGCGGAGCGCCCTTTGCCGGCCGCCAGGGGCGCAAGAAACCGTTCCTTAATGACGTCACTTCCAACCTTGCCAAGTAGATACATATTCCCTTCATCAGGGGCCATCACATGACATGCGATAGGGCCGAGCGGCGATAGGCCGCTTTTGCGCAGGATAAGGGCTGTTTCTGCATGGCTGAAATGCGAGCCGTCTTCTTTGATGTGAGGGGTCAGCAAGCCTTCCTCGCGCGCCATTTCGCGAAGTTCACTTGCAAGCTCATCGGTGGGCCCGTGGGTTTCACAGCGGGGATCATTTTCAAACGGGGCAATGGTTCCACGGACAAAGTCTTCCACTCGTGCGGCGACGGCTTGAGCTTCGGGTGAGACGAGTATCGGGAGTGGATTTGGCATATGTGAGGCTCGCATTCAGTGATGTTGTGACACGATTGTTGACTGGGCTTGATAGCATTTACGATTCAAGCAAGCGATGAGATAGCGCCTCACAAAAACGATAGCTGTGCCAACGGATTGGCTGATCGAGTATCATGACGGGGCGGCAATTGGGGTTTGAGCCGCTATACGCCAATTGCCGTCAGTATTTTGGCAGCGGAACCTTTGCTCTCCTGGAAAAATACAATTGCTTTGCTAAGCTACACGTTCTGGCCGTTCTATCCTCAGAGCCCAGTGCCCCATTTCCCCTTGCGCCCCCGCGCACTCTCCGCTATCCGCGCGCCTTCCAAACAGCGCGTTGCCCCGTGGTGGGGCCGTATCTAGAAAGCGAAAGCGAGTGCAACGATGAAACTCAACGACATCCGTGACAATGATGGTGCCCGTAAGGGACGTATGCGTGTGGGCCGTGGTATCGGTTCTGGCAAAGGCAAAACTGCTGCACGCGGTCAAAAGGGTCAAAAGTCCCGCTCAGGTGTAGCGATCAAGGGCTTTGAAGGCGGTCAGATGCCGCTGCACATGCGTCTGCCAAAGCGGGGCTTCAACAACCCGTTTGGCAAAGATCACGCTGAGGTGAACATCGGCATGGTCCAGAAGTGGATCGATGCGAAGAAAATCGACGCCAAGAAAGACATCACCGAAGCAGTCCTGCGCGAAACCGGTCTTGCCCGCGGCGGCAAAGACGGTGTGCGTCTGCTCGGCAAAGGCGAAATCAAAGCCAAAGCCAAATTCGTGGTCACAGGTGCGACCAAGGGCGCGATTGCTGCGGTTGAGAAAGCCGGTGGCAGCGTCGAAGTAACCGCTCCTGCTAAGGCCAAAGCTGACGCCGAGTAATTCACTTTTATCATCCCGGTGCGGCGTTTGGCGGTGCCGGGATGATGAAAAGTGGCACGCAGGGTTCGACAAGCGGCCTTGCTATTCCTATTTAGGCCATCGCACTCGGGCCCTCCCGAACGAAACCCATAGGATCGACACCAAATATGGCTTCACGCGCCGATAACATCGCCAGCAATTTGAACTTGGGCAATTTTGCTCAGGCGACTGAGCTGCGCCAACGCATCTGGTTCACCATCGGTGCGCTGATCGTGTTCCGTTTCCTGAGCTTTGTGCCGCTGCCGGGGATCAACCCGTTGGCGCTTGATCTGCTTGCGCAGCAGAACCAGGGCACGATCCTCGACATGTTCAACATGTTCACCGGCGGCGCTCTGGCCAATATGAGCCTCGTGGCGCTGGGCGTGATGCCGTATATCACCGCCTCGATTGTGGTGCAGATGGCCTCAGCACTGCACCCGACGCTGGCCGCGCTTAAGAAAGAAGGCGCGACCGGGCGGCAAAAGCTCAATCAATACACCCGTTACGGCACGGTGTTCCTCTGCGCCATTCAAGGCTATTTCCTGGCGACGGGCCTTGAAAGCTATGCCGGCCAACAAGGGATCGCTGCGGTCGTCAACCCCGGCTATATGTTCCGTATTGGCGCCGTGATCAGCCTGGTCGGCGGCACCATGTTCCTATTGTGGCTGGGTGAACAGATCACTTCGCGCGGCATCGGCAATGGCGTTTCGCTCATCATTATGGCTGGCATCGTTGCGCAGTTCCCCGTGTTCGCGATGAACATGTTCGAAGGCGGACGCACTGGCTCAATTGCACCGGGCATTATCATCGCCTTCCTGGCGATGGTCGTGGTGCTTATCCTCCTCATCAGCTTTGTTGAACGGGCTCAGCGTCGCTTGCTGATCCAATATCC
>JBCDKX010000149.1:0-8360 GCA_038746055.1 Pseudomonadota bacterium
AAAGGCTTGAGTCCCAAACTATCTGCCGAGCAATAAACTAGGCACTCTGACGGTCGCGGGCATAGCTTTGCGCTGCATCAGAATCGAGAAGATCGGCGACATCAACATCAAGCGCATCAGCAATACGCTTCAAGGCTAGTATCGATGGATTGCGAACACTTCGCTCTACTCCGGATATATATGCACGGGGTGCTGTCAGTCCGACACGAACTCGTCTCCACCTGGCAGAGTTGTCCCCTACCCCATTCAGCCGTCAGGCCATCAGGCTCTGCCACTCCGCCAGTGCGACGGCGCGGGTGGTCTTGTAGGTTTGTCTATCGGTGAGGTGGCGGTCTGAGTTGAAATGGTTGTACACATTCGCATGAACTGACGCGAACTTATGTAGCGTCTTCGTTTGTCGGAAGCGAAGCATCACGCGCTCTTTTCGGCGGAAAGGCAGGTGGGAGTTTTCTGCTTGATTGTTGTGCCATCTTCCCACTTCCCGTCGATCTTCAATCGCAAGATCATTCATGGCAGCAGGGTAAGAACGCAGACCGTCAGTTACCATTTCAACCGGGCTACCGTGGCGCTTAAGCGTCTTCTTGAAGAACCTCAAAGCCGCAGACTTGTCGCGTTTCTTGGTGACATAGCTCTCCAGAATTTCGCCCTCGTGGTTGACAGCCCGCTAAAGATAATGCGTCTCGCCGTTGATCTTCACGAACACCTCGTCGACGTGCCAACGCCAGTTTGTGTAGCCCTTCAGTCTGCTAATCCGTTGGCGTTTGATGTCCGCGGCGAACATGGGACCGAACCGGTTCCACCACAGGCGCACAGTTTCATGACATATATCAATCCCGCGCTCGAACAGCAGATCTTCGACGTTCCTCAACGATAGCGGATACCGAACATACAGCATGACAACCATGCGGATGACTTCAGGCGATGAATGAAAGTAGCGAAACGGATTCTCAGGCTTGCTCATCCACCACTGCTAGCAATCAGACCGCAAACCAGCCATCCTTTTGACAGTGCCCCTTCTTGTATTATCTAAGCGGAACGTCAAACCGGACAGCTCGCTTGACGATCCACGAGAAGATTACCGAATCAAAGTCACCATGAAGCTTGGCGTGCTTACTTATTTGAAAACCTAGGCGGAGAGCCTTGGTCCCGTTTCGAACGTTGAATAATGGGAGAGGACCACCCGGAAAATCGATTTGTCGTTGGTGGCTGCATTTCGTTCATCACTTGGTAAATCTGCAAAAGTGCCGATAGTGTGATCCAAATTGCCTGCGTATTGCTCGAATACGGAGCGACAGTACGCCGATCCGAATCAACTCTTCTACCGAAATGACGATCAAGACGCTGAGCATTGCCAATGACGGATCGACTTCAGCCAACGAGACCAAGGCGAAGGCTGACGCAAGGTTTAGGCTGACTGAGACTATGCTCAGAAAACCATTGAGAAAAAATGCCCGGAGAAAGAACACCAGTTGGAAATTGACTGCTCGCAAGCACTCAATGGCGACGCAAGCCACTATAATGTCCGATGCCACCGTAGCGACGCTTGGCGTGAACCCGTAGGCTGAAAGCGCAACAGAGAAGAAGGTGAGTACGGCAAGGCCAGCGATGATTGAGAAGGCTAAGCATTGCAGCAGTAGCTCGCGGTGCTTTTGTGCGGCTTGCTTGAGCGATCGTCGCGCGATCCGCTTTACCACTTCACGCGTCAGAAGGTTGGAGAACGATACGTAGCCAGCAGATATAAACATCAAAAGCGATACGTTGAACTGGAAGGCAATGACATTGTCCTGTGAGTCTTGCGCGAGGACCGCAATGATCACGAATTGGAATGCCTGATAGGACATCGGCTCCGGCAATGCCGGCAAGGTTGCACGGAGCGATCTTGCGAAAACACGCCGGATGGCGTTGAAGGACAAATACGAAAACTCGATCTTGGTCTTAGCAAGCAGCAATCCGATCACGGTGGTACAGATCCAGCTACCGAGTATCGACAAAGCCACATTCTCGATCGCAAACGTTTCGGCGAAGCCATATAGCTGAATCGTGGCAAAGAGCGCCATCGAGCCGAGCTGGACCAGAGACAGCATGACATTCCAGTGCGCAGCGTCGACCGCTGTGTGGTGTGCGTGCAGAACGAACCGCATAGCATAGGGAACATAGCCCAGTGCCAGGATCAACACGTAGGACCAGGCCGCTTTGAGCTGGGTGGCATCGAAAGAATACACAAGCGAGTGCAGCAGAAACGCTATTGGCAGCACTGCTGACAGAGCGAGCCCGAAAATGGCACTGGCCGCCAGTTGCACGGCGATATGATCTGATGAAGCCTCCCCCTCATCCGCGCCCGCCGACGACATCTGTATCAGGGAGTTGTTGCCCCATATCCTGATCAGATTGAAGAGGACGCCGATCAATGGGATCAGAGACACGGCCGCGAAGAGTTCATCTTCCGACGCTCGTGCCAGAAAGAAAAGCTCGACATTGATGTTCGCAAGAATGAGCGCGAAGTCGAAGTAGCTGAAGAATAGAAATTTCCGCTCGCTACGCTGTTGAGCTGCCCACAGCCGCATCAGTCCACTTCGTGCACTGCAAATGCATCGATTGCTGCCGCCGTGTTGCGCACGAAACTATTTTCGTTGGCTGCACCGCCGTCTACCTCGCGACGCTCCTGTCTAGCTTTTTCAAGCGCCTTTTCGAGTGCCGTCACGGTTAGCTCTTCGAGACAAATCGCATTGGGTCGGCCCCGAAAGGCGTCAACAAAGCACTGAATGTCGCTGTATATGACAGCGACAGAGCTGCGCGTGAACGCGCTTGCTTCGAGTCCCGCTATGGAATTGGCTTCGAACCTTGAAGGTAACACCACCATATCGAGCTGGTCATGGACTAGCATCGCCTGAGGAAAATTCTCGATGAACCGATCGATGATTGTGAACCTTGACGCCGGCACGTCGGATAACTGTGACTTCAGGAACTCGGCATAGGATTCGTCCTGCCCCTGAGGAGCTAGCAAAATCAGGTGGTGATCCGGCAACCTGCTGTGGACATTCGCAAAAGCGGCCAAAAGCAGATCGAAACCCTTTTGATGATCCGCTCGGCCGAAAGCGAAGATCACTTTCGCGTGAGCTGGAATATACTGATCGATAGGGACAGGTGTGAAGCGTGCCGACTTGTGGAATATCCCGTTGGTAATCGCGACCAGCCGCTCGGTTGGCAGATTGTAGTCCTCAATCAGCGACTGACGAACCTGTTCTCCGATGTAGCCAAAGAAAATGTCATCGCGCGCCGCCACGGCGCTCAGCACCTCTCGCTCAATTTCAAGCGCCTGCGCGGACAGTGACCCGGAGAAGAACGCCCCTAGGCTGTGAGCAATCCAAAGGAAACTCCGCCCAGACAAACGCTTGCAGAATGCAAGAGTCGCGAGCAGCATAGTGTCGTGCAAGATGACATGGGTCCGCTCATATTGACCTGAAATCTCATCGACGTGGTTCGCGACCCTGCGGCTGCAATGTCTCCATTCGTCAATCTCCCGCTCATAGACCGTGCTAGAGAACACATCGGTGGCATATCGAGCGGGCTTGGTGTTGCTCACAAGATGCAGTGCTCCTCCCCTTTGCCCGCAGACCAATCGGACACGACGCTCAATCTCGTCATCCCTATCCGCGCTGGACCTGTCCAAGGCGATCCCGATCGCGTGGATTGCAACATTCCCTGAAAGAGATCGAGCCTGCAGCAACAACTCATCAAACGCCTCAAAGAACGAATGAACGACCACGCCAATTCCGCACCGGCTTGAGATGATCCCGTCCGGAGCGGCTATCACCCACGCGGTCTTCCCGATCGTTTTCGATGCCATGAGTCCCTCCAATCGCCAGATTGGACCGACATGCCAGTCCTGGAACAACTTCAAAAGTCAGTTCACCGCAGGGCCAGATCATTTTGACGAATAATCAATTCAAATCGATGCACCCGACTATCGGTCCGTGAATTTTAACCTTATAACGAGAATCAAGCGTGAATTAAACGGCAAACTCTATGTAAGTAGTATATACAATGTACGACCTTTTGTAGGTAAGGGATAGATATTTATTTAAAAATTGTTTCAATATCCAATTTTTACTGGAAGCTTATACCGATTTTAGTTCTAGTTTTTATAAATGCTGCCACTTGAGCAGCCATGCCCACATCACGCGCCTTGGATATCTCCGCACACCGAATGCCAACGGCGCGTGTGGCCATCATCGATACGAACAGGCAGACAATCTTCGCACTTCGCCTGCTAACCGAATGCGCAAGGCCATGACCAAAGATGTAAGGAGAAGGCCGTGCTGCCTCCCAATCAACACGACTTCACAGGCTGCAAGATTGCCGCCATCTTCGCTCATCCCGACGATGCCGAGCTGACCTGCTTCGGGGCTCTGTCCAAATTCCGAGAGGCAGGTGCGAGAGTCGCCATTCTCTACCTTACTTCCGGCGGGAACGGAGTGTCAGGAAATGTGAACGATCGGCGTAAGGAATCTTTAGAGGCGGCTTCGTATCTGAATGCGGAAGTCGATTTCGCTGGCTTTGAAGATGGGCGACTAAGCTATGACCATGCGCTCGTCAGCAGAGTCCAGTCATTCATAGAAAGCGAAAATCCAACCATCGTTTTTACCCATTACGCGGAAGACCACGCCCTAAACCATCAAGATCATATTGCTGTGTCGAACGCGGTCAGGAATGTCCTTCGGCGGTCCCCTCGCATGATAACTCTGTTTCTCGCCGAGAGCGCAACAGCGGAATGCGACTTTCAGCCCAATGTCTTTATCGATGTCACTCAGCATTATCTGACCAAGATTCGTGCGATCAAGGCGCACACGTCGCAGGCGAACAAATTCTACATGGATGAACGATACATCGACCAACGTTCTGCGCGTTGGGCGATGATTGTACGAGAGCGGCGCGAGTCGGCCCGCAAATGGGAGGCGTTCAAAGTCGATCGCATGGTTTTCGGATGAATAACCCCGACTTCGCACTCTCCGAAACCGTAAGGCATGCACTCACTCCTGATGAAGGGCTTGCCCTCGCAGAAGCGGTGAGCGGTTTTCCCGAGCTCGCTCTTTCCAACTGCAAAGAAGTGCCCCCTTCTGCCCTGCGCGAGCTGCGAACCAAACTATCCGCTGACAAAAGGTTAACAGGCCTGATCCGCTTCCTTGGCAACCAGCTATCGCTCGGTCACGACGAGTTGAGTGGCCTGGCAATTGTATCCAGTCTTCCACTCCAGGATCTTTTGCTGGACCATCCGGTGGTCGCGACGGCATTGACCGCCTTGATCGGGACGCCTTTCAAGATGTGCCTTCGGTATCCAGCGTGGCAGAAGCTTGAAACGAAGCTCGATTGTGAAGTTCACCGGTTTGGCGGGACAGGCCATCAGCCGTTCCATATCGATGGCGTTAATGTGGAGATCCCGCCCGATTACGTATGCTTGGCCTGTGTCCGTTCGGATCCGATGGGTGGTGGACTATCGACACTCTCGAATCTTCAAAAGGCGCTCGCAGTGCTTCCTCTCGAAGACCGAACTTTTTTCGAGCAAGAGATATTCGAGGAAGGCAAGTTCTTCGATCTCTACGGTGTTGGACAAGAGAAGCGTCCTTTCGCGGTGATCGGCAGTGCAGTCGAGGGCTTTCATCTGCTGCGATTTACCGGAAAGATCCTACCCGGGATGGATCGCGCACATCCCCATTTCGCACCTTTCAAGAGATTTTCGGACATTCTAGAGTCGCAGCGACTGGAAATGATGTTGGAACCTGGCGATCTGCTGGTTTTTCAGCAGAGAAAGTTTGCACACGGCAGAACAAGTTTGGGGCCGGGCCAGGATCGGCTCGACATCTCGAAACGGCGCTATCTTCGACAAGGTTTCATCCGAGACCCGCGCTCATGGCGTGGCGCCAGCCCCGCCTCGCTGCCACGCCCGCTGGTCAATCCGATGCCCGTCGGTCAGAGAGCGGTTCCTGCGTCGTGAGCGGCTCACACATCATCGGAGCGTTCGCGTTGATTTTTGACAATCAAGGCAGGCTGCTCATCTGCCATCGCCGCGATCACGATGTCTGGGATGTGCCAGGCGGAGGTGTTGAGCCGGGCGAGTCCCCGTGGGATGGTGTGCGCCGCGAAGTGCTCGAGGAAGTAAACATCGAGATCGAGGAGTGCAGGCTGGCCGTGGTTCAGCACAAACCCCTTCAGAACGAGATCACTTTCGGCTTTGTCGCTCGAACCGAACACCCTCGCCCTTCACTTTCGGACGAGGTGAGAGACGTTATGAGCGTACCCGTCACCCAGCTTCCGGAAAGATTCCATCGCGAGCAGCGTATGGCGATCAGGGCTGTCGAACAGGCTAACGGCGATGGAATCGTCACGATGACCATCAACGATCCGTGTCCCCGCGAATTTTGGTTGCAGGGTGTCTGGTCGTGATCGTCTCGATCCACCAGCCTCACGTATTTCCGTGGTTGGGTTACGTCGATAAGATGGCGAAAAGCGATGTGTTCATTTTGTTCGACAATGCGCAGTACGTGAAGCACGAATGGCAAAATCGGAACTACGTCAAATCACCGAACGGCAAGGTGTTCGTTACGATCCCGGTTGCGAAGTCCAGACTTTCAACCAGCATCGCCGAGAAGAGAACTCGGCCATGCAAGGAGTGGCATGGCGCAACGCTCGAAAAACTCTCGTCATATTACCGAACCACCCGGTTCTGGCCCCAGCTCGGCGAGCAGGTCTCTGGTGCCCTGAAAACGCGCACCGATAGCCTTGTCGATATTGCGACAAGTATGCTTGCAGTCCTATGCGATCACTTCTCCATCAAAGCGAGAATATGCCGCGCATCCCAACTCGCGCCTCGGCAAGGCAACGCTAGCGAGTATCTTGCGGATTTGGTCCAGCAGGTAGGCGGCACGCATTACTTGTCGGGTGAAGGCGGTCACGGATATCTTGAGCTCAATCAGTTCGAAAAGTCCGGTATTGATGTCGTCTGGCAGTCATTTTCCCACCCGACTTATGACCAGCAGTTCATGGAGCTTGGCTTCATCCCGAATCTGTTCGCGTTGGATCTTTTATTCAATCACGGCCCGCGTAGCCGTTCGATCCTGAATGCCAGCGTTTGATTGCAAACCGGTTGAGATGTTTTCTGCCGGCAAGGGCGGAGTCGGCCACTACTCTGAAGACCGGGTCGTTCTAGGTGAGGGTATCCTCGGCATAATCGACGGATCTAGAAACTCCGATGGTCTCACACCTCCTCAATTTGCCAAGCTACTCGACCAATGTGCAAGTTGGATAGCGTCTCATGAGGCGCAAGAACTCGCAATCGATTTCTTTGCCGAGTTAACGGTTTTGGTGAGCAAGCTGAAAGCCGAACTTGGGGCGTTTGACAGGCGAAGCAGCGGGGCATTCGTTGGATGCTTCTTCGTTCCTGCAAGAGGTGAGGTTTGGCGCGTGGGAGACTGCGTATTTGCAATCGATGGCAAAGTAGAAAAGCACACGAGTTTGGTCGAGTTCATCAGCTCGAACTATCGAGCATGCATCGTATCATCGCTTGAAAACAAACGACAGGAGATGTTCGACTACGCGGTTGGCAAGCACAGCGATGACCTGCTGGAAAAGTTTCTGCAGTCCCAGACCCATTTTATGAATCATGAAATTTCGAGGTTTGGGTTTGGGGCCGTCAATGGTGAACATATCCCCGACAAGTTTGTTGAAGTCTTCCCAGTCCCCGAATCTGCTAAGGACATCATCATCGCTTCAGACGGATACTCCGAGTTAGGCGCAAAGCTTGCGGAAACAGAGGCTATCCGACAACAGCAGCTCGCTGCGGACCCCTTCTGCATAGATACTCTCATGGGTCCGAAGGGGCAGAAGCCCGGTAATGAGTCATTTGATGACAGATCTTTTTTGAGGTTGAGGATAATGGGATTGTCGACAGATTTCTAGCTCGCTCGCGCCGGTTCAGACATATATGATAGCAAAACTCCCTTTGACTGGAGGTTAAACATCCTCAGTTTTTGTGAGCGCTTCGTGGCGCGCTCCGGGAAAATCAGTCCTCGACTTAACTTGTGGCGGTTCGCTGATCGCGAATCGGTTTGGTGAGCAGTCCGCAAACACCCCCAATTCCAGCCATTTGGCAACGGCCCTAAGTGGACCGGTAGCGGTCTGTCCGCTTACGAAGGTAGGGTTGTCAAAAGCTGACTTTCGGCTCCCGACCCACACTCGGACACCGCCGTCCACATTGGTCAGGCAAGTCTACTTCGGTCCTAACTGACCGGATTCATGCCGTTTCATCCATTCACTCATCGAATTGAAGTGAGTGCCGTTAGCAGCCGCTTACTCACATTTTTCGA